>JACPRI010000250.1 GCA_016190065.1 Verrucomicrobiota bacterium
AACCTCCCGGAGCGCAAGAAGAGCGATTACCGCGAACCGCACCTGGAAACGCCGGCCGAAGTGAAGGAGGAATCGGGATTCCAGCCGGTGCCCGTGACCGAACCGCCGCCCAAAGGGATCGTGCAAACGCTCCGCGCGGCGGCTTCCAATGTCATCAAGCGCGTCCAGCGCCTGATCAAGCCCGTTAAAAGAATCCACAAGGAAGTCGTCATCAACGCCGAGTCGCTCGAAACGCGAGTCGCCGTCCTGGAGGAAGGCAAACTCGAAGAGTTCACCATTGAGCGCGCCAGCGATGAACGATTGGTCGGCAGCATTTACAAGGGCAAAGTCAGAAACCTGGAGGACGGGTTGAAAGCCGCGTTTGTCGATATCGGATTCGAAAAGAACGCCTTCCTTCATTATTGGGACATTGTTCCCGCCAGCTTCGACAGCAGCGTTGAAGTGGTCGAGAGGGAAACCAAGCGACGAGACAAACCCAGGATCACCCAGCGAGACATTCCTCGTGTTTATCCGCCCGGTTCCGAGATCATCGTGCAGGTGAGCAAAGGGCCGATCGGCACCAAAGGGCCGCGGGTCACGACGAACCTGTCCTTGCCGGGACGTTTTCTGGTCTTGCTCCCCAACGCCGAGCAAAGCGGCGTCTCGCGGAAGATTGAAAACGGCGAGGAACGTCAACGCCTGAAGAGAATCGTTCGCAAGCTGAAGATTCCCGAAGGCATGGGCATCATCATCCGCACCGCCGGCGAAGGCCAGCAAGAGCGGTACTTCGTGCGCGATCTGGCGTTTCTGCTCGACGAGTGGCAGTGCATCCAGGAGCGGATTAACAAACAGCCCACGGCGACTTGCGTTTTTCAGGAGCCGGATCTGATCGAGCGCACGGTCCGCGACTTTCTCACCGAAGACGTCGAACGCATCGTGATCGACAGTCTCCAGCAACATGAGCGGATTCGCGAAATGATCGGGCGCATTTCCAAGCGCTCCGTTTCCAAAGTCAAACTCTACACCGATTCCCAACCCATCTTTGACCGGTTCAACATCACTCGCCAGTTGGAGGCCGCGTTCTCCCGGCAGGTGCATCTCAAGAGCGGAGGCTACATCGTTATCGACGAAACCGAGGCGCTGGTCGCTATCGACGTCAACACCGGGCGCCACAAGAACGCCGGCAAAGACCAGGATTCGACGATTGTGAAAGTGAACCTGGAGGCGGCCGACGAAATCTGCCGCCAGCTCCGGCTCCGGAATATGGGCGGGTTGATCGTGCTCGACTTCATCGACATGAAATCGCGGCGCGACCAGCAAACCGTCTATCAACGAGTCAAAGAGGGGCTGCGGCGCGACCGCGCGAAAACCCACGTCCTGCCGATCTCTCAACTGGGATTGATGGAAATGACCCGGCAGCGCCACACGGAAAGCGTCCGGGCTTCGGTCTATGACGATTGTCCTTACTGCAAGGGCCGCGGCAAAGTGAAGAGCGCCCTGACCATGAGCGTGGAGATTCAGCGCAAGCTGAGTGAAATCTTGAAACGGCGCAGCCGCGACGAATCCGATTTCCAGCTCCGAATCATCGTTCATCCGAGTGTGCTTGATCGACTGCGCACGGAAGATGAGCAACTCTTGATCGAACTGGAGAAGCGCTATTTCGGGAAACTCTCCTTCCGCGCCGATCCGGCTTTCCACGCCGAACAGTTCAAGATTATCAACGTCATGACGAACGAAGAAATGGCGAGCGTCGGATCTTAGCGCATTTACAGATGGGAACGATCTGTTAAGCTCCCACGCAGCCTGGCCATGCACTCGAAAACCCAATTCACGCCTGCGTTTGCACGAGGAGCGGCCTCAACACCGGTTTTCGGGAGGAATCCTCATGCGCAAAATCCTCATCATTGAAGACGATCCGGAGGTTCGCGAGATGCTCGTGTCCTCCCTACAGCCGCACGGCTTTGAACTCATCGAGGCTGCGAACGGCCGCGCCGGCGTCCAGTTGGCACAGGTGTACATGCCCGACCTGATTCTGAGCGACATCAAGATGGAGGGTTTCGACGGGTACGCGGCGCTCGCCGCCGTCCGGTATCAACCGCTGACTTCGACGATTCCGTTCGTGCTGATGACGGGGCATCCGGATGAACAAGGACGGCGCTTTGCCATGGAGTTGGGCGCGGACGATTACCTGGCCAAGCCGTTCACCATTTCCGCTTTGCTGGCCACGATTCGAATTCAACTCAAGAAACAGGAGGCCATCAAAGAACGCGCGTTGAAACCTGCGGTCACGCGGCAGGAATCAATCGACGAAACGCCGCCGCCTCAGTCCACGCCCGCTCCGGCGCCGGTCCATGGCGCTCTTCTGGTATCGGACGTGGCCACCCCGCGGGAGGCGGCCCGCGTGGTGGCCGACGCGATTCCCGTCGAGGCCGTCTCCAGGACGACGGCCGCAGCGGGCCTTTCGCCGGTTTCGATGCCGGTGAATAACGTGGAGACGCTGGTTGAGACCTATCTCCGCATGCTCAATCGGTTTCATCCCAATTTGGGCAACACGGCGATGCGCGCGGTCGCTCTGTGCCGAACCATGGGCGAGACGCTGAAATTATCCGCGGCGGATTCGCAAGATTTGTGTTGGGCCGCGGCGCTGCACGACATCTCACTGGTGGGCATCGACCGTGAGGCGGTGGGCCGCTGGCTTCGGAATCCGCGGAAGGTAACCGAAGAAGAGGATGCGTTCATCAAACGGCATCCGATCGAGTCGCAAGAGATGCTGTCGGATGTGGCGATTTTCCAAACCGCCGGCTGCATCATCCGCGCGCACCACGAGAATTGGGATGGCACAGGATATCCGGACGGGCTGAAGGGGGATGCGATCCCCGCGCCGGCGCGGCTGCTTGTGGCGGCAATCTCGTATTGCAGCCTGCACACGTTAGGCATCCCCGCCCTCAAGCAGCTCAAGGCGCATTCCGGAACCGTCTTCGATCCGGCCGCGGTGGAGGCTGTGGCGGAGGCGGCGGTGGTCGCGAAAATGCCCAAAGGCGTTCGGGAAATCCTGTTGAACGAGATGAAGCCCGGCCAGATCGTGGCCAAGGAAATCTACAACTCCACCGGGATGGTGCTGATTCGAAAGGGGCGGGAGCTGACGGACACGCTGATCAACAGGGTCATGGCCATTAACCGCGTCGCACCGCTCGATCAGAACGTCCTGGTGCGCTGCTGATTTCTCCGCCCTGCGATGGGGCCGGACTGGAAATGCCCCCGGAACGATGATCCTTCTGTCGTCGATCACTCTGCGTCCCGCGACGCGCCAGGATTTGGACTTTCTCGACAAACTTTACACCACCGCGATGCGGCCGTACTTCGAGAAAATCAACAAATGGAATCCTCTTCTGTTCCGCATCACGTTCGATGAATCGATTTCTCAGGTGATTGAATACGACGGCCAGTCCATCGGCTTTTTGAAAGTGCGAAGGGACCCGGAGGCAATCTTTCTGGGAGACATCCAATTGATGCCCGAGTTCAGAAATCAGGGCATCGGCACGCACTTGATCCGCGCTCTGCTCAAGGAAGCCGCAACTTCCAAGGCGACGGTTTGGCTGAAGGTGTTGAAAGGAAACCCCGCGCTCAGCCTGTACGAGCGGCTCGGCTTCACCGTGTCGGAGGAAACGGAAGGCCACTACCGAATGGTCCATCCCGGGTTCACCATCGCGCGGTAAGGACGCGTTCCACGGCGTCCCTGAATTGCCCCGATTCGTGGTCGATTACCCCGGAATCGCGCGACGGGAAATAAGGCGGCATCGGTCTTCCCATCGTCCCTTTCCAGGTCCATCGTTCCCCCCCGTCCGCCAGTTTCACTCTCTTCCCGGTCCCTTCTTCCGGAAAACAATCACATGCTGCCGGGGCAGAGTCTTGATCGTCTCGGTCCACGCCAGCTTATGCAGCTCGGCTTCCTTGCGCACCTGCGCTTCGGACATGCGGTGCAGCCGCTTGATCGGGACGGTCGGATCTTCGAGGCGGTACTCCACGAACACGACGCGTCCGCCCGGCTTGAGCGACCGGCAGATCGACTGCATCATTTCGTAGGGATGCGAGAACTCGTGATAAACGTCAACCATCAGCACAAGATCGACCGAGCCGGCGGGGAGCCGAACGTCCGTGACCGAGCCGAGGACGGGTTTGGCGTTGGTCACTCTACGCTCGGCCATCTTTCGGGAAAACAGATCCAGCATTTCCTGTTGGATATCCACACCGTAAACAAGACCGGAGCCGCCCACGGCCTTGGCTAACCGCCAACTGAAATATCCGGTGCCGGCGCCAATGTCCGCCACGACTTCGCCCGGCTTGAGCCGCAAAGCCTCCACCAGTGCTTCCGGCTTTTCTTCCTCCTCCCGTTCCGGCCGCTCCAGCCACTCGGCGCCCTGGTGCCCCATCACATGGGCGATTTCGCGACCGAGGTAAAACTTCCCGATCCCGTCCGGGTCGTGGTCCTGTCGCAACTCATAACGCGGTGGCGCTGTCGGCGCGTCGGTCGGGGCCTGGCCGCTTTCTGCGGAAGAGCAAGATACGGAGCCAAGAACCAGAGCCTGAATGAGCCACACTCGAATTTGAAAATGTTCTGCCGTTTTCATGATCCCCCTTCACACGGTTTTAAGGTTGATGCCCTGGGACTCAACGCGTAATTCCTCATCGCCTTCCATTCGGCAAGCCAACAACGTTCGCATGCCGTCGCGCAGCCCTGCAATCTGCCGGTGCCCCATGGCGCCCAGCGTCAATAACGCCGTCGAGAGGGCGTCGGTTTCCGTTGCGGAGGGAAGCACGACCGCGGCCAGCAATGCGTTTTGAGCCGGATACCCCGTTCTCGGATCGATCACGTGACCGTAAGTTTTTCCCTGCGCCATGAACGATCGGCCATGCACGGCGGAAACCGACATCGCTTCGTCCTTCAACGGCACCACCGCGAGTATGGAATCGCCCAGGGATTGCAGCGATGCCTCTGTCTGCGACAATTGGCAGGCGGACACCGCTTGGGCTTCGGGCGATTGCACCGCGACTTTCCACGCTTCGGCGTCGGGCGGAGAACCCACCGCGTGGACCGTGCTGGTGCCGCCATGGATCAATGCGCTCGTCACGCCGGCTTCGACGAGGATTTCCGCAGCCCGCTCGACGGCGTATCCTTTGCCGATCGCGCCCAGGTCCAACATCATTCCCTCTCGGAGAAATCGAACCGTAAAATCCTCTTCGCCAAGCGCCATCTGATCCATCCCGACCCGTGTCCGGGCTTCCTGGATTTCTTCCTCCTCCGGCATTTGCCCGGTGCCGCCCATGAATCCCCAGCATCGAACCAGCGGGGCAATCGTGATGTCAAAAACGCCGCCGCTTTCGCGATGCAATTTTTGCGCGTGCTGAAGCAGCCGGAACAGACCCGGCTCGACGCGGACCGGTTCGACGCTGGCGCGGGCGTTCACGCGGCTGATATCGCTGGCCGTGCGGTACAAACTGAGATGCGCTTCGAGCCTCTCAACTTCATTCAAGGCTTCCTCACCCGCGGCGCGCAACTTGATCACGTCGTCGCCGTGGAGGAGGATCTCGAAGCGCGTCGCCATGGCCCGGCGAGCGACGGCGACGGTTTTCATCCGATGGAGTGCGGCGTCTCTGGTCTCCCGTGTTTCCATCGTACGCTCTCCAGTTTATCTGAGTCTCCAGGAAGCAAATGGGACGCGGTGGAAGGCGTCCCTGCCTGCTGAACACCTGTTTGCACACCCGCGCTCTGGCCAAATCTGAGCTGGGAGAAAGGCCGAAAAGAATTCGGGGTTCCGCGGAACCCGCGGAACCCCGTTTGCCGAGAGATTCTTCCTGGCCTTATGACATGGGCACCATGCCGTAGGTCAGTGGCTCTACGACCTTCCCGTCTCCCGTCGTCACCTTGCGCGTCTTCTCATCGAAGAGGCAGGTGATTTTCAACCGCTCCGACATCTCGGCCAGCGAGATGACCGTTTGCACCTTCACCGCCAGATCGATATTGGCATTGGGCGTCTTACCGGTGCGAATGCAATCAAACCAGTTCTTCTCGTGCACGCGGATGTCCTCGGCGGGCTGCAAGCCGGCAAGCTCCGTGGTGTCGATCTCTTCCGTGAAATCCTTCTCCGGAGTCATTTTGATGCGTTCACCCAGATTGCCAATTTCCATTGTGGCCTTGTGTCCGTAGATGACAAACCCGGGACTCTTTGCATTGACCGTGCTGCAGGTAACTGTGATCAGGAAGCCGCTGGGGAATTCCGCCGTCAATTGAACGTGTTCGGGCACGTCGCGCTCCGGAGTCCCTGGCGTGTTGCGGTCAGTGTGCACATTCTTAGTGCCGATGCTGACCACGCGGGTCGGAAACTCAGGTTTGCCGGATGCGACCACGAGCGGATGCAAGCGGTGCGGAACCAGGTCTCCCAGCAATCCTCCGCAATACGGATAATATTTGCGCCAGCGATGGAACGCGTCCGCGCTGAAAGGCCGTTTGGAGACGGGCCCAAGCCAGCGATCCCATTCGATATTCTCCGGCGTCGATTCCTTTTCGATGGTGTAGTTCCATTCGCCTTTGGGATTATTTCGGCAATAATAACCTTGCGCCCAAACCAGCGCTCCGATTTTGCCGGCCTGAATGAGTTCGGCTGCTTTGTGCCAACCGACCGCGGAGCAGCCCTGGGAACCGACCTGGAAAACGCGCCCGGTCCGTTTAACGGTATCATGAACCCGGAATGCTTCTCCGAGATACCGAGTCATCGGCTTTTCGCAATACACATGCTTGCCGGACTCCATGGCGTCAATGGCCACCTGCGCGTGCCACGGATCGTGAGTTGCGACGACGACCGCGTCGATATCATTTCTCTCGAGAAGTTTTCGGTGGTCGATGTAGAGATCCGAATCTTTCAGTCCGGCCGTTTCTTTGGCCCAGTCCCGGCGCTTGTTGAACAAGTCGCACGCGGCCGCCACGACGACGTTGTTGGCGCGGGCATTGTCGTAAATGCCTTTGAGATGGTTTTTGCCAATGCCATAACCGACGCCGATGACCGCTACGGCAATCCGGTCGTTGGCGCCGATGACTCGCCCTCGAGCGGGTGCTTGGCCCTGCCCATAGACCGGCGTTTTCAACATGCCGGTCGCGGCCACGGCCGCAGCCGCGGTCGCGGTTTTCTTGATGAACTCCCGGCGAGTGTCACTGCCGGCCGTTGGTTGATTGTTTTTTTGTTCCATAAAACGATTCGGACAATTTAAGGTTTGCTCACTCGTTGCCTGGTGATGAAAACAGCTTACTCCCGTTTGTTAGACGGTCAATCCCGAACATTGGATGACTCGGGCGTTGCCAATCTTCATGGAAAGACGCAACGTCCTCACGTTTTTTTGACCTGGATCAAATCTTCAAATCTCGCTTTAACCCCTTTAACCTTTTTAACAATTTAACTCATTACCGAACCATGCCCAACCCTTGGACCGGAAAAGGAAACCCTTACCCCCGCAAAGAAGTCATCGAACGCCTGCGTGCCACGCTCAAGAAAGGCCAGCCCATCATTGCGGCGGGCGCCGGCACCGGCATCAGCGCCAAGTTCATTGAGCGTGGCGGCGGCGACCTCATCATCATTTACAACTCAGGACGTTTTCGCATGGCCGGCCACGGCTCGACTTGCGGCCTGATGGCTTACGGCGACGCCAATGCTATCGCGATGGAGATCGGCGAGCATGAAGTCTTGCCCATCGTCGAGGAAGTGCCCGTTATTTGCGGCGTGCACGCGACCGATCCTCGCCGACGCATGTGGCACTGGCTGCTTCAGATCAAGGACATGGGCTTCAGCGGCGTGAACAACTTCCCCACGCACTGCATTGTCGATGGAATGTTCCGCCAAATCCTGGAAGAGACCGGCATGAGCGTGAAGAAGGAGTTCGAGATGGTCGCGTTGGCGCGCAAGATGGATCTGTTCACCATTGTTTATGTCTCGACGCCGGAGGAATCGAAAGCCATGGCCGAAGCGGGCGCCGATGCGATCATCGCGCATGTGGGCACAACCATCGGCGGCTCCATCGGCGTCAAAGGCGCGGCGGTCACGATGAAGGATTCCGTCAAGCGCGTGCAAGCGGTGATCGACGCCGGGCGGCGCGTGCGCAAAGACATCTTCTTCCTCTCGCACGGCGGGCCCATCGCCCGGCCGGAAGACGCGGCCTATATCAACCACCACACGGACGCCGTCGGTTTCGTCGGCGCTTCGAGTTTGGAACGGCTGGCGGTGGAAGATTCGCTCACGCGACTCACGCAACGTTTCAAGAAAATCCCGGTGAGGAAGGAAGCGATCGAAGCGGTGCGGTGGCGGTAGAAACCTTAAGACTTCCCCCACGCTGGATTCTCCATGAACGCGTAGCAGAGCAGATGGCAAATGTGCATGTGGCAATCTTCCACCCGGCCGAAATGTTCCGAATCAATGACGATCGATTGTTGAGCGAGTTGGGCCGCGCGACCGCGTTTCTTGCCCACGAGCGCCATCGTGGCCAGGCCGTGCTGGGCGGCCCAATCCAAGGCTTTCACGACGTTCGGAGAATTCCCGCTCACGCTCAGCGCGAGCACGACGTCGCCGGGCCGCGCGTAATTCTCCAGTTGGCGGACGAAGATATCCTCATAGGCATAATCGTTTCCCAGGGCGGTCATCCAGCTCACATTGTCGTTCAGTGACAACACCCGGAAGCGTTTGCCGATTTTGTCGGAAGATCCTTTGCCCAGGTCCGTGGCGAAGTGCGAGGCGTTCGCCGCGCTGCCGCCGTTGCCGAACACAAAAATCTGGCGGTCCTCGCGCAGCGCGGTTTGAAGCGTTTCGATCATCCGGGCGACCGCGTCCGTTGGGATGGAATCCAGGGCGGCTCTTTGCGCGTTCAAATAATTTGCGATCCAGTTTTTCATGCCGTGCCGCACTATGACAAAGCGCGTCTCCCGATGACAACCTTTTAGATCGGCATGAAGCGCAGGCCAAAGGCGCGTTCGACGAACCAGCCGAGACCGAAGAGAAAGATGAGCAACGAAGCGGTGACGCGGGCGTTTTGGGAGAACGATTGTTTGCCCAGCCACAGCGCGACGGGCAGAACCAACAGCACAATTCCGATCTGGCCGAGTTCGACGCCCACGTTGAAGGAGAGCAAACATCGGATGACGCCTTTCGCCGGCAGCCCTAATTCGCGCAAGACGTTCGCGAACCCAAACCCGTGCACCAATCCGAACGCGAAGGTGAGCACCCAGCGATGCCGTGCTTCCTTGGCCCACAAGTTCTCCAGCGCCACATACATGATCGTGACCGCGATGGCCGTCTCGATCAGGCGCGGCGGCAAGCGGACCAGTTCCAGCGCCGCCAGGATCAGCGTGATCGTGTGCGCCACCGTGAACGCGGTAATGATTTTCACCAGATCCCAAAACCGGCTCACGACCACCAGCGCGAGCAAAAACAGAATGTGGTCGTACCCAAGGAAGATATGCTTCACGCCCAGCTTGAGAAATCTCAGCAGGAGATCGGAGAGCGGCGCAAACACCGTGGTGTCGTAGAGATAATCCGGCTCGAATCGGGTAAAGACGATTCCTTCGTCCCGTTGCCCGTTCTGCTCGATGGAGGTCAGATTCGTGTGCCGCTCGCCCAGTTGATCAAAGATGTCGAACAACAGCGTGAACGCCGTCGGCATCTCCCGGATGGCTTTGCGAAAGACAAAATGAGCGAGCGTCTGATGATAATCCTTCTCGGGCACGAACTGCGCATTCTCCGAAAAAACGGGCGGCTCCGGTTCGCCAAAATCCGCTTTCGTGGAATCGAACGAAATGGAAATGTGTTCGCGCAGGAATTTCTGGATCACCAGCGCGTTCTGAAACAACTCCTCGAGGGTCACGCGCCGGTCCCGGTTCGCGTCCAGATCGGCCACGCTCAGCAAAGTGGTGACGTCGAAGGTGAATCGGAATTCCAATTCCGTCGGGAAAACTTTGATCCGGGTGTAGCTGGTGTCCGGGTTGTGGGCGACGGCCGATCCCGAGAGCAGGAAGAAGATCAACCCTATCTTCCATAATCGGTGAAGTGCGCCGGGCGTGCTCTTTGAGCCTTTAAGCAATTCGAGAGCACCTTTCGCCTCACGCCTTCCCTCTCCCTTGGGGACAGGGGAAATTCGATCCCGCGCGGGAAAGTCTCGGTGAGCTTCAATCAGGTTGAGCGCGCCAGAACGAAACCCTCTTTTTGGGGAGAGAATTCTCTCATGCAAAACTTCGCGCATTGAACCCCGGAACAGCCCCCTCACCCCGTCCCTCTCCCCCTCCGAAGGGGAGAGGGTGTCCGCAGGACAGGAGAGGGGTCCGTTCATGGGGAGAGAAGGGTGAGGGGAACGGCGGCGTTCCTCCAACCTCGCGCTCAGAAGTCGAGAATCAAACTGGAAAATCCGCATGTGGCTTGTCCCGCTTCCCAGGCCTACTTCGGCCGATAAGCGATCCACATCGGCGAAGCCCAGACCAACTCGCCATCCGTCTGCTCGCCACGCACGTAGTAGTAGCTCGTCTGGCCGGGCGTCGGGTTGGGATCGGTCCACGTCAATTCAACCTTCGCCGTATTGGGTGTGGCCGTGTGAACGTATTCATCATTCTTGACGATCACGATTTTGGCGAAAGGCGCCGTTCCATGAAGCTTGAGCCGAAGCGTCGGCGGCTCGGCGGCGGAGAATTCGTCGCCCATCATGTGCTCTTGGCCGTTCGCCGTGCAACGATAGTCGGCGATGATGTTGTCGGTCGCGGCGTAAGTATGTCGCGCCTTCATCGCCTGGACGATGGCTTCACGCGTGGCGTCCTCGGCGTACACCAGGCAGTAGCTGATGTGCGTCGAGCGATGGTCGCTGCTGGATTGGAACGCCAGGCGATAGCCCTTGAGGAGTGCGTGGTTGACAAATCCTTTCGGCCGCCAGCCGCCGATGGAGTCATTCTCCGTGGGACATCGAGGCGCGTCCGGCCGTTCGTAGTTCTGGCGGCACCCTTGATAGATTTCCACGAACGGCTCCACTTCCGGATCGTTGTCCCGCCAGTCGGTGCCCATATCGGTCGCGCTCGTGTGCGACGCGCAGAGGCCGCCGAAGCGCCTGAGATATTTGTAAAGCAATTGCGTGTCCGGCGCCGGGCCGGGGTCTTGTTCCCTCTGGATCGGCAACCGGGGAAGCGTCCGGATGCCGCGCGTGGGAAAGACCACGTTCCGATGGCCCTCCGGATAGCGCACGCTCCGCTCATAGGTGAAGAGAGGATCAAAGGACCGCGGAAGCTGAAACGCATCCGTCGTCTTTTGCGTGAGCCACCAGGTGTATTCGCGCCCATTGCCGTTGTCATGATCGCCGCAGCCAATCCAGTCCATCGACGCCACATCGATCGCGTAGCGCCACATGTCTTCCAACGGTCCATCATTGCCGCCATCGCCGCTGATTTCCGTATGGCGATGAAATTCGCCTCGGAGAAGCCGGAGCCTTTTTCCGGCGACGGTGATGCGTTGGGCCCGGCACCTCGCGATATCCTCCAACTCTTTCACCGTGGCGGGGGAAGGAACTCGGCGAGCTTCCGGGGCTTGAGCGGCGGCCTTGAAGCTCAGCTTCCCAGGCTCCTCGCTCATCGGCAGCCGGCTGATGTAAATGTCGTTGTCAAACGGATCGCGATCCGCGGCCAACGCAGCGTTGCCGCCTTGTCCTCGCCGGACAATGTGCCGGTCTTGCCGGTGGTCGCTCGAGTGGGCGACGAGCAATCCTCCTTCCGGTGACGGAACCACGGCCGGAACGTTGTAGAGCAAGTTGTCGGAGTGCGGAATGAGAATGGGGCCGACCCAGCGGTCCCCATCGTAGTAGGAAGCGTACTCCAGCCAGACCGAACCAATCGGCGCCCGGAAATCGGACTGCCGCGTGCGTGCCAGCAGCCAGATGCGGCCCGCCCGATCCGCCACGACTCTTGAAATATTGTTGTAAGGAACACGAGCGCGAGTTTCGGCTTCTTGCGCTTGCCGGCGCGTTTCGCTTTCCGGCTCCAGCGCCGGCACGCGCTGCGGACGGACAGCGCGGCGGAGCCGAACGCCCGGCAACGAATTTGTGAACGTGTTCGCCGTTTCGAGCCAGTCGCCGCTTTGGCTCAAAACCCTCAGGCCAATCTGGCGGTCGGCATAGAGCGGAATTCCGGTCTGTTCCAACGCGCCCCAATCTTTGCCCCAGGTCTGGCCGCTTTCCTCCCAGGCAATCCAGAGCCGGCCTTCTTGATCGTAAGCGAGGCTGGGACGCGCTTCGTAACGCGGCGAATTGGCGACGACCCGGGGCGCGGAAGCTCGGCCCTTCGAATCAAATTCACGCAACCAGACGTCGTAATCGCCCTTGTCGTACGTGTCCCAGGCGATGGCCACTTTGCCTCCCGATCGCGCATCCGTGGTGATAGCTGGAGCCCAGCAGTTCCGCTTCTGAGAACTGACGACCATTTCGTCGGTCCATCCGCTGCCATCCTTTTGGCGCCGCGAAAGAATGCGGAAGACATTCCCGCGCGCGCCTTGCCAGGCGACCCACACTCGGCCATCGGCATCCGTGGCCGCGACGGGGGAGTGATCATTTCCTGAAGCATTCGAAAGCCTTTGCGGTGAGGAAAGCCGAGCGCCTTCTACCGATCGGGTCCAAATGTCAAAATGGCCGTCCTTTCGTTCCGACCAGATGACCCAGAGCCGGCCATGGCCATCGACAGCCACCGCGCATTTGTAAATGTCCCCCTGGCCGGGAGTCACCGGCAGTGGCTCGCCCCAACGCCCCTCTTTCCGCGAACGCAACCAGATTTGGTCTCCGCCGGCCGGTTTGGCAAGAAACGACAGGTCCGCCGGTGGATTCGTCCATTGGCGCGCGCGCTCGTCACGGTCGAGGCCGGGAGTGAAACTTACGTAGGCGACGAAGAGCGTTCCGTCGGCTCCAAGAGTCGCGGCCGGAAAATCGTCGTCCGTCCGCTGTGTGGTCAACGGCGCGGCGGCGGCGCAACGCTCGATATCGACCGCGCCGTCGAGTTCGTCGAGCACTTTGGCGTAAGGAATTTCGCGCAACTGGAAGCGGAACTTTCCTTTCGGTGTGGTCACGCTCACGGTCGAGTCCTCGGTCACATCTGCCAGGTTCAAGATCACACCATTGTCCGTCATGGGACCGGCCGGATTCGCGCCGGGCTTGGCGGCGCGCCGCGGGTTATTGGTCCGGGCGCGCTGCTGTTGGGGGGCACGGCGAGTGGACGCGGACCAACCTTCGGTTCCTTTCGCAGCGTCGCCGTCCGCAAACCGCCATCCGCTGATGGACGTCACGCGCCCCGGCTCGACGGCGACGGTGCCGTCCCAGCGTGTGGGTTGCCGATCCGTGAGGCCAAAACGAATCCTCACGCCGATTTCCATGGCCCCGGCCGATGGGACCAGGATACCAAGCGCGGCGAAGACGGCCAGCGACTGGGCACGGCGCCGGCGCCACCAAGCCGGCAGCGAACACCGAACATCGAACTTCAAACACGCAACGTCGAACGGGTGATTCGATGTTCGAAGTTCGAGGTTGGACGTTCGACGTTGATTCAGTGAAGTATTCTCGCAGCAAGCGCAGAAAGGAGCCGGGGTGTTCATGGAACCAACCCTACTCCAATCTACAGGCAAGGTTAAGGACAAATCAGGTGGGCATCGCGCCTGGAGCGAACGCCGGAGATCGTAGCGCAGATTTTCAATCTGCCGTATCGCCGAATTGTATTCGGCTTAGAGTTCGATTCGCCGCCGCGCCCTGGACTTTACAACCCGCTGCAGATTGCAAATCTGCGATACGGCAGAATACAATTCTGCGCTACTTTGGTTGCCGCTTCGCCAGCGCCAGAGCGCCCACAGGCACCGCATCCTCACCCAGCGCGGCCAGCACCACTTTCGGTCCCGGGCTGAACGCCTCCATCACGAACTTCGCCAGCGATTCTTCCACGGCGGCACGCAGCGGCTCGCCCACCAGCGAAAGCCCACCGCCGATCACGATGATCTCCGGATGAAACAGGTGAACCACGTGGGATAACCCGAATGCCAGGTCCCCGGCCGTTTCGCGAAGAATACCCCACGCGAGCTCGTCCCCTTCAGCAAGCGCCGCGGCAAGGAATCTAGCCTCGCCACTTCGGGCCTTCCCGACAAGCTGCGCGAGGCGGCCCTCGGGCACTTGGGTGACACTCTCGCGAATCCTGGTGTCCACGGCCCAACCCGAGCACCGCCTCTCAACAAATGTGCCCGATCGATCCAAACAGACGTGGCCGATCTCCGATTCACCCGGCTTTGCGCCGTGGTAAATGCGCCCGTCCACAACGAGACCTCCTCCCACTCCACTGCCGAGCGTGACGTAGAACACCGGGCTGAATCCTGGCCCCGCTCCCTGCAGCGCTTCGCCCAAAGCCGCGACGTTGGCGTCGTTATCAATGCGCACCGGCATGCGGGCGAGCGATTGCAGCCACGCTCCGAGCTGGAAATCGGCCCACCCTTCGATCTGGTGCGAGCAACAGATCTGGCCCGTCTTCCAATCCACCGGTCCACCGAAGCCGACGCCAATGCCGCTGAAGCCGGTTTCAGTGAGAATGCCGGGCAAAGCAGATGTGATCTGTTCCCGAATGCCTGCACCGCCACGAGTCTGATCGACGGGGAAACGCCAGCGTTGAATCACACGACCCGCAGGGCCACCCGAAACGAACTGAAGCTTTGTCCCGCCGATTTCGATGCCGAGATAATTACGCTCCATGAACCGGACAAGGAGAGTTAACCACTAATGTTCACTTATGGGCACTAACATTAGCGTTACTAGCGTGGATTCGCGGTTGACTGAATGGTTACGGCTATGGCTTTTTCGGATTCTTGCCGGGTTTGGTGGCGGGCGGAGTGGCTTTTTGTTCCCCCGGCCCCGGACTCTCGAAACCGATGCGGCCGGGTTTCTGATCCGCGCCACCAGGCTTCGGCAAACTCACCGCTGGGTTCTCCTCTTTCGCGGCGGGCGTCAGACTGCCGGCGGGCGCACTGGCATTCAACTCCGAGAGCACCTCGTCCGTCATGTCATTCTGACCGTTGGAATAAAGAACCGTGGGGATATCGAAGCGATTCCCTGTGTCGAGGACGATGGTGAAGTTTCCGGCCTTGGCTTTGCGGCCGATCACTTCGCGGATTTCCTGGAGGATGCGTTCCTGCCATCGGCGCTTCATCTCATCAATGCGCGTGCCGGCGTCCCGCCTGAATTGCGTGTAGGTTTTCTCGATATCGCGGATCTCGACGAGTTTGCCTTCGGCCGACTTCTTTCGCTTTTCGCGTTCATCGGCCGAGACGGCTTGATCGTTGGCGCCTTCGATCAGCTTGCGATATTCATCGTTGGCCTTTTTGAAGTCATCCTCCCAGCCTTTGATCACTTTGTCCGCGTCCGCGCCTTGTTGCCGTAACATCTCGTCGGCCTGTTTCTTTTTGTAGTAGCCTTCGAACACTTTTTGCATGTCCACGGTTCCGATTTTGATCTGGGCCTGCGATAAGACCGGCCACGCCGCGAAAATGGCTCCGAACAAGATCGCTTTGATCGGCATCCGAAAGCATCTGAACTTTCGAGGAACGGCCCGGACCAATGTCGCCATTCCCCTCACCCTGCCCTCTCCCCAAGGAGAGGGTTCTGTGCTGGCCGCTCCTGTTCCTCCCAAGTGCTCTTCGGTTCTCCCGCGACGGAGATCAATCCTCCCTCTCCCCAAGGGAGAGGGTCGGGGTGAGGGGGAAAGCTGGCAACGGGTTGGCATGAACACTTGAGAGATGAGCGCGCTCGAAGGTCGGGAATTCGGAAAAAACCGTTTCATAATTCAAAATCAATAATCTGCCGTGTAACTGACGCTAAACTGAAATCGCCCTCGCCCGCTGGTGAAGGCATCATGGCTGATCGGGATGCCATAATCGAGGCGGAGCGGCCCCAGACGCGGAATATTGAGCCGGATTCCGACGCCCCAGTTATCGCTGTAAAGGTTCTGTCCAGCCGAGCGGCTGAAGCTGAAAGAGTCTTCATAAACGTTACCGATGTCATAGAACGCGGCCAAGCGCAATCGTTCGATGATCGGCACGCTGTATTCCACTGAGCCAAACCAGTACGTGTCCCCGCCAATCGGCTCTTGATCGCCGAAGGGGCCGACCCGGTACGGACCTACTTGGCGATATCGATAACCCCGCAGCGAACCCACGCCCCCCAGGAAAAAACGGTCGAAGAGCGGTACGCGAGCCGTGTCGCCGAAGGTCTCCGCCACGCCGGCGCGGCCGCGCAGTTCCCAGATGTGGTTCTCGAAAAAGCCCGGATAATACCAGGCGGAGCGCAGCTCGAACTTGTAAAAGTCGGTATCGCCCCCGAACGGGCCGCCCGCCAATTCACTGGAGAGTTCCGTGCGCTGGCCACGGCTCGGCAATTGAATATTGTTCCGGGTGTCGAACGCGATGGAAGCTCCGACCTTGGAAACCAGCCGATTGCCTTGCTCTTCCTGAATGAGCAGCGGGGCGCGCTCATCGACATTATTGATGCCGATGTTTTCGATGGTGTAACTGACGCCGCCGATCAGGAATTCGCTGCCGAGCGCCCGGACCAATCCAAGCCGGGCGCCGCTCTGGGTGACATCGTACAGGTCGCTGTAGAAATTCAATTCGCGGTGGTACAAGTCGGTCTCGAAACGCAGCCGATGGCCAAACAGCCAGGGCTCGGCAAACGAGATTTGAAAATCTTTGCGCCGCGTGCCGAGCATGACGTTAATTCTGAATTTTTGGCCTCCGCCGCGGAAAAACGGCGGGTTGAACAAATCGAAGTTCCCCTCCCGAAATCCGATGAACCCGACCAGATTATCGACCGAGCTGAAGCCCGCGCCCAGTTCGATATTCCCCGTCGTTGTTTCCTCCACGTCAATCACCAGATTCTTGTTCGCGGGCACGTCGGTCGGCTCCACGCCGGTTTCGACCTTCTCGAAGAAGCCCATCTGTTCGAGGCGGCCTTTGGTCCTCTTGACTCGAACCATGTCAAACGGCTCGCCCGGTGACACCGCCAATTCCCGGCGGATCACTCGGTCCTTGGTTTTGACGTTGCCCTTGATCTCGATCCGTTCGATGAACGACTTGCCTTTGTCTTCATCATAGATTTCGTAAATCAGATCCATCGTGCCGCGGGTCGTGTTCGGGCTTTTGATGGGCCGAACGCGCACGTCGATGTATCCCTTGCTCCCGTAGAAATCCTGAATGGCCTCGAGGTCCGTTTCGAGGCCTTTGGGCGTGAAGATTTCGCCGGCGACCATTTTGATTCCCTTGACGCTGCGGTCGCCCTTCATGATGTCTTCCGCTTTGAAAAGGGAATTGCCTCTGAATTCCACGGCACCGACCTTGTATTGCTTGCCTTCCGAGACCAGGAATCGAATCGTGATGTGCTTGGGATCGATCTGATCGACCTGGACCTCTTTGATCTCAAAATCGATGTAGCCTTCGTTCTGGTAGAACTCGACCAGCTTGTCCTTGTCATCCTCGAATTGATCGGATTTCAGGACTCCGCTCCCGGTCAGCCAGGAAAACATCCAATGCCTGCGGGTCTTGATGACCTTGCGGAGTTTCTTTTGGGGATAAGCCTGCGCCCCCATGAACTCCACATCACTGATTCGCAGCTTGGGGCTTTCCGAGATTTCGAAGACAGCGACGCCCCGGCCGGCGTTCTCGTCGGGGATCACCGTGTACTTGACTTGGGTCCGTTGGTAGCCCGCCTTCTGATACATCTTCAGGATTTCCTGCGTATCGGTGAAAAGCCGGCGCTCATCCAAAGGTTGTCCAATTCTGGAGGTGGCCTTTTTGAGCAGCTTCTTGGCGCTGTATTTCTTGTTGCCCTGGAATCGGATTTCCGTGAGCGTCAAATGCCCCTGAACCACATAAATGATAGTGACGCCCTGCGGTGTCGGATCTTCCGAAACGCGGACATCGCGGAAGAGACCGGTCGCGAGGAGAGCCTTCACATCGTCATCGACGCCACGTTGAGTGTAAACATCCCCTACTTTGACCCGGATATTGGCGCGGATCATGGTATCGCTGGCGGCCGCCGGACCGATGTGACGGATTTCGATCTTTTGGACGGTTTGCCCGAAGAGGTTGGGCAAGCAGAAGAGGCAGAACGCCCACGGCAGCCACCATTTTCGAACCAAAGGAGTCGTCATCTAATTGTCGTGCAGGATCTCGTCGGCGTTGACTTTGGCGGCGCTCTCAAAGCGCGTATAAGGTCTCAAAAAGGTCAAAGCAACATCGCCTGTGGGCCCATTCCGCTGTTTGGCGATGAGCAGATTGACCGGCAGCGCTTCCTGAGCTTGCGAGGCGGATTCGTCGTCGTCCTCGCTGCTCGCTTTGTAAAGCAGACCGACCAGGTCGGCATCCTGTTCAATCGCCCCCGATTCCCGCAAGTCCGACAGTCGAGGCTTGCGGTTTTTTTCCTTTTCCAGTTCGCGATTCAACTGGCTCAAGACAATAATCGGGACGCTCAATTCTTTCGCCAGGGCTTTGATGCCGTTGGAGATGTCTGAAATCTCCTGCTGCCGGTTTTCAGCTCGCCGCGAAGTAGAATTGAGCAGTTGCAAGTAGTCAATCACAAACAGCTTAACCCCATACTGCTGAAACATCCGCCGGGCTTTCGCGCGCAGTTGAAGAATCGACAGCCCGGAACTGTCGTCAATGTAGAGCGGCGCGCTGGCGAGCTTGCCGGCCGAACCCGTCAGTTTTGGAAAATCGCGTTCGGCAAGAAATCCTTCCCGAATGCTGCGCAGGTTTACCCGCGAACGCGAGCAGAGCATGCGCAACACCAGTGACTCGGCGGTCATTTCCAGGCTGAATACCCCGACCGGGAGCTTTTGGTCGATGGCCACGTGCTCGGCAATGTTCATCGCCAGCGACGTCTTGCCCATGCTCGGTCGCGCAGCAATGACGATCACCTCGCCCGCGTGCAAGCCGCTCGTCATTTTGTCAAAATCCGGAAAGCCCGTGCCGATGCCGGTCAGCATCCCCTGCCGTTGGTGAAATTCCTCGATCGTATTGATCGCTTTGTGGACGAGATCCTTGATCGTGCGGGAAGTGGCTTCCACGCGGTCTTCGCTGATGTGAAGGATGTCCCGCTCGACTTCGTCCAGGAGCGCCTCCACCTCCCCCTCATGGTCGAACACACGACTGACCACGCTGGTGCACGTCTGGATCATTTTTCGGAGAAGATACTTCTCGCGGACGATATCCAGATAATATTGAAGATTTGCCGCCGACGGCACGCCATCGACCAGCTGGGAGAGATACGCCAGGCCGCCGATGGCTTCGAGCTGGTGCTTGTCCCGGAGCCGCTGCTGGACCGTGATGAGATCGATCGCCTCCTTTTGATCGTACATTTCGGCGAGCTGCTCGTAGATGCTGCGATGGCGCAGATCGTAGAAGACCTCGCTGCCGCGCTTGCATTTCTCGATGCAAACGCCCATCCCCTCGTTTGGGGAAAGCAAAACGCATCCGAGAACGCCTTGCTCGGCCTCGATTGAGTGCGGCGGAAGCCGGTCCACGGCGGAAGGCGCCGCAGGTTTGGAGATTCGCGACCGGGTGAGATCAACGGTGGCGGGGACATTGGGCTCGATCGTTTCGATCATGACTCCAGCAGAATCAAAATTCCCAACCAGAGCGATGAAAAGTTGTTAAAGTTTTCTCACCGGAAGTTCACCGACTTATTGACAGCCGAACCGCCAGCTCGGATTAGTTAGTGCGAAGATCGCGAAAAGAATTGAATTCGGATTTCGCCCGCCTACTATTCCGATCAGCGCGACTTTACGGTTGCGACTCCTGGTCGGGGCGTAGCGTAGCTTGGTAGCGCGTCTGAATGGGGTTCAGAAGGTCGTGCGTTCAAATCGCACCGCCCCGACCACTTCCGAGGCTAAGGCAGGTTTCTTCCGGTGAGCGTTCAGTGGTGACTTTTTCGACTCTCACCAAGCAGCCACAGGGCTTCGGCAGTCAAACTCAGGATCAGCGAAACGCCGAAAATTACCGACAGTGTGAACTGGCCGATGAAGAGCGCCCCTGCCAGCAAAATGCTGAAGAGAAGCACCAATCGAAGGAGTATTCCAGGGCCGGTCGTCATATGGAATGGCTCGTGCGCCAGCAGCTTCCTCGGGCCTGCGAATGATAAGATGGTCCAATCCAGCCGAGCGATCTTTCCTCAATCGCCGCTCTCATCGTGAGGCGCGTGGTCTGAACGCTCGAAAACCATGCTTTCCGCGTCACAACCCGATCGAATCTGCAGAACGCTAGATCAGAAGACGTCGCGCAAGATAGACCGATCTTGGTAAAGGCTCACCGTTCTTTGCGCTTCCGGAACGAAGCTCAGCGCCCTGGACGCGCGAAGTTCACGAAGTTTACCGCGGCTTCTGCGCGCAGCAGGCGATCGATATCCGCCGCGACGGTCTCGAAAGTGCGGGTTTGCGCTTCGGCCGTCGCCGCCCCGATGTGCGGCAGGAGAATGACGTTGTCCATCGTTTCAAAGCCCGTTTTTGTCTGCGGCGGCTCGACTTCCTGGACATCGAGCGCGGCCCCACTCAGATGGCCGCTTCGAAGCGCGGCCAGCAGCGCCGCTTCGTCCATTACCCCGCCCCGCGACGTGTTGATGAAAAACGCGCCGCGCTTCATGGCAGAGAAAGTTCGGGCGTTGAACAAATGCCGCGTCGCTTTCGTCAGCGGCGAATGGGTCGTCACGAAATCAGCGTCCGCCAAGGCCGCTTCGAGGCGCGGACACCACACGGCTCCAGTCTCCAGCAACACCGAGGCGTTTTGATCCACGAAGGGATCGAACACAAGCAACCGCAGCCCAAACGCACGAGCCCGGGCCGCGACCAGACGTCCAATGCGTCCGAAGCCGCAAATCGCCAGCGTCTTTCCCTCCAGTTCGATACCCATGCAGCCTTTGCGGTCCCAGCCTCCGGCTTTCGTCGATCGATCCGCCAGGGGAATCTTGCGGGCCAGCGCGAGGATCAAACCCAGCGTGAGTTCCGCGACGCTGACCGCGTTGGCGTCCAGAGGCGCGACGACCACGATGCCGAGCTTCGAGGCGGCTTCGACATCGATGTTATCAAGCCCCACGCCAAGTCGCCCCACGACGATAAGTTTCGGGGCGGCGGCCAGCAAATCCGCCGTCACGAGCGTCTGATTGCGGACCATCAAAGCGCGCGCCTCGGCGAGCAGGCCCTTGAGCTTCTCGACGTTCTTCCAGAGCGACCCGTCACAAACGACGTTGTGGGATTTCTTCAGGTGCTCCACAGCGGCCGTCGCGAGTTCTTCAGTAATCAGAATGTCCATACCAGATCAGATCGCCGTCCAATCGATTGGCTTCGTGATGTCGAGTTGCGGCAAGTCTTCACAAATCGCTTCCGGATATTTCTGCGCCGCGCCGGTGTTGAAGATCAAGATTTGCTCGTTCGGTTTGATCGCGCCGCGCTTCAGGAGAACCTCCAAAGCGCCAAGGCACACCGCCGTTTCCGGACAGAGCGCGATGCCTTCCTTCGCCGACGCCAATTGCATCCACTTGGGAATATCCGCTTCGGGTGCGGCTAGCGCGACGCCTCTACTCTCGCGAACGGCGTCGAGAATCATGAAATCACCGACCGCCGCCGGCACGCGCAAGCCGCTCGCGATTGTTTTCGCGTTCTCGAATTTTTTCGCGAAGCGTTCGCCCCTGGCAAAGGCGGTCGCGATGGGCGCGCAGCCGTCGCTCTGGCACGAAATCATGCGCGGCTTCTGTGCCGACTTAAGCCATCCGAGCGTTTCGAGTTCGGCGAAAGCTTTCCACATCCCAATCAGACCCGTGCCCCCGCCCGTCGGATAAAGGATCACGTCGGGCAATTCCCAATCGAACTGTTCGGCCAGCTCGAGGCCCATCGTTTTCTTGCCTTCGATGCGGTAAGGTTCCTTGAGCGTGGAGACATCGAACCATCCCTTGGGCCTTTTGCCTTCGCCGACGATCCGGCCGCAATCTGTGATCAGGCCGTTGACCCGAAACGTTCTCGCTCCGGCCAGAAAACATTCCTTCTGATTGATGACGGGCGTGTCCTCGGGCATGAACACGTAAGCCTCCATTCCAGCGCGGGCGGCGTAGGCAGCCATCGCCCCGCCCGCGTTCCCTGCCGTCGGCACGGCCACCCGCGTGATGCCGAATTCCCTGGCCTTGGAAATTGCCATCGTCATGCCGCGCGACTTGAAGCTGCCGGTGGGAAGGCGGCTTTCGTCTTTGACGTAGAGATGCTTTACGCCGAATGCCGCGGCCAGGCGTTTGGTTTCGAGAATGGGCGTGATCGTCTCGGTCAATGAGACAATGTTTTTTGGGTCTCGGATCGGCAGCATCTCCAAATACCTCCAAATGGTCGGCGGCCGGCCGAAGAGCGCCTTTTTCGGAAATTCTTTCCTGAGCGCATCCAGATCGTATCGGACCCAGAGCGGTCGCTGGCAGGCCGTGCAAAGGTTATGGATTTGCAATGCGTCGTAACGCTGGCCGCAATGAGCGCATTCCAGATGCGTGACAAAAGACATGCGCAAATTGTTTAAGGTTTGAAAGCGCGAGTCGAGAGCAGAATCGATTCATTCAGGATTTACGTTTTACGTTTTACGTTTTACGAAGGAGAGGCTTGCGGCAGGAGTGGCGCGTAAGTCGTTAAACGTAAAACGTAAATTGCATGAAACTCCGAATCGGATTCCTTGGCGTCGGTGCGATGGGGTTCAGCCATTTGAAGGCGATCCAGGAACACCACGCCGATATCGCGGAGGCCGCCGCGATCTGCGCGACAGACGAAGCCAATATCAAACGCGCGCTCGACGTGGCTCCGAAAGCCAGGGTCTTCCGGGAAGAGAGACCGCTCATCGAATCGGACCTCGACGCCATCTTTGTCTCGACGCCGAACTTCACTCATGTGCCGCTGGCCTTGGAGATTTTGCGCGCGGGCAAACATCTTTTTTTGGAAAAACCTGTGGGCATCACGCCGGAGGAATGCCGGAGTTTGGTTCAAGCTGCCGATGCGACAGATCGTGTGGCGCTGATCGGCCATGAACTCCGGTACTCGCCTTATTTCCAGCGGATCAAAGCGCTGGTGGACTCCGGTGAAGTCGGCTGTCCGCGCATGGTGTGGTGCCGTGAATTTCGCGGGCCGTTCCAGAAAAAGTCGCGGGACTGGATCCAGGATGACCGCAAGTCGGGTGGCGCGTTGGTCGATAAGAACTGTCATCACTTCGACTTGATGAACTGGTGGGTTCAGTCGCGCCCGAAGCTCGTCTGCGCTTTTGGCAGCAATGCCGTGGAACGCGTCATCGACGGCGAGCACCAGGTCCTGGATCATGCCACGGTCAGTTTCGAGTACGAAAACGGCGTGCGCGGAACGCTGCAGCTTTGCCTGTTCGCTCCCGAACAGCAGGGCGAGGAACTGGAAATGGGCGTCATCGGCGAGAAAGGTCTGCTTCAAACGCGCCTATCATGTTTGGAAATCTTG
>JACPRI010000245.1 GCA_016190065.1 Verrucomicrobiota bacterium
GGATGGGATCAGGTCGCCGCGCCAGAGAACCACGCGGCCTTGCCCAGTGTCGCCCGACAACCATTTTTGAGCGATGGCTGTTTCGCCTTCCACCGTTGCCGGATGGCCGCGCGGGTTGGGAGCATAGATCAACGTGCCACCGTTGCGCACCCAGTGATCCATCCGTTCGAGCACGGGCTTCTCCGTGACCGCGCCCCAGAGGAAAAGCAGCACCTTGTAACGGTCCAGCGCGCCGTCGAGGATCATTGGTTCGCTGGCGTAGTCGAAATCGACCACTTCGCGCAAGGCGCGCCCCACCGTGAAAAAAGTCGAAGCCCAGCGGTAGCGGAGCAGTTCGTCATCCAGCTTCAGCGCGGTGTCGGGATAAAAGGCGGCCACGTCGATGACCGGTTGGGCGCGTTGATCCAGGAAGCCCGCGTGCTTCAGCCACGCTTCCAGCGCCTGGTCGTTAGCGGTCAAGTTGCCGAGATAGTAAAAGAGATGCACCGCGCCCGTCGTCACGGCGTTGAACAGGCGCGCCATGACTCCGCGCTTGCTGCCGAACCCGCCGGGTTCGTAGCCCAGCGGGATGCCATAGAATCTCGCCGCCGAGGACGCCATGCGCGTGATGGTGAAGTTGTCGGGAAAATCGTCGCCTTCGTTGGTGAGGCGGAGGCCGCCGTGGATTTTCGCCATGCTCCGCGCCTGCCGGCTGTAATCGGTGCCGATTTGAACCGGTCCCCAGCCGCCCGACGATTGATGAATGATGGTGTGGGGGAGCGCCGCACGCGACCAGACGGCCCATTGCTCGCACCATTGGCTCATCGCTCCCATGTACCAGTCGGCGAAGTCGAGTCGCTTGCGGCGCGTGCCTGCGGTTTCGGGAAGGAAGGTGTTGACTTCGTCGAAGGACTTAAAGCGATCGCTCCACGCAGCATTGAGCCGGGTGACGTCGCCGTATTTTTCCCGCAGATGATCGCGGAAGGCCGCTTGGGCGTAATCATCGCCCGCCCAATACCCGATGTGGGTGTGGCCCTGGCGGAAGTTATAGCCCGGACCCTTGGCTGGGTATTGGGCTTCGCCGTAATCGCCGCTGGGTCCGAGGCGGATACCAAGGAGCGACTTCCGGCGGCCGTAGTGCTGGCCGAACTCGGCGAGGAAGCGGCTGGCGTACTCGCTTTGATACG
Organism: Verrucomicrobiota bacterium; assembly: GCA_016190065.1. Classification (GTDB taxonomy): domain Bacteria; phylum Verrucomicrobiota; class Verrucomicrobiia; order Limisphaerales; family SIBE01; genus VHCZ01. Next base: position 1,167 of record JACPRI010000245.1, read on the forward strand.
GATGGAAGATGCTTTGCGTGTCGTGAACGATTCGGTGTTCGAGGCATTTGAAGCCCACGTTGTTCGTGGATTCATGAAGCCACGCCGGCAGTGCGTATCCGGAGCCGGCCAGCAGCATCGGGAACCACTGCAATCCGTGCTTCTCGATCTCGTTCAGGATCGCGTCGTAGTAGCTCCAATCGTAAACTCCCGGCTGGCGTTCGACCCAGCCCCAGCGCACGTAAGTCTCGACGCCGTTGAACCCGATGGCCCGCACGAGCGGCAGATGATTTCGGAGCCCAGCCAGAACATCGTCAACGCGATCTGGATTCGCGGCATCTCCGGCGGCAGAGGTGACACGCTCCGAATACACGGAGAATTTCACCGCCGGTTCGACGAGCGGCGATAGTTCTGGGGATGGTTCGCGGTCGGTCAAGACGACGGCGCGGAGATAATCCAGACCTTCGACTCGCAGACGTTCGGGTGGACGCGAGCGATGGTAGCTGAACACGGCGCGACGAAGGCGACCGGTGTTCAATCGCGCGATGCCGGACTGCCGGGTCTCCGGCAAACCAGGCGAGAGACTGATCAAGCCGTAGCCGCGGTCAAGGAATTCGATGCTCAGCCAGAGTTCTCCAGCAGGAGGGGCGAGTGAAATATGATAGGCTGCTCGAGAGTAATAATCGCGGCTCGGCGTTAAACGCGCGACCTCCACTGCGCCCGCTCTTTCAATGCGCCAATTCGAATCCGCGCTGCGTTCCACTCGGATTCCTCCGGCCTTGGGCGGTGTCGCTGCTTCCCATCGCGCGACCTCCGAGCCGGAAAGCGACAGGGGCAGAAAAGCACAATACGCAAGACCGAGCACTGCGAGACGGTTCATCCGTGAATTGTGGCCCTCACGGCCTGTCGGCTGACTTGATCTGCATCAAGCTCGCTTACGCGCCTGAGGACTTGTCTGCTTCACGCCGCCCGCGGGCCATCACGCTGACGGGTAATCCGCGATTCATTGGTTGGGGCTTCGCGGCGCTAGCGCGCGGGAAAACGCGAAGCGCCAGGGAGAAGAAGCCTTCGTTCCCTTCGTTTGCTTTTGTGGAGTCCAGTCGCTTGCGGGTGATTCGAGAGCCTCGAGGAGAAACTGAATCTTTATTGGCCAGCGGAAGGTTCGGCTTCGATACGGTAAAGATGATCGCGGCTTCTGAGGAAAAGTGCTTTGCCGGCCACGGCCGGAGAAGCCATGAAACCGGGAGGCCGCTTGCTGCTCTTCGTTGAATTGTCTTCCAGCGTGTTGGTCGCCAGCACTTCGAATGTGCGGCCGGGTTTCAGAACGGTCGTCACGCCTTCCAAACTGCAAAAATAGAGCCGGCCATCCGCATAGATCGGGGAAGCCCGAAATTTGCCTCCGACCCGTTCGGTCCAGACATTCTTGCCTGTGTCCGCTTCGAGGCAGGAAATGAAGCTCTCGTCGGAAGGGAGGTAGAGCAGGTCATTGACAAGGATGGGCGAAGCGTATTTGGGCACGCGCGTGTTGATCGACCAGTCCACGTGCGTGCCGGTCACGTTGCCTTCGCCGTTGGCGCGGACGGCCAGCATCTCTCCCCGGTTGAAGCCGGTGGCGAAAAGCACGCGGCCTTTGTGGAAGAGCGGACGGGGCGCGGCGGACCAATCGTGGTATTCCACTCGCCAGAGTTCGCGTCCGGTGCCCGGATCGTAACCATACGCGGCCTTGGCGCCGACGCTGAACATCCGGGGTTTCCCGGCCTCGGTGACAATGAGCGGCGTGCTGTGTGCCTTGCGCCAATCCCCGTCCCGCACCATCGGGCGATCGATATCTTCGTCGTTCCACTTGACCGAACGATCGGTTTTCCAGACGGTGCGTCCGGTTTGCTTGTCGAGCGCGGCGTGATATTGCACGTCCACGCCGTCGAACGTGAGGATGAGCAAGTTTTCGAAAAGGACCGGAGAAGAGGAAGAACCCCGGTAATGGCGGCACTGCAAGTCGTCTCTTTTCCAAAGAAGTTTGAACGAGGCGGTGTCCAGGCACGCCGTGCCGAATCTGCCGAAGTGAACATAGACTCGGCCCGGCTCGATCACCGCCGAAGGCGTCGCGTAGCTGTTGACCCCGGCGCCGTTGCCGAGCGATTCCGGGGCGTCGCTGTGGAACGCTTTTTCATTATGGAGAACCTTGCCGGTCGCGGCATCGACGCAGACGACGAAAAAGTCGTGGCCATCCTCCGTCGCTGTCGTCAACCAAACCTGGCCGCCCATTACGACGGGTGTGGATAAACCCAGCGGTGGAATTTCCGTCTTCCATTTCACATTCTTAGTTTCGCTCCACTGAAGCGGAAGTCCTGCCGGCTTCGTGTCGCCCGGCGCGGAGGCGTGGCCATTACCCCACGGGCCGCGGAACTCCGGCCAGCGGTCGGTTCCCGCCGCGAGAGGCCGGCAACTGAAAACCAAAAGAAAGAGGGCTAAAATTGAATTCGATCGGCTGAGTCGTCCGGGCAGGTTGCGTAAAAAAGGTGTCGAGCTTCTGGCTGAGTTCATGGGCAGGAGCGTGGCTTTCCGGTTGCAGTCTGTCAATCAGCCCGAATCAGCCAACGCTTGTTCGGTTAGTTAACGCCGAAAAAAAAGACCGGGCGATGGCCCGGTCTCTTTGCGAACGGAATTAGAGTCCTACTGCTTGGCTCGATAGAATTTCTGACTTCCGGCAGGAGCCACCGCAAGCGGACTCGTGGCATTGCCTACGTCCGTCCAAGGTCCAGTGACCGAATCGGCCGACTGCAGCGTTCCCGTGAACGTGATGCTGAGGCCGGTCTGAGTGCGAGCCAGGGAGAGCGTCGGCACCTTCGTCGGGGGCTTCACTTCGATGTTGGCTGCCCAGGAGACCGCCGCATCGAACAGTTTCAGGCCGTCCGGCGTAAACGCGGCGAATCCGTTGTTGCCGCTGAAGAACATGACGCGTCGAGCAGGCGCAGGCGTGTCATCGATCAGCTTCGCACCCTTCTCGTAACCGTAGATGACCGCGTGAGTCGGATCATCTGCAATGGTGGCGATGATGACGGCGTTCGCGTTAGGGACACCCCAACTGAACTCCTGACCGGCCGTAATCGCGGGTTTGACCCCGGTGGTCACGCCGCCCGCGAGCGGATGATCCGCCTTGACGATATTAAGATCGGTTTGTCCGGCCAATGTGCCGTGATCGCTCCCTGTATCCACCGTCATGAGGAAGTTGTCTTGGAGCGCCTGCTCCCAATTCAGCACCGGCACAGGACTGGTTCTGAATTTGTCGCCCACGTCGCCGGAGTTGACTGTCGAGGAAGTGATGACCAATTGTTTGCCATCGGCGTTGGATGTGATCGAAGCGGGGGCTTGAACTACTGTGACCTGCCACCCTTGCGATTCCAGGCGTGCTTTGACCCCGGCGTCCGAAGCATTCAACACCGGGTCGCTGTCCGTACCCACGACCAACAACGCCTGCGGCGGTGGAGTTCCAACCTTGATCGTAATGGGAGTTGAGAGCGCGCTCTGTCCAATCTCATCGAAGGCCGTGGCGCGGATCGCATAAATTCCGTCCGGAACGTTGTTCCAGGTGAAACTGAATGGGCTGGTTGTGGCCTCGCCAACGGCCTTCCCGTTGGCGGCGTATTGAATCCGGGCGATCTCCAGGCCCGACTTGCCTGCGGCAGTGGCCGAGAGAGTGACATTGCCCCCGGCGGGAAAAGTCTGACCCTCGGTGGGGGCGGAGATGGATACGGTGGGAAGGCCAGGGGCACCCTCGCGCGTTTCGGAAGGACCGAAGCCGCTGGGTGTAAAGGCCATGTCCGTGGTCAGGATGAACTTGTCGAAGAACGAGCCATCCTCGCGGCGCGCCAACCCAACGACGTGCGGTCCCGGAACGGCAATGTCCACGCTCATCGGTTGAACGCCGCCGAATGACTCGGCTCTCCAGACGAAATCAAGTTGGCTGGTAAAGCCGACCATCGCAGCGCTATTCCCGTCCACGCGCTCGGCCGGACGTTCTCCATCGATGTGGAACCAAGCTGAATCATCGCTCCCGTCGTTTCCGCTGGCCCGGAACCAGATCTTGTAGGTCGCGGCCTGCTTAAACTCGACGTCATATTCCAACTTGGTGGCCTGTTCACTGCCTCCCGCGCCGTTGGGATTCACCATCGAAGCGCCTCCTGACGGATTGCCCCGCGTCGTATCCTTCATCCACAGGTTGTCGAGGTTGCGGTCGTAGTTCTCCGCCTCAAACACGATAAAGCCATTCTGCTCGATGAGTTTGCCCACCGGGAAAAACACTTTGCTGTTGTTATTGGCAGCAATTGAGTTTGGGGTGGTCGCGCGATCCGTGACGTTATTGACGGTGACGGTGTGTTTCGTCCCGAGCGGCTGTTTGGCCGTGGTCAAGGTGACTTTGGTGCCATCGGCAGACAAAGCCGCACCGGTCACGTTCACCGTGCCACTTGCGCTGGTGATCTTGTAGTTTGAAGCCACCGCGGCCGAGTTCTGATTGAGCCTTTCCGAAAACGTCAAAACAAGTTCGGTTTGGTTCGACTTGGGCTCCGCCTTCACAATCACAGGCGGCGTCTTGTCGTCGGTTACCGTCAGACTGGCCTCGGTGCTCTCCATGGACGCGCCCGGGATGGCGACAACGGCTCGGTACTTGGCGCCATTGTCCGCCTTGGCGAGCAGAGGCGTTGTGTAGGTCGTTCCGACGCCGCCTGGAATGCTCACGCCGTTTTTCTGCCACTGAATCACAAGAGGCGTCAACGTGCCTGTGGCCTCCATGCTAAACGTGGCCGTCTGATTTTCTTCCGCCGACACGTTTGCCGGCTGCTTCGCAATCGTTATGCTCCCCTGCGGCGGGATCATCGAGCCGAGGAATGCGCCCGGAATCGGCTTCAACAGCGCGGCTGCGGTTGTGTCGCCAACTTTTCTCCAGGCGACTTGGCAGAAATCGCCGCCGGTCCCTTCCTTCCAAAGCGCTTGGACGTAGTATCGTTTGCCGGCAACCAGGCTCACGGGCGCCGAGGTCTCGGCGGCGCCGGACTCCTCGAACGCGCCGCAACAGCCGGTTTCTTCGGCGATCTGGGCCGCATTGGCCGGGGTGTCATCCGTGCTCAGGAACAACTGCGAGGCATCGTCGCTGCGGAGGAAGAACTCGTATTGTGCCGATTCCGTTGGAATGACAAACCCCGAGAGTCTAGCTCCGTACGCCTCATGAGAATCATTGGGATAGACCGTTCGGCTATCGAACGCCGTGGCCCAAGTCACTTCGTCCGGCGTGGCTGGATACTTGGGATCGTCCAAGAGATTCTGGACCGGATTGCCAGTAATCCCGTTGTAAGCCTCGAACTTCAAGAAGCCCGTCGTGAGAACCGGAGGCTTTTGTTGAGCGAGCGCGCTGGCCTGAAACATCCCCGCAAGTGTCGTCAGGACGGCAAACGCTTGGAACAGTTTTTTATGCATACGCGTATTATGTTTTCTGGTTGGCGCGTGGCGAAGACACGAGACTTGCTGACGCATAGACCCTCGTCTATGCTCGCACCACGATAGATTCGGCGCACTTCGAAGCCTTCGTCACGGAGTTAGTTAGGTTGTCTGGGACTCGCGTTTAGTGCATCAGACCTTGAGTGTCTTTTCAATACAAAAGGTTGAAAAGTTGCCCCCAAAACAGGGGGCAACAGGGAGTATTAGCAGGCATGCTTGAAAAAGGTTTTGAATTTCTGTTTGCTCAAGCTGGATCCGAAACACGATCCGGTCAGAATCATGCATCGCAGTTTCTGTGTCACGGCACTTGTTCTTGTACTGCCTTGCCTTTGCATCGCGCAGGGCTCTGCCCAACGCGTATTCGATCCGCTTCCGATTCCCCATCCTTCTTTGCAGAAGGCCGGCCCGGAGGTGAAGTCGCACGTTCAGGAGGAACGGCAAAGATTTGAGGAGACGATTCGGCTTAAGCCGGCCCCTTCATCGTCTCAGCTTGCCCAGGCCTATTCAAAGCTGGCGAGGGTTTATCACACCTATCAATTTGAAGACGCTGCCCTGGCTTGCTACCTGAACCTGGACCGAGTCAAACCCGGCATCTATCCGTGTCAGTACGCGATTGGATGGATTCATCATAGCCAGGGTCGATTTGAGCGCGCGCTGCAGTACTTGGTTGAAGCAAAGAGAATCGCCCAGAGCTTGCCGGATACGCCGCCTTCGGTCGTGGTGGCCATGAACTGTTTGATCGGGGACTCCAGTCTGAAGCTGGAACAACTTCCGGAGTCCATGCAAGCGTTCCAGGAGGCCGCACAACTGGATCAACGATGCGCTTATGCGTGGCATGGAATGGGGCTGGTGCATTCCATCCAGGGAAACTCCCGGGCGGCGATTGAATGTCTCGAACGCGCGATCAAGTTCCAGCCGTATGCCTCAGCCGGCCGGGTGCTCTTGGCCCGGGAATACCGGAGAGCGGGGCGGGCTGAAAAAGCGGCTGCGATCTTGGCCGCGCTGGATAACCAACGAACCGCTCCGTTCACGTTCTATGATCCCATCCTCTCGACAGATGTGGCGCCGTTGAATCGAAGCGCCGCCGCCATGCACAGCCGGGCCTTGGCGGCCAGGCAACAGGGAAACACTCAGCTTTCAGTCGATCTATTGAAACAGGCGCTGGAGTTGAATCCGCGTTTTACCCTGGCCAAAGCCAATCTCGCCAATGCTTATCTGACCTTGAATCGGCTGGAGGAAGCCGAGACGTTGTCGAGGCAAGTCCTCGATGAACAACCGGACAACGCGTCGTTCCATGATCTTCTTGGAGGGGCGTTGTTCAAACGTGGGAAGCTCGACGAAGCGTGGCGAGTGTTTCAAAGGGCTCAAGCATTGGAACCCCGTCAAGGAACTCATGCGTACTGGACGGGAGCGGTGCTCAGTTGGCAGGGAAAACACAAGGACGCTCTGGCCATGTTCGAAAAAGCCGCCAAACTCAATGATGCCGACGACAGCGCCCGGATCGGTGCAGCGATCATGATGGCGCGCCTGGACAGGAATCGGGAGGCCATGGAGGGATTGCGGAGTTGCGTTGAACTTTTTCCCGGATCCGTCCAGGCCAAACTTAATTGGGCTCAGTTCTTATCGGCGCATCCGGATTCAACACGACAGGACGGAGAAAAAGCGCTTGCCCTGGCGCTCCAGGTTTATGAGCGAAGCAAATCCGTCCCCGCGGCCATTTCAGTTGCTATGGCCCACGCGGCCGCGGGTGATTTCACCAAGGCCGTCGAAGTCCAGCAATGGGCCATGGATCGAGCAGCAGAGCAAGGTTACGCCGTGGATCTCTCTTGGTTGAAACGAAATCTCCAGCTTTATCAGGAAGGCAAACCATCTCGCGAACCCTGGAACAAGGAGAGGGGATATCCGGCCATCGAAGGGTTTGTTCCGACGGAGAAGGCGCCCTGAGCTCTCACGATTCAGGAGAAACCTGTGAGAAACTGAGAAACCCAACTGGGTTGACACCCCCGCCGATATCGCAGTAGCTTCGACAACGTGACCCCGACTCAACAGCAAGGCTTCTGAACCGCATCGTGCCGAGTACCAGCATGGCAAGTAAAAACAATTTCTCATTGGCAATGAAGCGACTTCTTTCATCCGCAACCATCGTGCTGGCCCTGGGCTTGGTTCTAAACGCCTTTTCGCAGGCCGCCGGCGCGCCCGCCGCCGTTCCCGACAAAACCAACATCGTCCACCATCCGCCGTTCCAGGACATTCCGAAAATGCTGGCCGACCGCGGACGACAGCAGATCGAAGCGGCGAAACGCTTCGGAGCGTTTCAGGACTTTCGATTCACGGATCGCGCCGCCGAAAGCAAGATCACGTTCGAGCAGTCGAGCGTGGAGGACTCTCTGAAGTGGTGGAAAGGCGTCCACTACGACCATGGCAGCGGAGTGGCTGTGGCCGACGTGGATGGTGACGGGCGATTGGACATTTGCTTTGTGAATCAACTCGGCCCGAACCAGCTTTGGCGCAATCTCGGCAAAGGCCAGTTCGAAGACATCACGGCCCGCGCCGGCGTCGCGCAGGAAGGTCGGATTCATGTGGCGGCATCGTTTGCGGACATAGACAACGACGGCGACCCCGACTTGTTCGTGACCACCGTAAGGGGAGGGAACGTGCTGTTCGAAAACCTGGGCGGCGGGCGCTTCCGCGACATCGCGGAGCCAGCGGGGCTTGGGTACGTCGGGCATTCGTCGGGCTCAGTTTTTTTTGATTTTGACCGCGACGGCTTGCTCGATTTGTTTCTGACGAACGTGGGTGTTTACACCACGGACCAGAAGAAGAGGGGCGGTTTCTATGCCAGCGTCACGAACGCGTTCGGCGGCCATATGTATCCCGAACGCACTGAATTCAGCCTTCTCTACCGGAATCTCGGCAATCGGAAGTTTCGCGATGTCTCCGGAGAGATCGGTCTGCGGGACGGCAGTTGGAGCGGCGACGCGAGCTTTACCGACCTGAACGGAGACGGGTTTTCCGACCTGTACGTTTTGAATATGCAAGGCGACAATCACTTTTACGAGAACGTCGCTGGCAAACGCTTCGCGGACAAGACCGCGAGTCATTTCCCGAAAACACCGTGGGGGGCGATGGGCATAAAGTTCTTCGACTTTAATCGCGACGGACTCTTCGATCTTTTCATTACGGACATGCACTCCGACATGGCGGAAACGCAATCGAGGGAGGGCCGCACGAACATGCGCAGCACATTCGAAAAAGCCAAGAGTGATCCCTGGTGCACCACTTATTTTGATGCGGCCTTTTTGCAGGGAGCGTCGAATAACGTTTTCGGAAATGCGCTCTATCTCAACAAAGGGGGCGGCGCGTTCGAGGAGGTTTCCGGCAAAGTCGGCGCTGAAACTTATTGGCCCTGGGGACTGAGCGTGGGTGACCTCAACGCCGACGGCTACGAAGACGCGTTCATCACCGCGGGCATGGGCTATCCATTCCGTTATGGGATCAACTCGGTATTGCTGAATGAACGGGGCCGGCAGTTCTTCGACGCCGAATTCGTTGTGGGCGTGGAACCGCGCACGGGCGGGCGCTTCGACAAACCGATGTTCTCTCTCGACGTCGCCACGGAGGATGCGGCGCACGAACTTGCCCTCTTGTACGGGCCCAAGGTGCTCGTCTATGGCGCGCTCAGTTCGCGTTCTTCCGCCATCTTTGATCTCGATGACGACGGCGATCTGGACATCGTGACGAACGAGATGAACGACCGTCCCATGGTGCTGGTCAGCAATCTGAGTGAGCGGAGGCCGATCCATTTTCTGAAAATGAAACTGATCGGCACTGTCTCCAATCGCGATGGTCTGGGTGCAACCGTCAAAGTCAAGGCGGGCGAAACCACGCTCACGCAATTCAACGACGGCAAATCGGGTTATCTGGCGCAGAGTGTGATTCCGTTGTACTTCGGGTTGGGTGAAATTGAAGCTGCCAGTTCGGTGGAAATCCGCTGGCCATCCGGCAGAACGCAGATCATATCCGACGCCATTCCCCGCAACGGACTTCTGACCGTGCGCGAGCCGAGGGAATAGCGATTCGAATCCATCGGGCCTCGAAACTCACGGAAAGGGTCGTGACTATTGTCGAAACACGGAACTGTCGGCACATTAACAATCACCATATTCGCGGGCGCATTGAGCGGGCCGCACGGCGGTGGGGCTGGTGTGTCCTGGCATTTGCACTCCCGCGGAATTGATGAAGCTGTAAACCATGAAAGAGAACGAAATCCTCGAAGAGATCCACCGCATTCGTGCCGAGCACGCCGCCGAGTGTGGCTACGATGCGAAAGTAATGTTTGCTCGCATGGACGCGGAACTCGAACGCCTCAAAGCCGAGGGTTGGCAGATCGTCTTTCCTGCGCCTCGCGAAAAGCAAATCGCATCCTCTCTGCGCGAAGAACCGCCAAAAACAAAGTAAGTAAGGACAACACCATTGCCAGCCTGAGAACTGCCAGATAGGCGGTGAAGAAGTCGCTTCGCAGCGCCCAAGCTTACGAATGGACCAGTCGGGACCTGCACGGGAACCAAGGCGAATTCACCAAGGCTAGGACCGACCTTTCATGGACCACAGCCAAGTCTGGAGGCTGCGGCACCGTTCGCCAGAAAAACCCCGCTCGAATCCGTGACCGGGCAATAGCGATCAATTTCCGTATTCCTCGCTCATCTGCTTGTCACCATGCGCGGGATTGGGGATAAGTTTCCTGTTCTTGGCGTCCACCACGAAGTCGAGGTAGGAGAAGCATTATTGGAGGGCCATTCTTCTTGTTTCAACGCTTCTGCACAGCTATCCTTCGATCCCCGGTGAAAACGGAGATGATCCTATGAACCAATCTATCCAACGACATCGGCAATCACGTGCGGTTCGCGCCGCCGGAGGAGTGGATTCTCACGCTCAACACCCTATGAAAAAAAACACTAAGCAGACGCGATCGCTTCAGATGACGCGACGCGAGTTCGTCGGACGGGCCTTGGCCACAGCCGGGGTCATCACCGGAGCGCCCGCGTTACTGCGGGGCCAGAATCTGAACAGCAAGTTGGACATCGCGTTCATCGCCTGCGGCGGCCGCGCTAACGCGAGCTTGAATGAACTCACCATCGTGCCGGGCCGCAGTGGCGTCGGCGGGGGCCGACGCCGCGGCGGTGTCGGTGCCGAAGGACCGTCGGCGCCGCATCCGGACGAGAACGTCGTCGCTCTCTGTGACGTGAATCAAAATGCGATCGACTCTGCGTCCCAACGATACACGAAGGCCCAGAAGTTCACCGACCTGCGGCGCGTCTTCGACAAGCCGACCGATTTCGACGCCGTCGTGGTGTCCACGGCGGAGCACACGCACGCGTTTGCCATCTACCTGGCGCTGACGCATGGCAAGCACGTCTATTGCGAGAAGCCACTCGCCTACAACATCTGGGAAACCCGTCTCGTCCGCGAGACCGCCGCGAAGTACCCGAAGCTGTCCACGCAGATGGGCAACCAGGGGCATGCCTCGGCCGCGCGGCGCACGATCAAAGAAATCCTCAACACCGGCGTCATCGGCCCGGTGCATGAAGTCCACGTCTGGGCGGAGCGAGCC
>JACPRI010000252.1 GCA_016190065.1 Verrucomicrobiota bacterium
CGTTTAAGCCCCGGAGGGGCGATAGAAAACCGATCCTGGACCGCGATTCACGATCCTGTCGCCCCTCCGGGCTTGTTCCGAAGGGCGTGAAACCCACGGCTCGCGCCGTGGGCTACTATCTTGTCGCCACTCCGTGGCTTGGCCCTCGAACACATCGATGAGTTCGCGGCCGAAAATGTCCAAAGTCGAGTGGCGGCGCGGCTGGGCCGCCCTACCGCGGCATTCATTCGATCTCGATTCCGACTGGGCAATGGTCGGAGCCTTGCACGTCGGCGCGGATGAAGGCGCGTTTGAGGCGCGGTTGGAGGGATTTTGAGATGAGGAAATAATCGATGCGCCAGCCGATGTTCCGGGCGCGGGCATTAGCGAACACCGCCCACCAGGTGTAATGCCCGCCGCCTTTCTCGAACTCGCGGAAGGTGTCGAGGAACCCGGCCTTCACGAAGGCGCTGAAGCCGGCGCGTTCCTCCGGCGTGAAGCCGTGGTTCTTCACGTTGGTCTTGGGGTTCGCCAGGTCGATCTCGGTGTGAGCTGCGTTGAGGTCGCCGCAGAAGATCACGGGCTTCCGGCGTTCGAGCTTCTTGAGGTAACGAAGAAAATCGCGGTCCCATTGCTGGCGATACTTGAGGCGCGTCAGTTCGCGCTGGGAGTTCGGAACATAAACGTTCACAAGAAAAAAATCGGCGAACTCGGCCGTAAGCACGCGGCCTTCGCGGTCGTGCTTGGGGATGCCGATGCCTGGCGTGACGCGGAGCGGACGCGTCTTCGTGAAAATCGCAGTGCCGGAATAACCTTTCTTCTGCGCCGCGTTCCAGTAAGTCGTGTAACTCGCGGGCCAGAGTTGTTCGACGTCGTCCGGCTCGGCCTTGGTTTCCTGCACGCAAAGGATGTCCGGTTTCTCGGCGTCGAGGTAATCGAGGAAATTCTTGCGGAGAATGGCCCGCAGGCCGTTCACGTTCCAGGAAATGAGTTTCATGCGCGGGACATTCCCATTGAAAACTGGCCATTGATGATTCTCAATTTCAAATTGGTTGGCCGTGAGATCGACACTCGTCACTTTGAATTGGAGCGCGCCGTGTCGTCGTGCGCCTCGTGCCTGCCGGCGGTGGTCGCAGCCTGTTCCAGCCACGAAATGACAGGTTGTGCAAGGTCGTTGAAAAAGTACGGCAGCGCTTCATGCGTCGCTTGTGGCACGATCAGCAGACGGCTCGTCTCGGCGGCGAGCGCGTGCAAACGGCGCACGTTCTCGGGAGGAGCAATTGCATCTTCGGCGCCCGCCACGAACAGCGCGGGAACGGGCGTGCGCCGCAGCACGGTCGTGAGGTTGAGTTCGGCGGCGTTGGCTTGGAGGACTTCTGGCAAGTGGTTCAAACCGGCTTTCACGAGGAATGCCGGGACGAACGAAGCATTGTATTTCCGCATGTTCAGGACAGCCTGGGGAAGCTCCGTATAGGGCGTGATGGCCACCACGCTGCGGACGCGCGGTTCCTCACTCTTCCAGCGCAAAGCCAGCGCGCCGCCGTAGGATTCACCGACCGCCGCCACCGGTTCGGTTAATTGGCCGCTGCGCGCGAGTTCGTCCAGGAGCTGGCTGAGATCGCGGGTTTCGACCAGGCCGAAATGGATGCGGTTGCCGGTCGATTTGCCATGGCCACGCAAATCGAGCAAGACGCAGCGCCAGCCTTCCTGCGCGAGCCGAAACGCCCACGGTACCATGCGGCCTTGATCCAGGCTGTAGCCGTGGAGCAGCACGACCGTGCCGCGCGGCGCCTGGGTGTACGGTGTCGGCGTCCCGGGCAGTTTCTGGCGGAAAGTAAACTTGAACCAGGTTTTGCCGCGCTCTTGCCAATGGGTCGAAGAAAACGAAAGACCGTAATCGCGCGGCTCAACCACGCGGTAGCGCAGCCGGGCTGCCGGCGGCCCGACTTCGATGAAGCGCGCCGGAAAGTTCGTCAACACCTTCGAGCCCACATCCAGATAGACGGGCATGGTCCGTTTGATCCAGTCCGGGTAGGTGTTCGGGGCCTGCGCCAATCGCTCGGCCAGAAAACGCCCGCAGCCCACGCTGAGCAAAACGAAGGTGAACAGGGTCAGCAGGAGGAAGCATTTCAGGCGCATCGTCCGGACTGGATAGCGGGTTTTGGGATGCGTGAAAAGTCATCTGTTCGAAAAGGAAATTGCGCACGGACCAAGAACCGAAGCCAGGGGTTCGAGGTTGGATGTTCAAAGTTCGAACCCCAAACTCTGAACGTGGAACATCGAACGTCGAATGCGTCACTCAAGGATCGGCAAGTCCGCCAGCGAACGAATGATTTCAGGAGTTGAGGAGGAGGCGTTGCGGTCGAGTCGAACGGCCCGCAATCCTGACTGTTCTGCGCCCATCACGTCTTCCAAGACGCTGTCGCCCACGTGGAGCACAGCGTCGCCCGACAGGCGCAATTGCTGGAGCGCGTGTTCAAAAATTGGCGGCGCCGGCTTGTGTTGGCCGAGTTCGCCAGACACAACAACCACTTCAAAGAAGCGATCCAGATCGAGCGCGTGCAACAAGGGCCGAAGCCGTTCGTCCCAGTTGGAGATCACGCCCAACCTGAGACCCCGCGCGCGCAATTTGTCGAGCGCCGGCACCACGTCGTCGTAGATGCGCACCACGTCAGGCTCCGCGAAGCGATCGTAGAGGTCGGCAAAGAACGCGGTCTCCTCGCCAACGGCCGACGGGCCATAAAAGGTTTGGGCGACGATTTCCGCCCAGGCTCGCCGTGAATAATCGAAGTTGGTCTTGGCCCGCCAGGCTTCGGCGAACCGTCGGTTCAGAACCTGGGGGTCGGTCTCACGGAGGCCGTGCTGCTTGGCCACCTCCGCGTAAACGTCGCCGACCGACGGCCAGGGATCGATCAGTGTCCCGCCGACGTCGAAGGTCACGGCCTGGATTCTGCCTGAGCGAATCATAACGCGCAGTTCCGTCTAACCGCCGAGAACGCAGCGCGGCAAACCAACCGAGTTGAAGAACACCGAACGTCGAACATTGAACTTCCAACGTCGAACCCCCAGCAGGCTCTTTCGACGTTCCGCGTTCGATTTTGGAAAGCTCCTCTCAACTTGTCTGCAACGTCCATTCGTTCAAACCCCGCTCATTGTGGGCCGGGCAGGCGGAAAGTCGCAAGGCTTCGGTCGCTTCGCCCACGAAATGCAGCGAACCCGTGACGAGGACCAGGGGATCGGAATCCGCTTGGCTCAGCGCCTCGGCCAGGGACGCGCACACGACGATCTCAGCCTGGACATTAAGCCGCTGACAAAACTCGCTCATGGCTCGCGGGCTGGCGGAGCGGTCGCTGCTCACCGGCGCCAGCAGGATGCGATTGGCCAGCGGCGCGAGGAGTTCGCACATGGCCTGCCAGTTCTTGTCCTCCATGACGCCGAAAACCAGCGTCAGCAACGTTTCTGGAAAAAGTTCCTCGATGGCCGCGCGGAGCGCGCGGACGCCCGCGGGGTTGTGCGCGCCGTCCAGAACGATCGTGCGATCCGTTCGAGAGCGGACAATCTGAAGTCGGCCCGGCCAGGAGACGCTGGCCAATCCCTTTCGCATCGCCTCTTCACCCACAGGAATCTTGTCTTCGAGCACACGGACCGTGGCCAGCGCCAGTGCCGCGTTCAATCGCTGATGTTCGCCCAGGAGCGGCAGCCGCAGCTTGTTCAAAGGCGGTTTTTCGGCGTCCGCGCGTTTAACCTCGGTCAGGATGCTTTGATTTCGAGCGGCTGTTTCTGAAATCACGCGTAAAGCTTCGGGATGGTCTGCCGCGGTCAGAACAGGAATACCCGCTTTGATGATGCCGGCTTTCTCGGCGGCGATCTTCGCCAGCGTGTGTCCGAGCCATTTTTCGTGATCGAGCTGAATGTTGGTAATGACACTGGCCAGCGGAGTCACAATGTTGGTCGCGTCGAGGCGGCCGCCGAGTCCAGTCTCCCAGATCACCAAATCGACGTTTTGTTCGGCGAAGTAGCGGAGGGCCATGACGGTCACGACTTCAAAAAAAGTCGGATGCGCGCTGGTGGGGAATGTCTTCAACCACGGCTGGATCTCTTCCACCAGACGGACGACATCGGGCTCGCTGATGACTCGGCGATCCACCTGGATGCGCTCGCCGAACGCGACCAGGTGCGGCGAGGTGAACAAGCCGACGCGCAAGCGCGCCGCGCGGTAAATGCTTTCCAGCATGGCGCAGGTGGAACCTTTGCCGTTGGTCCCGGCGACGTGGATGAAGCGAAGACGCTCTTGAGGATTGCCCGCCAGCGCGGCGAGCTTGAACGTGTTTTCCAAACCCAGATTCGCCCCGAACCAGCGGAGGCCGTAGAGGAATTGGATGGCTTCCGAGTAATTCATACAGCGCGGCAAGCGGCGGCAAAGTAATCAGTGATCAGTGATCAGTAGTCAATTGTCGCTTCTCCGATACGGCTTTGATTTTCTGCAGCGCGACAGACGCGTAGTGGCGGACTTCGCGGTTTGTGTCCTGCAAAGCGCTCTCGAGCGCCGGGATGACCGCGTGGACCGTTGGGCGCAGAGAACTGAGGGCTCGGACAGTTGTGTCCTGGACAGTGTACGTTTTGTAGCTTCCATGGTAGAACCGATAGAAGGGATCTTCATAGGTCCAGTGGTCGTTCATTTCTTGCCACATCTTCTCCAGTTCGCCCACGGACTGTTTGACTCGCTCCAGGAGCAAGTCCTGGAGGCGATGCTTTTCTTCCACTCTTTTGGTCCACTCCAACGGAACATCGCCTGGTTGATTTCCACTCGGAATGGCAAGTTCTGGTCCCGAACCATGGAGTTCGAAACTCTCGAAATGCGTCGGAGCCTCTGAGGATTGGTCGCTCTCCTTCGCCATGACGCCTCAACCGGCCTACAGCGGCTTGTGGTGGATGTACTGATGGCAGGCCGC
>JACPRI010000253.1 GCA_016190065.1 Verrucomicrobiota bacterium
ACTGTGGTCGGCGGCTTTGACTCTCGAAAATGTCAAACTCTATAACACCGCCGAATTCGGCGGTTCGCCCTTGGTGGACCTTCCGGAGTTGCACCTTGAGTGGAAGCCGGGCGCTTTGGCTCGTCGAACATTGCATTTCAAACTGGTCCGTCTCCGCCTCAATGAGATCAACATCGTGGAGAGCAAACAGGGCCGCACCAACATCACGGCTTTTGTGCAGGAACTTCAGGATTTATCCGCGACCAACCGCAGTGGGCGCACAAACGGGCTCCTCGATTTCGCCGGGATCGATGTGCTCAATCTCACGCTGGGCAAGATCCGATACTCAAATCTGAAACACCCCGGCAAAGAACTGGACGTTCAAGTCGGCCTCAAGAATGAAATCCTCACCGGCATCAAAACGCTGCCCGAACTGTCCGATCTGATTCTGAACATCCTCTTCCGGCGCGGCATTACGATCACCAGCCGGGGCGACCGAACTTCCATCACGGTCAATCCAAAGCACGATGCACGCGCGGCGACAAACCGAACGCGGCCACCGTTGAATCCTCCCAAATCCGCGAACGCGCAGAAGAAATGAAAGGTACGCCCCCATCGACCGATTTAACGATTTAACCTTTTAACGTTTTAACAACTTTCATACGAGGAGCGCTTCTAAATCTTCAATTTGAATTGCTCGCCGGCCTTTAGGGACAACGCAAACGCCGTCATCAGTTGCGGGATTTGTTCCAGGTCTTTCAAACTGACAATTTCGACCGGCGAGTGCATGTAGCGGTTGGGCAGACTGATCAGGGCGCTCGGAATCCCGCCGCGCGTCCAGAAAATCACGTCGGTGTCCGTCCCGGTGGTGGCCGACGCCGATTCATGCTGGAGTTGAATTTTTTCTTTTCGCGCGACTTCCTCCAGCCGGGCCACAATGTCCGGATGATTGCAGGCCCCGTGCGTCAGCGTGGGCCCCTGGCCCAACTCAATCTCTCCATGTTGCTGCTGGTTGACGGTCGGATAGTCCGTCGCGTGCGTGACGTCCACGACCAACGCCAGATCAGGCTTGAGGGTGTAGGCAATCTGGCGCGCCCCTAGAAGTCCGACTTCTTCCATGATGTTCGAGACGGCGGCGATCTCGGGTTTCAGCCTTCCGCGACTCTCCGCCAGCAACCGCAAGGTCTCCGCGACGGCAAAGGTGCCGATCCGGTTGTCGAACGCGCGGGCTACCGCCAGGTCGTTCCGCAACAGCTCGAACTCATCATTCAGCGTGATCGGGTCGCCGACCCGGACAAGTTTCTGCGCTTCCTTCCGGTCTTTCACTCCAATGTCGATGAAGAGCTCGTGAATTTTCGGCGGCTTGCGATCAGAGTCGTCTTTGGCCAGGTGTGGTGCCACGTTCCCGACGACTCCTTTGACCGGGCCTTTCCTGGAGTGGATCGTCACCCGCTGCGCCTTGGTGATGGCCGGGTCGATGCCTCCCAGTTTGCGCACGTAAATGAAGCCATTGGGATCAATGAAATTGACGGTCATGGCGATCTCGTCGGCGTGGCCCGCGACCATGACGCGCGGCGAACCGCCCTTGTTCAGAATCGCCACGGCGTTGCCGTAGGCGTCGGTAAACGTTTCATCCGCAAACGGCCCGGCATAGTTCAACCAGACCCGCTGCCCTCGCGCTTCGTGTCCGGGCGGACTCGGTGTATTCAGCAACTCCCGCAAAAAGCTCAGCGATGATTCACGCATCGGGCGCACTATGGCAGGAGGGGCGTAAAACGTAAAACGTAATGCGTACGCGCGATGCGTGATCTCTGAAATCATCACATATCTGTCGGCAAAACCGTCACTTTCGCCGTTGTGATTGAGGCCAGGGCGCAAAGGCAGCAAAGCCGATGGAGGAGAGGGCCGGGGAGAGGAGGCGCGTCTTTATTGGTTCCCCCCTCCTCGGTCCTCTCCCCACTCGTTCCTCGCGGGGAGAGGATGGAGAGCTGGATGCAGCTTGATGCAGCCCTGCACGCAACGACTCTCGACACCGATGACTCGCTTTGTTACCACCTTTCCCAATGCGGAAAGACCTGCTTTCAAATGTCACCCGGCTGGTCGTGAAGCTGGGCACCGGCGTCCTGACTGACGCGCGAAAGCAGCCCGATCTTGCCCAGATGGAACAGTTGGTTGCCCAGGTCGCGCAGCAGCGGCGCGCCGGACGCGAAACTGTCCTCGTGACTTCCGGTGCGGTCGGTGCGGGCATGGGCGTGCTCGGCTATGAAAAGCGGCCGTCGGAGCTCGCCGAACTGCAAGCCTGCGCCGCCGTCGGGCAATCCCGCCTCATGACGGCGTATGAAAAACTGTTCGCCCAGTTCAATCTCCACGTCGCGCAGGTGCTGCTCACACACGAGGACCTCGAACACCACGAACGCCACCTGAATGCGCGCAATACCCTCGTCACGCTTCTCAGCCGGGGCGTCGTCCCGATCATCAACGAAAACGACGCCGTGTCGTTTACCGAATTGAAGTTCGGCGACAATGACAAGCTCTCGGCGCTCGTCGCGTGCCTTTTGCCTGCCGACTTGCTCATCGTCTTGACTTCCGTGGACGGGGTCATCGAACACTTCGGATCGGCCGGCGCCAGGACGCTTCCCACGATTGAGCAGATTGACGCAACTGTTGAGCAACTGGCGCGAGGCACGGAAAGCGCGACTTCCGTCGGGGGGATGGCTTCAAAAATCCAGGCCGCCAAAATGGTGGTCCGCTCCGGAATTCCCCTGGTCATCGCGTCCGGCCGCAAAAGCGATGTCCTGGCTCGTATTTTGGATGGAGCCGAGGAAGGCACGATGTTTGTTCCCCAATCCAACAAGCTGAAGAGCCGCAAGCGTTGGATCGCGTTCTTTCACCATCCGAAAGGCACGATCGTTGTGGATGAAGGCGCCAAGAAAGCCTTGCGCGACGGCGGCAAAAGTTTGCTCCCACCCGGCATTGCCCGGTGCGAGGGCAAGTTCGCCGCCGGAGACATCGTGCGAATTTGCGATCCGGATGGGACGGAGTTTGCCCGTGGCATCTGCGATTTTGATTCGGATGCGATCCAGGCGGAAAAGCTTCCACGGCGCGAGGTCATCCACCGGGATAACCTCGTGATTTTGTAATCGGCAATTGGCTATTGGCGGTTGGTCATCTCCGATCGGCGATTGGCGTTTGCCCCGGGGTGCTCAGCACAAACCGGCTCGTCCGCCCAAACCCTTGTGATGAAAAAGAAACCTGCAATCGACGACCTTCTCGCCGTCATGGCCAGACTCCGCGCGCCGGACGGCTGCCCCTGGGATCGCGAACAAAACCACATGAGCCTTCGGTTCCACGCCGTGGAAGAAGTCTATGAATTGATGGACGCAATCGAAGCCGGTGACGACCACGAGATGATGGAAGAGTTGGGCGACCTGCTCCTCCAGGTGGTCTTTCATTGCCAGCTTGCTCGCGAGCGCCGCGCCTTTGATTTTGAAAAAGTCGCCCGCCACATCGTGGACAAATTGATCCGCCGCCACCCGCATGTCTTTGGCGACGCCAAAGTGAAGGATGTCGAAGGCGTCTGGACGCAGTGGGACAAAATCAAGCGCGCCGAAAAGGAAGGCACCCGGCACGCCAGGCCTTCCGCGCTCGATGGCATCCCCAAACATCTGCCGGCGCTCTTGCGGGCGGAGAAGCTGGTCAAGAAGGCGCGCAAAGCGGGCTTGGCGGCCAACCGCGCACGACGGAACGAACAACGCGGTCCGACAAAATCAGCCGTCGCCAAACGGCTCTTCGCGCTGACCCAGTACGCCCAACAGCGCGGTTGGTCGGCGGAATCGCTGCTGCGGGGGGAAATTCAAAAAGCCGAACGCACCCTCCGGCGGCGCGAACACCGGAATCAGAGATGAACCACGAAAGGCACGAAAAGCACGAAGCAGGTGCTGAGGGGAAATTGCTTGCTCAACCCAGAAAGTAATTCGCCACGAGTTGCATCGATCGACGCACATTCTCGTGAGGCATATTCCCAAAATGAAACCAGCCGATCACCTTGCGCAGGCCGAGCGCGCGAAGCTCATCGAGTTGGCGGGTGACGGTGGCGACGCTGCCGAAGCACGCGCCATCCGTCGTCTCGATCATCGGGTCGTCCGCGAGCGTCGGCACCGTATCGATCGCCTCGCCGCGTTCGTGGACGTGGATCCCCATCTCGCGATGCCAGCGCAGCGGCTCCTGCACCTCGCGCAATGCCTCCGCGTCAGTGTCCGCGACGCAGATGCGCCGCAGCACGTACATCTCGCCGATCTCGCATTTGATCGCGTCGTCCGACACGCCCGCCGCTGCGCGGATCGCGCGATAGCGCTCGAGACGCTCCGCGAGCCGCGCGACCGGCTCCAGCCCGAACAAAATCGGCATCCCTTCCGCGCCCGCTTTGCGCAGCGACTCGTCGGTCGTTGACGCCCAGTAGAACGGCGGGTGCGGGCGCGTGTACGGCCGCGGACGGATCATGAGTCGCTTGCCCTCGAACGTGATCTCCGGCTCCGCGAGCGCGCGCCGCACGACATCGAACCTTTCCACAAACCGCTCATGGCGCTCGTCCACTGGAACGCCGAATCCACCGAACTCGAACGCGCTGAATCCCGGCCCCACCCCGACCGCCACCCTTCCTTCGCTCAGGTGATCGACCCAACTGATCTCCTCGGCCAGCCGCAGCGGATGGTGCAGCGGCACGACCGCGACGCCGTAGCCGATGCGGATCCGCTTCGTCCGCTGCGCGATGCCTGCCGCGTAAACCGACGGCACGCCGATCGAGCCGTAGCCGGAGAAGTGGTGCTCGGTCACCCATACGCTCTCGAAGCCGTTACGCTCTGCGAAATCGACTTCCCACAGCGCCTGTTGGACGACCTCGCGGTCCGTCGCGGCGCGTCCGCGCGGGAGGAGTTGGAAGACGCCGATGTCCATCACGCCTTCGCCTCCGCCGCGCGCCCGAGTTCAGCGAGCTTGAGCACGGCGTTCCAATTCCGCGCGGTCTTCGTCATGTCAATCCATTTGTCGAGTTTCTCGTCCATTTTGCATTTCCCGAAGCCATGCGGCGTGTGCAAGTAAGCAACGCTTTCATGGATTTCCGAGAGGTCGCGAGACGCGGTCTCTGCAAAATCTAGACTCTGAGCGAGCCACGAAACGCCCGGGCGGCATAGTAAGACTGCGCGCCGTTGTGGCCCACGAAGACGCGGCCGTAGCGGCGATCACAATAGAGCGCGCCGCCGAGTTTTCTAATATCAGAAGGTGTTTTCACCCAACTCGACGTCTTCGCATCGAATTCTCCGAGCTTCTGCAGTACGAAGTATTGTTCTTCTGTCAAAAGCTCAATGCCCATGGCCGCGGCCATGTCCATGGCGGTGGTTTTGGGTTTATGTTCCTTCCGCGACTCCAGCCCTTCCCGGTCGTAACAAACACTGGTGCGGCCTTTGGGAGTTTCCGCTGAACAATCAAAAAAGATGTATTCGCCCGTCTTGTTATCATGACCCACAACATCCGGTTCCCCGCCGGTGCGTTCCATTTCATTGAGCGACCACAGTTTTTCAGCATTGGCTTCCAGCCTGGCCTGCACCTTGGCCCACTCAAGACCTTCATGGCGGTTCAAGTTTTTCTCAAAACGGACTTTCAACGCTCTGAGTAGTTCTTCGCGTTGTTTTGGCGACAACTCCTTTTTTGTTTCAACGCCTTTCATGACCTTCGATGGGGCTTCATTTCTCCTTCGCTCCCGGCAGCGCCTTCAAATTCGCCGAAGTCAAAACCTGCATCTGGCGAATGGCGATTTGATTGAGCCGCTTGAGCCGTTCGCCCTGCGGCAATCCCATGTGAATGAACTCTGCTTCATGCCCTCCATGTTCGCGAGGACGAGCAATTGCTTGACGCTCGCGTAATCGCGCACGTTGCCTTCCAGCTTGGGATTCGCGTCGCGCCATTGCCGCGCGGTGTGGCCAAAGAGCGCGACGTTGAGCAAATCCGCCTCAGTCGCGTAAGTGATGGCCGCCTGCGCGGGCGTGACCTCGGGCGGAATCAGGTGCGCCTTCACCGCGTCGGTGTGGATGCGGTAATTCAGCTTCGACAACGTGCGGTTGAGATTCCACGCGAGCGAGAGCCGGCGATTCTCGTCGTCCTTGAGCCGCTGGAATTCCTTGATGAGATAAAGCTTGAACTCCGGACTTAACCACGAGCCAAATTCAAACGCGATGTCCGTGTGCGCGAACGTCCCGCCGTAACGCCCGGCGCTGGCCACCAAGCCCTTCGCCCGCGTCCGCTCCGCCCATGACTTGGCCGACAGGAAGAAACTGTTCCGCCCGGCCTCATTTCTAATTCCCTCGAATTCGAGGGAATTAAAATCCGGGTTGTGAATCCGCTCCCAGACACCAAGGAACAGCACCGTGTCCTTGTTCTTCAGCCACTGCTCGATGAGCGCGCTGCCACCCTCGAAATTCCGCACCATGTCCGTGAGTGAGATGTAGTCGCCGTGCTCCTTGGCGATGACCGTGATGGTCGTGCCTTGGACTTCGATGGTGGCGGGCTTTGGTTTACTCACACGGTCGACCGGGTGAACTGGCGTTTACCGAGGCTCTTAACCCCGTCGAATTCGACGGGATTAGAATTGGGGTTGTTGAGCCGCTCCCAGACGCCGAAGAATTCCACCGTGTTGCGGTTGCGCAGCCAGTTGCGAATGAGATCATCGAACCGGTCAACGCTTTTGAACCGCGCAATGTCCGTGAGACAGATGAAGTCCTGTTCCTTCTGGGAAAGGATGGTGATAGCCGCGCCTTGAACTTCAATCGTGCTCTTCTTGGCCTTGCTCATGGCTCAGTCGGGGCTGGTTTCTAATTCCCTCGAATTCGAGGGGGTTGAACTCCGGCGTGAACTGGCCGCGCCAGCCGAAGAGGTTGCTCCGCGTCTTATTGACGACATCCAGCTTTTGGGGGTCGAGGTTTTTCATCTGTTCGTCACTCGGGCATCGGCAGTGGCAATCGCCAGAGCCGCCAATGCCGACAAACTCATTTGTCCCCAACCCATTCAAACAAATCCGGAGTCCCCAAATCAATTGTTTCAAGATCGCGAAGCAGGGATACGAAAAAAATACATCAGAGTCTCATGAAATCCCTGCTCTTGTTCGCTGGCATTTAGCCAAACTACCCGCGTTGGTTCGTTCTGACTTTCCAACCAAATCCCTAGACCTTTATCCAAAGCGACAACCCCAACATCCTCTGCGTCTGAAAACCCATTCATGAATTCCTTACAGGCTTCAGTAGAAGTCGCGAGTTTGTAGCCAAATAGATAATAACTTGGACTGCGCCGAAACCCCTTCTTCAATCGGACTCGATTTCGGCAGCGAGGCAACGCCTTAATTCTTGCAAACTTATTCTTCACGTCCGCAATGGCTTTCGCATCGACAGAGGATTTCACTTCGATGACCGCATAAACCCCTTCCAGCGGGATTTGCTGAACGGCTTGATTTCGTCCGAAGACTGGCGTCCGAAGCCTATCGTAGACGATGATATCGCATTGTGGGGATGGCTTTTTACCCATGAACGGCATGATTTCGCCACTTGCTACCCCGTAAGCCGCTGGTAGCGTCTCCCGCAGAAACATCATCAGGCCATTCTCACGTTGGCGACCTCGTTCTCCCTTATGCCAAATACTGCTCGACACTTCATATTTCTGCTGCAGCAGTTTTTCGTAGTTTGCAAGATTGGCAGCAAAAATCATGATTCTTGAAAAGTTCTACCGTTCACACCAAGTGGTTGGTTTTGATGCTGCCCCATTTGGCGTTGAGATATTCTGCAACGAGCCGACGGTGGCAGTAGTGCGGCAGGTGTTCGCTGCAAAGCAGGCAGCCGTGGTCGAGAATGTCGGGGCGAACGGATTTTTCAATCTGCCGCTGTGCCATCAAATCCAGAAACTTCTTTTCGTAAACGCCCCAATCGCCTTTTTGCTTCTTGTAGGCGTCGAGAATGTCTTGCGTCGGGGCGAGTTCGGGCAGGTGGACGTATTCGATGCCGCCGATTTCCTGGAGGAAGTAGGCGAGATCATCCTTTTTGGAGAAGCCGGCGAGCTGGGAATTGTTGTTGAGCCGCACGTCCACGACACGCTTCACGCCCGCGCTCTTGAGCTTCGTGAAGAATTCACGCGCGGTGGTCTGGGTGAAGCCGATGGTGAACAGTTCAATTGCCATAACGCGGTGGTTCTTCTCGCAGCACCAAATCCTCTTCGTGGTAGGCGACTTTCTCGCCCTGCATCTTGTAGGCTCTGGCCACGCTTTCTTCCGGCGAGCGGAACAGGTCTTTTTCTTCGAGCGCGAACAGATGCAGCAGCCGCTTTTCTGTTTCCACATGATCTTCCAACGAGCCATCCGACAGGATGTGCAAGACTTGAAGTCCCTGTTGCTGGATATGCGGCGTCACGAGAATGCAACGGTGGCAATCAATCGGGTCTTTCTCAGCACACATCAGGGCGAGCCGCATCTTGGCCGCGCCCTGAGTCACGCGTTCGATCCCACGTTTGAAGGCCGGCGTTTGCGAAATCAGCCCGTAATCGGCGCGTCCCTCCAGATAGCATTCCCGCTCGGAGCGGCGTGCGCCCAACTCCTGCCCCAGGAACACATAGGTGATGCCGTGCTCCTGTAGCGATTTCTGAAGCAGTTCCCGATTGAACTGCGGGTTGTATTGGCTGTAGGGCGACGAGCGAACGTCAGCGATGGCCTGAATGCCTTGCTGTTTCAGCAGCGCCAAGAATTTGCCGACCTCCAAATTGGAATGGCCGATCGTGAAAATTGGATGGCGCTCGGCGTTCATGCGGGCAACTCGAAAACGGTGGCGACGATTTTGAAATGGTAGCCGGGTTCTTTGAACTCCCTAAACTCTTGCGGCAGGCTGACGCAAAGAAGAACTTGGTTTCTGATTTGCACGTCGCCATCAGCGGCTTTAGAAAAATCCGGAAAATGCTTTCTAACGATGACCGGGTCTTCCAATGCCAAGCTGTAGTATTGCCTCTTGTAGGTGAAACCGGCTCGAATCTTCTTCTTGGTTGTGTTTTCCCAAGTCTTGGACCGAACCTCAAACCAAAACTGTTCCGGCTTGATCAGGTAGAGAGAGCGAGGCTCTGCCCTTTGCAGGAGAAATGACTTTTGAACTCGGTCGTTCCGTTGGCCTGGCTGCAACCACAAATCCTGTGGCTCTTCAACTAGCGGAATAAGGTCTTGGACAGATATGGCAGAGATCTGCGTCCAGGCTTGTCCCGGTTCGATCAACCAGTTTTCAGGCTGAATTTGATCGCCCTGCAGCGAATGAAGAGACAACTGGACAATATCTAGCGGCTTTGCATCAGTCCCTGTAGCCAGTCTACGCTCAACGAAATCAAGTGCGCCTTCGTCGTGGTTTGAAACCGGCCTGATCCAACCACGAAAGCGGGTCTTGCCGCCTTCATCAATCAGTTCGCGACCCGCGACGCAGCTTTTAGGATAGTGCTTCGTCGAGTTCGCAAGAACCAATATGCGTTTGGTAATCATGGGCACAGCGTTTTTGCGCTGCTGGACTCATGTTACCAATTTCGCGACTCAGCAGCAATCGCGGTTCACGCCTTCACGTAAACCTCCGCGCCTTTTTCCACGAACTCTTTTGACTTTTCCTCCATGCCCTTCTTGAGCGCCTCTTCCTCGGCGATGCCTTGTTCGGCGGCGTATTTGCGGACGTCTTCGGTAATTTTCATGGAACAGAAGTGCGGGCCGCACATGGAGCAGAAGTGCGCCGTCTTTGCGCCTTCCTGCGGGAGCGTTTCGTCGTGAAACTCGCGGGCGGTGACGGGGTCGAGGCTGAGGTTGAATTGATCTTCCCAGCGGAATTCAAAGCGCGCCTTGCTCAACGCGTTGTCGCGGTATTGCGC
>JACPRI010000256.1 GCA_016190065.1 Verrucomicrobiota bacterium
CCCTTCGCTCGCGCGTTCTCCGGGTCGATCTCAAGCAAATACAATCCGTTCCGTGGTCTGAATGACACGCTGTAGGCCAACTGTCCGTTGCGCGCCCAGTTGTAGAACTTCATGTCGCTGACGTTGCCCATGACTGGAAGCGGGCTGCCAACGAACTTTCCTTCCTGCACCCGCACACACCAAAGATCCTGGTATTGCTGGCCCGCCCCAGGCTGCGAACACCGGAAGAGCAAATGCTTCCCGTCGGGACTCCAGATCGGATCACTCTTTTTTCCATGAAAATCCGGCAGAACCACGCGATTCGAACTGTCGATTTCGTGCAGGAAGAGTTCGGACCGATTAGGTTCCTCGGTACAGTACGCGATCAGTTTTCCGTCAGGTGAGAGCCGCTTCGGATAGGCAGAGCGTTGAACGGGATTGCCCTCAAACTCGGTTTGCTTTCCAGTGTCCAAATCCATGAGAACGACAACATTAGGCCCGCTGAAATCCTTGGCGCGGTACCCCAACAGCCGTTCACTTTGGGAGGACCAATCCGTAAGAATAAAGTTTCCACTCCACAAAATCTTGGCCTTGCCTGTAGCGACCTCAACGACGCTCACGAGCCGGTTGGTCGCTGTGCTTGCGGAGAAGGGAACTCCGTCAGGTCTGCTGCCGAAAGCAATTCGTTTCCCATCCGATGACCACACCACTCCCCATTCACAGCGGTCGGCCACCTTCTTGTGCACTCCCGTTTGAGTGTCCACCAAGATCAGCTCGTTGTTGTTGTAGCTCACGCGAGCCAGGTGTCGCCCGTCGGGCGCGAGAGCAAGATTATCCTGGTCGTCCCAAAAACCTTGATCGTTCCCAATAACCAGCCGACGCGCGGTGGCGCTCGCCTGCGGTTTGGGCTCGTCCGCGGCACGCTCCTTGGCAATTGAGACGCCTTCTTTGGACGGCGCTTGATCCGCAACAGAAGCCCCCAACCCAGTCTTCTGGACCTGGAATAATCCGAGCAGTCCAGTTCCCACCACGGCGGCAAAGCCAGCGCATCTCCTCCACGCGATGCCTTCGTTCGGCTGCGGTGATTCAGGATTGAGAATTCGGCGGATGCGGCGCTCGAGTTTTCGGCGGTTTCGCACCGCCGGGATGGCGCCAACTGACCGAATCTGCGGCAGCAGTTCCAGCAACGAGTTGGCATACGCCGGACCCTGTCGGCCGCAATGGAGGGCCCATTCGTCACACACGGCGTCGGCCAGGTGCGACAGACGAGTTCTGCTCCACCAAACCAGCGGTTGCCAGGGGAGAATCATGGCGGCAATTTCCGCGAACAGTTCGGCGAGATGATCCCGGCGTTTCCAATGCGCCAGTTCATGGCAGAACAAACCTTCCCAATCGAGAGTGCCGCGCGAGGGCAGAGCAGCCGCCGGAATGACCAGCAAGGGCCGCTTGTGCCAGCACCAGATCACCGGGCAGCCGACCTCCTTCGAGACCCGGACTTCCGGCGCGGCGGCGATCCCCAGTTTGGACGCCGCCAAGTTTGCCGCGTTCTGAATGCAAAGGTCCGCGTCGGGCTCGGCCCGTTTGATCAACGCCAAACCTCGGAGAATCGACAGGGCAAGCCGCAATCCGGCCAGTCCGCTGAGCGCGGCCCAAACGGACAGCGCGATCGCTTTCCAGCGGAATTGTGGAAGAGCATTGTCGGCTACAGCCCAGGGTACCGGCAACTTTTCGCCCGCGCTCGCTTCGGCCAGAGCCACGCTGCCGATCGCCTTCTCGGGGACATCGGGACTTTGCACGGTAGCCGACCGAGTGAGCGAAACAGTCGGCGCTGATTGGGTTGGCTTCTCCGAATTGGCTCGGGCCACCGATGCGCTCGGCGGCAGCATTCCCCAATCGTAATGCCGCACCGCCAGGCTGAGCAGCGGCGCCACCAACGCGGCGCCCAGAGCCAACAGAAGAACGCGATGGGAGCGCGCCGGACGTTTGGCCCAGCAAAGACTTCCTCCCAGGCCCACCAGCAGGCAGAGCGTCGATTGCCAGAGGCAATCCCGGATGAACGGCT
The DNA here is from genome assembly GCA_016190065.1 of Verrucomicrobiota bacterium. Classification (GTDB taxonomy): domain Bacteria; phylum Verrucomicrobiota; class Verrucomicrobiia; order Limisphaerales; family SIBE01; genus VHCZ01. The sequence continues at coordinate 2,042 of JACPRI010000256.1, forward strand.
CGAATTGGTTGATGAAATTGGTCATTTCAGTCCCTTTCTCTTTTCGTCGATGATGCGTTTGAGTTCGGCCAGATCTTTTTCATCCAGTTCGGTCGTTTCGACCAGGTGCTGGAAGAGCAGGAGCGGATCGCCCTGAAAGACCTGCTTGATGAAATTCTGGAGCGCACTGGAACCGGCTTCGGTTCGGGTTTTCGCCGAAGAATAGATGTAGCTCCGGCCATCCTCGCGATGCTTGACCCAGCCCGCCTGCTCCAGTTTCTGCAAGACCGTGAGCACGGTCGTGTAGGCGAGCGGTTTCTTCTTGACGAGGCGTTCGCGCACGTCATGGACGGAAGCCTCGCCTACCTCCCAGAGGATTTCCATGATTTGCCTCTGGAGGGAGCCGAATCGATCGATCAGTTTGGATTTCATGTTCGGACAACAAGGATTGGGCCGGGAATATTTCTGTGGCGGGAGTTCATACGATTCGCCGTAGTACTATGATAGATAGTATTAGTCAAGCCATTTTTCAAAATGACATTGCGGAGACAATTCTTATCGGCAACTTTCTCGTATCCGCGTAAGATCGGGAGCGTCTGATGGATTAAGCGAACAAACCAAGTCCAAACGAAAGGAACCAATCATGAGAACAAAATCCGGTGTGGTGCTGGCGGTCGCTGTCGGGCTTTCCGCCCTGAATGCGCTGGCCCAGGAGGAAGGACAGCAACCCCGCGCTGAGGAACGACGGCCGCGCGAAAGGGAAACCCGAGTCGAACGCCAAGACCCCGGACCCGGAGAACGCGTGGAGCGGCGCGAGCAGCGGCAAGAGATCCAGCGAATCGAACCCAGGCAGGATCGCAGCCGCGAAGGTGATCGCCCGCAAAGCGAGCCGGGAGCCAGAGCTGGACGCGAAGGAGCCGGTCCGCGAATCCAGTCCCCGGCGCCGCGACCGCGGCCCGAACGCCCTGGACCCGGCGAAAACCGAAATCAGGACCAGGATCGTCCGCCGCGCCAGCAACCTCCGGGAATCGACCGCGAGGAATCCCGTTCAGGACCACGGGAGCCAGAGCTCCGCCCGCGCGTTGGAGGTGGACCGCGTTTTCAAGGGAATGCTTTCGGCCCAGGCGGCCCCAGAGGAGCGGAGCGTCCGCAATTCCAGCCCCAGGAGCAGTTGAATCTGCGGCGCGAATTGAGTCTCTTGCGCCAGGAAATCCAGCGTCTTGAAAGGCTCCTCCTTGAGTCTCGCTCCCAACGCCCCGAATTCCGCGGCCGCACACCCGGGCCAGTTGCTCGTGCGCCGATGAGACCGCGCAATCAATTCGGTCCCGGGCCGCGCGATTTGCGAGGACCTTCCGGATCTGACCGCGACCCGCGGCCGCGCCAGTTTGACATGCGCCCCGGCCCGGACGCCGGACGTCAGCCTCGATTCCAGCCTGAACAAAGATTTGGCCCAAACAGCGAATTCCGTCCTGGCGGCCCTCGGCAACCTGAGCGGTTCGGCGGTCCAGAAAATCCGCCGCAGCCCCGTGGTCCTGCCTTCCAGCGCGGAGACGAAGGCCCGCGCCGTCCGGTTCCGCCAGCCCGCGATCGCGAACGGCAACCCGATCGCGATTAGGGGCGTAACCCAGGCGCGTGAGGAAGCGAAAGAGAATGGCGTTTCCGTTGCCGCTCATATCAAGGCGCTCCCCCAAGCGGCGGAAAATCTAAAGTAGCAGAAGGCTTGATTGGAGAACGAATTCGAGTGATAAATGAAGTGAATCAACCTTAGGACTAGGACCATACATGAAACCGTTTTTTACCTGTATCCTCCCGCAACGAAATCCAGCGCGCGCCGGCGCGCGCGCCTTCACGTTGATCGAGCTTCTCGTCGTCATCGCCATCATCGGCATCCTCGCGGGGATGCTCTTGCCCGCGCTGGCCAAGGCCAAGGAGCAGGCGCAACGCACCAAGTGCATCAACAACATCAAGCAGGTGCTGCTTTCAACTCACCTCTATGTGAATGATAACACCGATTACATGCCGTACACGTCGTGGAGTTCTGGCACGACCAAAGTGCCGAACTGGTGCTACACGCGCTACCGCGTCGCCACCCCGGCGGATGATCGAGTGAACGAAGGCCAGCTCTATCAGTATCACAGCGTGAGCAACCTGTATTGGTGCCCTCTCGAAAAGACGAACACGGCCTTTTTCAGGCAGCGGGAGATGCAGGTCAGCAGTTACGTCATGAACGGAGCTGTCTCGAGTTACACCACTAGCCCCCCTGGCAAACCCCAATATACGACCTGGAAAGTCACCGAGTTCAGACCCGACGCCATGGTCTATTGGGAAGCGGATGAGCGGCAGCCGGCCAATTACGATAATGTGGCCAGCACACCCAATGAAGGAGTCACCCAGCGGCACAAGAACGGCGTCGTCATGGGTATGTTTGGCGGCCAGTTCGAATACATGAGATACCTCAAGTATTACGAGGAGGCCGGCATCGGCGGGTTCCGGGGAGCTCGACCCGGACGATTCTGGTGCAATCCCGCAACTCGAACCGGCGAATAACAGGCGGCCAGTCATCACTCTTGCGCACAACCCCCTCCAAACATGAAAGCGAATTCTCCCCTTAAAACCTCCTCGATTCTTGCGGCGCTGGCGACGGCGCTGATGGCCGGCGGCTGCAGCAAATCCGGCGACGCAGTTCCTGCTGCGAACACACCCGAACAAGCGGCGGCCAGCCTGGATCAGACTTTTGCCGGCGCGCCGCCGGCGGTGAGAGATAATGTCGCTGCGGCTTCCGACGCGCTACGCAGGCGGGATTACGAAAAAGCCGTCGTAACCCTTCACCAGGCGCAGAAGGCGGAAGGAGTAACCTTGCAGCAAGGAATCGCGATCCACAATTCGAGTGTGCTTCTCGAAGGAGAACTCATCAAAGGCATCGAACGCGGCGATCCGCGCGCGAAGGCGGCTTACGAGCTGCTCAGGCGGTCGAAGAGGAATTAGGCGATCCTTTTCCCCTCACCCCGGCCCTCTCCCTGGTATTGTATTTAGCGGAGTGCGCCCGTCCTCGGGCGCAGAAGCGCGGGAACGGCAGGCGGCGCGGGAAACTTCCGGGGCGCTCGACAAGGCGCAACTGGCTGCGACCGAGGACGGTCGCACTCCGCTAAAGAGAACTAAGGGCGGCCGGGAAACTCGCTGGTGCCCGCCGCAACCTCCACTCACGGGTTGGTGATCTCGGACACCGTTAACAAACTTGATTGAATGACCAGGCCGGCGCGGCGCGCGGCCGCGTTGTTGATGTGGGGCTTGATGTGGTTTTTGTATTTGAGGAGGCCGATCATGCCGCCTTGGTCCGTGAACGTCTCCTGATCGGAAACGGTCAGGATGGGTTTGCCGCGAACCATCTCCAATGCCCGTTGAACGTCCTTTCGTTCGGGCAAGTTTACATAGAGAATGTGGCAGTCACGCAGATTCTCCAGCGAATCAAACCGCACGACCTTGACCTCGTGGCCATCCACCTTTTTATCCAGCAAACTTTCCAGGGCGTTCCGAAAAGGGTCCGGTCCCAGGATGCCGATGAGCAGCGGGCCGTCCTTTGTTGGAAACGCCGCCGGCGGCCATTCGACGTAAAAGGGTATCCATTGGAGCAACGCAGCTCGAATCCGTAATTCCCGAGACACCTCGGCCGCCGCAGAACCGCGTTCCTGGAACAAAAGCAGACATCCCAGCACGAGAATCAGTGTCTGGAAAAACCACGTGAAGGGAGAGCTTAAGCGCCTGCCGACTCGGACGATCCTTCCGCCCCGCCGAGCCCGCCTCTGGCCGACCGGTCCAGAACAAGTTGACTCTTTCCCCATTTTGCGCGTCTCCCGAATCAAGGCAGGCCTCTAAAACGTCCATTGCCAGCTTGCGCCCAAGCGGAAGTCGGCTCTCATTTGAGGGCCGTTGAGGTCCTGGTAGATCGGAAGACCGCCTTCCAAAGACAGGCGGTTGCCCTTGAAGAAACCGCGTGGGGCTGCGAAATTCAACCGGAACAACAAGTCAAGCCGCTCGCCACCATATAAGGAGGGGTTCGCGACTGGAACCGCTAGCCGCACGGGATCCAGACGCGGGTCGCGCCCGGAAATCTCTTTCCAGCCGCGGCCAGTCAGGAGGATGGACGGGGCGAACCAATCGCTGAACCGCCGGGTCAGATAAATCGATGTGGAGCATCGATCGCCGAAATTGTAGCCCGCGTCATTTTCATCCAGGCGGACCTTGTAGAGGAATTCTGCGCCCCAACTCCAGACTCCGGATCGCCCAGAATAAGCAATTCCCGGGTCCAAATCGTAAGTGCCCGAACCGAGTTGCATGGTGTAGGGAAGCGGCGCGTCTTGTCCCCGCGGCGTCGTGCCGGTTTCATCGATCGAGCCGGTCGGCAAGCTGATGCCGGCGAAGCCGTGGATTTGGTGCCGGTCGCCCTGAACGACTGTGTAGGCGAGTTTCAAGCTCACGTCGCTCAAACCGCGTGTAGTCACATCGAACTCCTCTCCGACGAATGCGTTGGGCCCCGGCGCGCGGCGGTGTGAAGTGGTTTGGATAATAAAGGGAATGCCGGTCAGGATCGTGAGCCGGTCGGTTACGGAATAAGAAGCTTCGATGATGTGCAACTCCTGAGTCATTTCGTCCTGCACAATGGCGTACGGTCCGCCGTTATTCCTCAGCAGGCTTTCGGGAGAAACCCGGTCTCGGCCGACCAAATAACCCCTCATCTGCTGGAAGAGATAGCGGTAGCCTACGGTCCAGGCCCCTCGGTAGAAAGTGTTGGCGTCTCCGGCCTTGATTTCCACCACATCCAGAGACAGGAGTTCTTTGAGGCTCAATTCGCGCAAGTCCATCGGATGGTCTTGAGCTCTGGTCACCTGAGGGATGGCCAGGCTAGCCCAGCCGAGAAGGACAAGGATGTGGAAGAAGCGATGGGTTTTCATAGTTTCTCGTCGTTTGTTGCGGAACGCTGTGCTACGCGCAACGGAGGGGCGAATCGCACGAGCTGGCTCAACTCGATCCTCGCGTTCTGGCGTTCTGGCCCTGCTCCTGGCGCCTGTGAGACGGTTTTCAAACTTGAAATAGAGTTGCCAACAATCCGCCCACGCAGCTAGGGTAGGCACGCTGGAAGGCGCACAAAGCAAATCAACAGGCACCGCTCCGATGCACAGCCTTCATGGCCACGGCAACAATTCCGTTCAAGTTCGCGCAGACGAATCCGAGGCACAGAACCAGGAGGGAACCATTTGCGCGCTTGGATGTTATTTCATTTCCCGGATCGGCGCGCAAGGAAATGTTCTGGAACCGGCGGAACGGGACGCCTGAAACATGTGGTCGCTGAAAAATGTCTCGATCCCGGCGAAGCTCAAGGTGGTCATGCTTTGCACCACGACCGTCGCCCTGGTGGTCACGTGCGCCGCGTTGTTCACGTTCGAGCGCCTCGCGTTCCAGGCCAGTCTGGAGCGCAACCTCTCTACCTTGGCCCAAGTGATCGGCGACAACTCCGTTGCCTCGCTTAATTTCAGGCAACCGGAGGAGGCGAAGAAGATTCTCTCCGCCCTGGAAGCGGAGCCGCAAATCGAGGTCGCGTGCATTTATGACGAAGCGGGCGACCTGTTCGAATTCTACGAACGGCCCGGGACCGTCCTGCGCGCGCCCCCGCTCCGGCCTCGGGTCGGGTTCCACTGGGAGGAGCAACACCTGATGTTTGTCGGCCCGTTGCTTTACAAGAGAGCCGACCGAACCGTCGGCACGATTTGTCTCCTGGCGAATTTCAGCGCCATGCGGCAGCGCTTCGGTTTGTATGCCCAGGTCATCAGCGGCGTGTTGCTCGTGTCATTTGTCGTGGCTTACTTGTTGTCCGGGCCGCTGCAAAGAATCATCTCCAAACCCATTCTCGATCTGGCCCAGACGGCGCGGGCCATTTCCGCTCACAAAGACTACTCGGTGCGTGCCCAGAAGCTGGGCAACGATGAGATCGGAACATTTACTGACGCGTTCAACCTGATGCTGACTCAGATCGAGCAACAGGATCAGGCTTTGCGGCTGGCCAAGGAGGGACTGGAAGAACGAGTCGCCGACCGCACGCGGGAACTTCGGAAACTGCAGCGTAAGAATGAACTGATCCTGAACTCCGCCGGCGAAGGCATCTATGGCCTGGACCTGACCGGGCGGATGACTTTCGTCAACCCCACCGCGGCGCAAATGATTGGTTCGGCGGTGGAAGAACTCGTCGCCCAGGGCGAACATGAGGTTCTGCGCCACTCGAATTCACTGGGCCAGCCGTATGCGGCGGAGGCTTGCCCGATCTGCGCGCATTTCAAGCGCGACGAGCCGTATTCGAGCGTGGTCGAGATCCTGTGCCGAAAGAACGGCACGAGTTTTCACGCCTCATACATC
>JACPRI010000247.1 GCA_016190065.1 Verrucomicrobiota bacterium
GATGCCGGCAAGACAGCCCGGCGCTATTACGTCGTCGCCGTGGATGCGCTCGGCCAGGAAGGATTTCCCTCATCGCCGGTTTGGTTCGAGCGCGAGTGGAAACGGTTTTATCTGCCCTTCACGGGTGAGTGGCACCAGTAGCTGCGTCACTTCCCGAAAGCCCAAAGGTGGTTCGCAGTCCTCACGTAGAGCTTGTGGTCCGCGATGGCGGGGGTGGCCATCAAGCGTTCGCTCAGATCGTTTCGGGCGAGCACCTTCAACGTGTCCCCGGCTTCGATGACGCTGACGACTCCGCGCGTGGAGGCCAAGTAAATGTTTCCATTCGCGCAAATCGGAGAGGCGTAGTATTCGCCGTCGGCGCCGAGGCGCTCCTGCTCGAACAGAATCTTGCCGGTCTTGGCCTCGAAACACGTCGCTCGGCCACCGTCCTGCACCGCATACACTCGGCCTTTGAAGAATAACGGTGACGGAACCGTCGCCACGCCTCGTTTCTGTTTCCACACGACGTGGGTGTCGGTCAGGTCGCCACGGCTCGGCGCTCGCACGGCGAAGATTCCGTGGTCCCCTTTGGCAATGAAAGCCAGGGCAGCATTCCATTCCTGCTCGGTTACGATGTTGTCGTGGTCCGTGTCGGTCGCGTCGAAAATGAATTTGTTGCCGAGCAAACCTTTTCCCTCCGCGCGCGCGATCCGGCGGTCGCCGTTCGGATCCATGTCCGCCAGCATTTGCGGGAACGGAGGCATGTTGTTGCCGCCGAAACTGCGGGACATTGCATACAGGTGCCCGTCGCCGATGACAGGCGTCGGGCAAACGCTCACCGCTTCCAGACCGCGCACTGACCAGCGCTCTTGGCCATCCTTCAGCGCATAACCCACCAACCGCACGCTGCCCGCCAGGACCACTTCTTCCGTCGCGCCGCGCTTCCACAGGATGGGCGTGGCGTAGCTGCTCGCAAATTCAGGGCGCGGTATTTCCCAAAGTGTTCGCCCATTGCGCGGGTCCACCGCGAGCAGTGAGGATTTCCCGTGTTCCTGGTCGCGATTGATGATCAACCGTCCCGGCGTGAGCGCTGGTGACGCGCCGCTGCCGTTCAAGAGCGCGGCCAGCGGCAACGGTTTTCGCCACTGTTCGCGACCGTCAACGTCATAGGCGAGCAGGCCATATGAGCCAAAGTAAACATAAACGCGCCGGCCATCCGTGGCGGGCGTGGCGGAGGCCGGGCTGCTCACGGGATTGATCTCCTCGATTTTCTCCGTCGGAGCGGTTTGCTGCCACAACCTCTTCCCATCCCTTCGGCGAAGGCCGATGGTTGCCAGTTTCCCATTCTCGAAAGCAGTCAGAAAAATCCGATCCTCCCAAACGCACGGCGAAGACCAGCCGGGTGGCACAGCGGTCTTCCAAAGGAGATTCGTGACCGATCCAAATGCAACCGGTGGCTTATCAGATGCGGCTACGCCGGAACAATTCGGGCCGCGAAACTGAGGCCAAGCCACGGTCGCAGAAACGCATTCCGTCTGGATCAGAGTGGCAAGGAGAACACACAACTTTGGTTTCATGCAATCGTGAGCGACTGGATTCGATTGTCTGTCTGGATCAATGGAGCCGGTGCAAATTGAAGTAATCTGTCTTTGCCTGACGCGTCAACTCTGATCCAATCGCGAGCGCTGCATATGAGAAAACTGAACTCCGATTGTCTCCGTCAACCCGGTAGGGACGGATTCCACTGCGTCCCTGACTCTCATGGGCGCTCGGAGGGGCAAGATCAGGGACGCGGTGGAACGCGTCCTTACCAGGTTCGCAGCGCAATGTTGACTGGCGCCGAAACGGAGTTCGACACTCCAAGCTGCCGTCGCGTCGCCTCAGCCGCGTGGATCGAAGTCTGCACTGTGCTTTTGATCTTTCTGTGGCCCATCAGTCTCAAGGCCCAGATTGCTAACCCATCCGAAGCCGTTGGTTATTCCAGCTCAAATCGTGTCGTGCTGCCCGTGAGCCAAATCCTCACGCCAGTCGGACGACAGGCCGAGCTCCCGGAAATGCGGCCCCAAGCGCTCGCGCTCAGTCCCGATGGCCGGCTGTTGGTCACGGCGGGCAAGACGCACGAGATCGTGGTCCTTGATCCGGCGGCCGGCACAATTCTTCAACGGGTCCCGCTTCCTTCCGATCAAGCGAGCGAGCCGCGGCCTGACGCCGTTTCCACGCACATTCTGCAGCCAGACAAGGAAGGCCAGGTGAGCTACACCGGCTTGATTTTCTCCCCGGACGGTTCGCGCATTTATCTCTCGAATGTGAACGGCAGCATCAAAGTCTTCGGCGTCGCAAGGGACGGCAAGGTGAGCGGACTCTTCTCGATCCCGCTGCCTGGAACCGGACTTCCCCGCCGCACGAATGAGATCCCTTCCGGCCTCGCGTTGTCGCAGGACGCGAAACGCCTCTACGTGGTTCTGAATTTGTCCAATCGTCTTCTTGAACTGGATTTGGAGACCAAGAAGCCGTCGCGGTTTTTCGATGTCGGCGTTGCGCCTTACGACGTTGCGCTCGCGGGCCGCAAGGCTTACGTGAGCAATTGGGGAGGCCGCCGCCCGGACACGAACAGCGTCACCGGCCCCGCGGGCCGCGGCACGTTGGTTCGTGTCGATCCCAAGCGCTACATCGCCAACGAAGGTTCGGTATCCGAGATCGATCTGCAAACGGGGCGGGTCGTGAAGGAGATTCTTGTCGGCCTGCATTCTTCGGCGCTGGCGTTGACGCCAAACCGCAGGCATCTGCTCGTGGCCAACGCCGCGAGCGATACCGTCAGCGTTATCGACACGCGAAGCGACGAAGTCGTCGAAACCATTTCCCTGCGCTGGCAGCCGAAGGACTATTTTGGCGCCAGCCCCAACGCACTGGCCTTCGATGCTTCCGGCAGGACGCTTTACGTGTGCAACGGCACCCAGAACGCCCTGGCCATGGTTTCATTCCGCGCCGGCCGATCGAAGCTGATGGGCTTAATTCCCGTCGGCTGGTTTCCCGGCGCGATCATCCATGACGCGCCGCGCAAGATGCTCCACGTCGCGAATATCAAAGGCATCGGGTCGGGCCGGCGAACATTGCCCGGTGAGCCGCAAAAATTCAGTTCGCATCAATATCTGGGAACGCTTTCGCTCGTGCCCGTGCCGAACAAGGCTCAACTCGTCCAGCACACGCGAACCGTGCTGGCCAATTGTCGGCGTGAAATGATCGAGGCTTCACAATTGCCGCCAAGGCCCAATCAGCCGCCGCGTCCGGTGCCCGAAAGGGCAGGGGAGCCATCAGTCTTCAAGCACGTCGTCTATATCATCAAAGAGAATCGGACGTATGACCAGGTGCTCGGCGACGTGAAGCAGGGCAACGGCGACCCGAGCCTCTGCATCTTCGGAGAGCAGATCACGCCGAACCAGCACAAGATGGTTCGCGAATTTGCCCTACTCGACAACACGTATTGCTCCGGAATCCTGAGCGCCGACGGCCATCAATGGGCGACCACAGGCATCACGACGGATTACATGGAAAAATCCTTCGCCGGCTTCCCCCGCAGTTACCCGGATGGGATGGAGGACGACGATGTGGACGCGCTGGCCTATTCGCCGGGCGGATTCATTTGGGACAACGCTTTGGAGCACGGCAAAACCATCCGCGACTATGGTGAGTTCGCGATCGCCGTCACGGGATGGAAGGACCCGCAACGCAAACCGGCGCCGAAGTTCATCGATTTCTACAACGACTTCACGAAGCAAACCGGGTTAACGGTCATGCGCAGCCGGCCCGCTATCGAATCGCTTCGGCCGCACTTGAACATGGACACGGTGGGTTGGTCGATGGACGTGCCCGATGTGTTCCGCGCCGCGCAATTCATCAAAGAGCTGAAGGAATACGAGCGCACCGGCAATTTCCCGAACTTGATCATCATCTGCCTGCCGAACGATCACACGTCCGGTACAAAGGCGAGAATGCCGACGCCCGCCGCGCATGTCGCGGACAACGATCTTGCGTTCGGACAGATCGTCGAAGCGATAAGCCACAGCCGATTCTGGAAGGAGACCTGCATTTTCGCCATCGAAGACGACCCGCAGGGTGGCTGGGATCACGTGAGCGGTTATCGCACGACTGCTTATGTTGTCAGCCCCTACACGAAGCGCGGCGCCGTCGTCAGCACGCAGTACAATCAGCCCGGCATGCTGCGGACGATCGAACTGATGCTCGGTTTGCCTCCGATGAATCAGATGGATGCGGCTGCGACGTCGATGGCCGACTGTTTCACAACAACGCCAGATTTCACTCCCTTCAAGGCCGTGCGGAACAACATCCCGCTCGATCAGTTGAACCCGGAGCGCCAAGCCATCAAGGATCCGGTGCAACGCCGCTACGCCGAACTTTCGCAGCGCCTGCCGCTCGAACAAATCGACAAGTGTCCGGAGGATTTGCTGAACCGGATCCTTTGGTTTGCGCAGAAGGGAAACACGCCGTATCCGACGTGGGCGGTGCTGCCGAAGGGCAAAGGGGCCGCACGAGACTGAGATTTGCTCCGGGCTAGGCTTAACCTCACCCGCCAGCGGAGCAGAAAATCCAAGAAGGCGCACGGGTCACCGAGTTCTGGACATTGATCCAGGAGCGCCGCGCCAGAAAACCGTCCCCTCGGAAAAACTGAAAAGCCAGTTGGATGCTCGTGACGACTGAATCCTTGGATCAAAACCTAATCGCGAAGATGACGAAACCCTTGATGACGCCGGTTTGAGGGTCCGTGTAGGCGTTGTCGCGCACGGGCTTGGGTCTTGGAGCATAACGAACATCGGTCGGCTTTGCCGATTTGCTTCCGTTGGATAAATCAACGAGCAATCCGCCGTAACAGACACGCGGTTCCTGAGGTTTGGATTGGCTTTTGGCTCCTGGTGTGGCGATGGCTTCCGCACCTTTCTTTCCCGACTGAACCTGGAGGGCGGTTTTCCCTGCCGGAGTGTTTTGAGCCAGTGCAGTCGCACTAATCGAGGCGGCGATAGTGAAGAGAAGGGCGGGGTGATTCATGCGGGACATTCCACCACAAACCGGTGGTTTGTCAAAAGGCGAAAATTACGTTTTCCATGCTTGACAAGTGATTCTGCCAAAAGGACATTGGCCACAGTTCCGCGAAGGCGCCTGCTTCAACTGAGACGACATGTATGCTGACCATCTATGGCAACCAATCACGCTTCTGTGATGGAATCTCGCGGCGGAATTTCCTGAGGATCGGCGCGCTCGGCCTGGGCGGCTTGAGCATGGCCAGGCTCCTGCAGGCGGAAGCTCTCGCGAACGTGGGGCGGTCCCACAAAGCGATCATCATGATTTTCCTTCCGGGGGGCCCCTCGCACCAGGACATGTTCGATTTGAAGATGGATGCCCCTTCTGAAGTTCGAGGCGAATTCAAGCCGATCCAGACGAAAGTTCCTGGAATTCAAATCTGCGAACATCTTCCGAAACTTGCCGCCATCATGGATAAGCTGGCGATCATCCGATCCATGGTTGGAGCGGAGGATAATCACTACGCGTTTCAATGTTTGACCGGCCGCCACATGCGGGGTCAACCACCCGGCGGTTGGCCTGCGCTGGGTTCGGTCCTTTCGAGACTTGAAGGACCGGTCAATAACGCTGTTCCGCCTTACGTCGGACTCTCGCCGAAGATGGGGCACGTGCCGTGGTCGGACAATGGCACGCCGGGTTTCCTCGGCGTGGCGCATGCGCCGTTCACCCCGAACAAAGGTTCGGCTCAGGGCGACATGGTGCTGAACGGAGTGACGCTGGACCGGCTTTCCGACCGGAAATCTTTGCTCGTTGGTTTCGATCAATTTCGCCGTCAGGTGGACGCTCAAGGTCTTATGGAGGGACTGGACGCGTTCAACCAACAGGCGTTCGGCGTGCTCACTTCCAGCAAATTGCTCGATGCGCTGGATGTCGGGAAAGAAGATTCAAAAATCCGAGACTGGTATGGCAAGGGCGATCCCAAAAACCGCGACGATGGCGGCCCTAAACTCATGGAACATTTCCTGATCGCGCGCCGATTGGTCGAGGCGGGAGCGCGTTGTGTCACGCTGGCCTTCAGCCGTTGGGATCATCATGGCGACAACTTTGGCGCCCTTCGGCAGGATTTGCCTTTGCTCGATCAAGGCGTCAGCGCGCTGATCGAGGATCTGCACCAACGGGGATTGGAGAAGGACGTGTCCGTCGTCATGTGGGGGGAATTTGGGCGGACCCCCGTGATTAACAAAGACGCCGGGCGCGATCATTGGCCGCGAGTTTCTTGCGCCGTGCTGGCCGGCGGCGGAATCAAGACTGGACAGGTCATCGGAGCGACGGACCGGCTTGGCGGCGAAGCCGTCGAGCGGCCGGTGCAATTCGGCGAAGTCTTCGCCACGCTCTATCACAACCTCGGCATCGACGCCAACAAGGTGACCGTTCCTGATTTGGCGGGCCGTCCCCAGTACCTGGTGGATCACGGCTATCAGCCCATGCGTGAATTGATCTAAAACCGTTTGAATAGGCGTTAGGGCAGGGGAGTCCGAACTGCGGAACCAAGCGCAAAGCATGCTGACAATCTACGGACAAAAGACCCGTTTCTGCGATGGCGTTACCCGCCGGAATTTCCTCAAGATCGGCGCCCTGGGGCTCGGTGGCTTGAGTTTGTCTCAGATCCTCGCGGCCGAAGCACAATCGGGTATTCGTCGTTCCCACAAAGCGGTCATCATGATTTTCCTGCCGGGCGGGCCTTCACACCAGGATATCTTCGACCTGAAAATGGACGCACCGCTGGAGATTCGAGGAGAATTCAAACCGATCCCTACGAATGTCCCCGGCATCCAAATCTGCGAACACCTCCCCCAACTCGCCAAGGTCATCGACAAGACCGCGATCATCCGCTCCATCGTCGGCGCGCTGGACGAACACGATGCTTTTCAATGTCTGACCGGACGCACGACACGGAATCAGCCGCCCGGTGGGTGGCCGAGCCTGGGCTCTGTCGTCGCAAGACTTCAAGGGCCAACGAATCGCGCCATTCCGCCATTTGCTGGACTCGCACCCAAGATGGGCGAGATGCGTTGGGCGCGCACCGGGGACCCCGGCTTTCTCGGCGCGGCCTGCGCGCCGTTCCAACCCAACAAAGGTGCGGGCCGCGACGATCTTGTGCTCAACGGCGTCACGATGGATCGGCTTTCGGACCGCAAAACTCTTCTCACCAGTTTCGACCAACTGCGGCGTGACGTGGATGCCAGCGGCATGATGGAAGGCCTGGACGCTTACAACGAACAGGCGTTCGGCCTTTTGACATCGAGCAAACTCCGGGATGCCCTCGATATCGAGAAAGAGGACGTGCGAACTCGATCCCGATACGGCAAGGGTGATCCAAAGAATCGAGACGATGGCGGCCCCAAGCTCATGGAACATTTCCTGATCGCGCGCAGGCTCGTGGAAGCGGGATGCCGGTGTGTCACGCTCGCGTTCAGCCGCTGGGATCATCACGGCAGGAATTTCGACGCGCTCCGGCAGGATCTGCCTCTCCTCGACCAGGGCTTGAGCGCACTCATCGAAGATTTGCACCAACGCGGGTTGGAAGAGGATGTGTCAGTGGTCGTGTGGGGCGAGTTTGGCCGCACGCCGGTCATCAACAAAGACGGAGGCCGGGACCATTGGCCGCGAGTGTCGTGCGCTCTCCTGGCCGGCGGTGGAATGAAGACGGGGCAAGTCATCGGCGCCACCGATCGGCTGGGGGGAGAAGCGGTCGAGCGGCCGGTGTATTTCGGCGAAGTCTTTGCCACGCTCTACCACAACCTCGGCATCGACGCGAACAAAGTGACGCTTCCGGATTTGGCCGGACGCCCGCAATACCTCGTGGACGGCTACCAACCGATTCGTGAACTCATCTGAAGCATGCTGACGATCTACGGTCCTAAAGCGCGATTTTGCGATGGAGTTTCTCGGAGGAATTTTCTCAAGATCGGCGCGCTCGGACTCGGCGGATTGGCCTTGCCGCAACTCCTCGAAGTTGAATCTCAGGCGGGCATCCGGCGTTCTCACAAAGCCGTCATCATGATTTATCTCCCGGGCGGCCCGCCGCACCAGGACATGTTCGATCTCAAGCTGGATGCGCCGCTGGAAATCCGCGGAGAATTCAGACCTATCTCGACGAACGTTCCCGGCATCCAGATTTGCGAACACCTGCCGCTCATCGCGGGGATGATGGACAAACTCGCAATCCTCCGTTCGGTGGTTGGCGCGCGCGATGAACACAGCGATTTCCAATGCATGACGGGCCGGCTGTCGCGCGATCAGCCGCCCGGCGGCTGGCCATCGTTCGGGGCGATCGTCTCCAAGTTGCAAGGCTCCACGGATCTCGCCGTGCCTCCGTTCGTCGGTCTTGAACCGAGGATGCAGCACCGGCCGTACAACGCCGCCAATCCCGGTTTTTTGGGCGCACAGCATGGTTCATTCAAGCCGGGAGGGGAAGGCAAGTCGGACATGATCCTGAATGGAGTGACGCTCGAACGTCTGGCGGATCGGCGCACGCTTCTCTCCAGCTTCGACCAGTTTCGCCGCGCGGTGGATTCGAGCGGTCTGATGGAGGGGCTGGACGCATTCAACCAACAGGCTCTCGGCGTGCTGACTTCCAGCAAACTTCTCGAGGCTTTGGATTTTCAAAAGGAAGACAAACGAATCATCGAGCGCTACGGGAAAGGCGATCCCAAACCGCATGGCGACGCGGCACCGATGCTCACGGAGCAATTCCTGGTGGCTCGCAGACTGGTTGAGGCGGGCGCTCGCGTGGTCACGGTCGCGTTTGGCTTCTGGGATTACCACGGGAACAACCACAAACATGCCAAGGCCGATTTGCCTTTGCTGGACCGAGGCGTCACGGCTCTGGTTCAGGACCTGCACGAGCGTGGATTGGACAAAGACGTTTCCGTCGTGGTTTGGGGAGAGTTTGGCCGCACGCCCACCATCAACAAAGACGCCGGACGCGATCACTGGCCAAAAGTCTCGTGCGCTTTGCTGGCGGGAGGCGGGATGAGAATGGGCCAGGCCATCGGCGCAACGGACCGGCTTGGCGGCGAAGCGAATGAAAGGCCGGTGGATTTCCAGGAAGTCTTTGCCACGCTCTACCACAATCTGGGAATCGACGCGAACAAGACCACGATCACTGATTTGTCTGGCCGGCCTCGCTACCTCGTGGACGGGTACCAGCCGATCCACGAACTGATTTGAAGAGTTTATGAGAATGACCCTTAGCAAATACCAATGCAGTCTCTGGACCGCGACGGCGGTGCTCGCTCTGGCTGGCCTGGGCGTGCGCCAATCACGCGGAGCGGAAGAGCCGGCACCCAACGCGCAGGTAAAGATTTCGAATCTGCAAATCCATTTCGCGAGCGACGCCGGAAGCGAAGCCGTGCAGAAACTGCAATTGAGAGGCAGCGACGCGCGGCAGCAGTTGCTGGTGACGGCGACGTTGGACGCCGGCGCGCTCCGGGATTACACCCACCAGGTGACTTATTCTGTCGCGCCCGAAGGCGTGGTCCGGGTGGACAAGAACGGCGTGGTCAGCCCGAGCGGAGACGGTGCAGCCACGATCACGGCTCGGACTTCAGACGGCACTACGGCGGCCCTTCCGATCACGGTGGAAGATTTTGCTTCGGTCACGCCGGTCAACTTTCCAAACCAAATCGTCCCAATCTTCACGAAAGCCGGGTGCAATGCCGGCGGATGCCACGGCAAAGCCAGCGGCCAAAATGGTTTCAAGCTTTCGTTGCTGGGCTTTGAACCCACCGAAGACTACGAGCATCTGGTCAAAGAAGCGCGCGGCCGAAGATTATTTCCGTCCGCGCCCGAAAACAGCCTGCTGCTGCTCAAGGCCGTCGGCGCTCTGCCTCACGGCGGTGGCAAACGCCTGGAACCGGACTCCAATGATTACAGCTTGCTGGTGCGCTGGATTAAGCAAGGCATGCCGTACGGGAAGCCAACCGACCCGACGGTCGCTCGCATTGAGGTGTTTCCCAAGGAACGCACGATGCCCTTCGGCGGAGAGCAGCAGATCGTGGTTCTGGCGCATTACACCGACGGCACCAAAGAGGATGTGACCCGCAGCGCGCTTTACGAACCGAACGACAAAGAAATGGCCCGCACGGAGGAATCCGGAAAGGTCCAGTTGTTTAACCAACCCGGTGACGTGGCCGTCATGGTGCGGTATCAGGCCAAGGTCGCTGTGTTTCGGGCCACGATTCCGCTGGGCGCGGCGGTGGCCAGTTTGCCCGCGCCGAGAAATTTCGTCGATGAGTGGGTCTTCAAGAAACTGAAGACCATCGGCATGCCGCCATCGGAGAATTGCGACGACGCAACTTTCCTGCGGCGCGCGTCGATTGACATTGCCGGACGCCTCCCAACGCCGGACGAGGCCAGGCGATTCCTCGAAGATAAGGGCGCGGACAAACGCGACCGCTGGATCGACGCCCTGTTGGACACCTCGGATTACGCGGATTACTTCGCGAACAAGTGGAGCGCGCTGCTCCGGAACAAGCGCGGGGCGCCGACGCACGTGCGGGGAACGTATGCCTTCCACGCCTGGATTCGGGACAGCTTGCTTTCAAATAAGCCCTACGACCAATTTGTTCGGGAAGTGGTCGCCGCTTCCGGAGAAATCGGTGAAAACCCGGCTGTGGCCTGGTATCGGCAGGTCAAAGATATGACCGTTCAGCTCGAAGACACGGCTCAACTGTTCTTAGGCACACGGCTTCAGTGCGCGCAATGCCACCACCATCCATTCGAGCGGTGGAGCCAGCAGGACTACTACAGTTTCGCCGCGTTCTTCAGCCAGGTTGGCCGGAAAGCCGGCACTCGCCCGGGCGAGGAAATCATTTACCACAAGCGCGGCAAGCCCGCGGCGACCAACAAGAAGACCAAACAATCGGTCCAGCCCGCGGGTCTGGGCACGAGCCCGTTGGAGATGACGCCGGACGAAGATCCACGTCAGGCGCTCGCGGATTGGATGGCCAGCAAGGACAACCCTTACTTCGCGCGATCACTGGTCAATCGCTATTGGAAGCATTTCTTTGGGCGGGCCTTGGTCGAACCCGAAGACGACATTCGCGAAACCAATCCGGCGACAAATCCTGAGTTGCTGGACGCGCTGGCGAAGCATTTTGTCGGCAGCGGATTTGATTTGAAGAATCTCGTGCGCGCCATTTGCGGTGCGAAAGTCTATCAACTCAGTTCGGTGCCGAATGAGCATAACAAAGTCGATAAACAAAATTTCTCGCGTTACTACCCGAAGCGTCTCACGGCGGAGGTGTTACTGGATGCGGTCAATCAGATGACGCAATCGGAAAACCGCTTCGACGGCTTGCCGGTCGGCACGCGCGCCATTCAGTTGCCGGACAACAGTTTCAACGCGAGTTCCTATTTCCTGACCGTGTTTGGCCGGCCCGAGATGTCGAGCTCGTGCGAATGCGAGCGCTCTCAAGACGCCAGTCTCGCTCAGAGCCTCCATCTTCTGAATGCGAAAGACATTCAGGAAAAACTGGCGAACGACAAAGGCCGCGCGGCGTTGCTGGCGGGGAACAAGCAGCCGGACGAAGCGAACATCCGGGAGCTTTACTATTGGTCCTACGCCCGGGAGCCGGAGGACAAGGAACTGAAGTTGGCCAAAGGCTATCTCGAGAAGAAATCTGAGAAACGCCGGGAAGCTTACGAAGACATCATCTGGGCGCTCATCAATACCAAGGAGTTTCTCTTCAACCATTGAATGAAGCGCTCGCAGGCCCATCGAATCGGCTGCCCGGAATTCCGCCGGCTCCTGGCCATCGAGCGGCGCAGTTTTCTCAAGACAGGCGTGCTCGGTGTGGCCGGGCTTGCACTCTCCGAACTTCTCCGATTTGACTCAAAGGCCGCGGCGGCGGGCCGCGAGGTCTCGCGAGAGAATTCGGTGATCATTTTGTGGATGCGGGGCGGCCCGAGCCAGCACGAGACCTGGGATCCAAAACCGGACGCACCGATCGAGTATCGTGGAGAGTTTGGAGCCACCTCGACGAGCGTTCCCGGAATTCAGATTTGCGATCTACTCCCGATGAGCGCGCGCCTCATGCGCAAGTGGTCCATCATTCGCAGCCTCCATCACGTGGACGCCGGACATTCTTCAGCCGAC
The DNA here is from genome assembly GCA_016190065.1 of Verrucomicrobiota bacterium. Taxonomy (GTDB): domain Bacteria; phylum Verrucomicrobiota; class Verrucomicrobiia; order Limisphaerales; family SIBE01; genus VHCZ01. Next base: position 12,176 of record JACPRI010000247.1, read on the forward strand.
CAGATTTGTTTCACGGGTTATCCCGCCGCGCCGGAGGTCCCGGCAGAAGGGCCGGGCAACATCATGCCGAGCTGCGGCGCAATTGTGGCGAAGCAGTTCAGTGAGAAGAATCCCCGGCTCCCGTCTTACGTCATGATTCCGAAGATGGTGCCGGGAGCGGGCGCGGCGTACCTGGGCTCGCGCTGCAGCCCTTTTGAAACGATTGCCGACCCGGCCAAAGGCGGTTCCTTCAAAGTGCCGAACCTGGGCTTTCCTGCTGGAATCTCCATGCAGCGCCTGGATGGCCGCCGCGCGCTGCTCGAAGGGCTGGATTCGTTGCGGCGCGAGGTCGATCGCAGCGGACAAATGGAAGCGATGGATGAATTTGAACAGCGCGCGTGGGAAATGCTCTCCGGAAGAGCCGCGCGTGAAGCCTTTGATCTCGACGCCGAGCCGCACTCAGTGCGGGAGCGTTACGGATTCATCCCGGAGTTCAAAGCGCCGACTCCGGACCGATGCGGTGTGCCGGCGTGGAGCCAGCGGTTTCTGCTCGCGCGCCGCCTGGTCGAAGCCGGCGTGCGTCTGGTGACTGTGGACGTGCGCTGGTGGGACACCCACGTGCAGGGCTTTGATACGATGCGAAATGGATTCTTGCCGCGATGGGATCGCGCGTATAGCGCCCTCATCGACGACCTCGATCAACGCGGCTTGCTGAAGTCCACGATGGTGGTTGCCTGGGGTGAATTTGGGCGAACCCCCAAAGTGAACGCGAACGCCGGCCGCGATCATTGGCCGAATGTGTTCAGCGCGGCGGTGGCGGGCGGCGGAATTCAAGGAGGCCGTGTGATCGGCTCCTCGGATGCGAAAGGCGCCGAGCCTGCCTCCAATCCAAAGACGCCACAAGACATGCTCGCAACCGTGTACCGGCATCTGGGAATTGACACGGCGGCTCAATACTCAGATCACTCGGGCCGTCCGCACCCGGTCCTACCGTCGGGCAGCCCGATCGAAGAATTATTTTGATTGATATCCATGAACCCACCCCTTCACCCCTCCCAGGAGGGGAACCTGCGACCGGTGTTTGGAACAAAGCTCCCCTCCTCGGAGAAGCTGGGAGTGGGCCTGCGGACCGCGCGCAGTTTGGCAGCCGTGCTCTTGGTTCTCGCCGGCACGGTCAGCGTCCGTGCTCAACTCCCGGTCGCCCGCCTGTCCACGATCTTTCCGCCCGGTGGAAAAGCAGGCTCCAACGTGGAAGTGAGCGTGTCGGGAGTCGATCTCGATGACGCGGCTGAGATTCGCTTTTCGGAGAAGGGGATTGAAGCGAAGCCGAAGATGTCCGAAGGCGCTCTTCACCCCGAGCCCAACAAGTTTCTCCTCACGATTGCGTCCAATGTCCCGCCCGGCATTTACGAAGCCCGAATCGTTTGCCGATTTGGAATCTCCAATCCGCGCTTGTTCGCGGTGAGTGACCGGCCCGAGTCCAACGAGCCTTCGAACAATCAGGCTTCTGCCTCGGCGGCGGAACTCGTTCTGGACACGATCGGGAACGGCCA
>JACPRI010000248.1 GCA_016190065.1 Verrucomicrobiota bacterium
AAGGGTTCGCACTTGGGCAAGTAGTTGCGCCGTTTCCCCTCACCCTGGCCATCTCCCTCAAGGAGAGGGAATACGGCAAGCCGCAACTCGACAAAACGCACGCGAGCGGTTCGCCGAAACGCAGCGATCCATTCACCCTCTCCCCAAGGGAGAGGGCCGGGGTGAGGGGAAACGCAGCGCAGTTCAACCCGATGCAACCTCCGAGCCGGCGACGCTAGTGCTGGCAAAATCTCTTGCGATAAATTTCGCGGCCCAGGATTTCATCCGCCGTCGCAGCGTGTACCGCTGGATCATGCACCTGTGCCTGTCGGGCGGATGCACGCTCGCGTTTGCGATCACTTTTCCGCTCGTGTTCGGCTGGGTCCATTTCGAGTCCTTCGCGGACGACGCCCAGAGATATCGCGCCTTCGTCTTTGGCTTCGCGACCGCCTCTTTTGATGTCCACAGCGCAACGGCGTTCGTCGCGTTCAATCTCCTGAATTTCTCCGCCATTCTCGTGACCGTCGGGCTGACCATGGCCGCACTTCACCGTGTCACCGACGCAGGCGAACGCGCCACTCAGAAATTCGCCGAGGACATCCTTCCCTTGCTGCTCATCTTCGCCGTCACGGCGACCGGGTTGATGCTGACGGTGAGCTACAAGTTTCTGGCCGGCGAGGGCCACTCGGCCATCGCCGTGGCGCATCTGCTGAGCGTGCTGGGTCTGCTGGGCTATATTCCGTTCGGAAAGCTCTTCCACATGTTCCAGCGGGCCTGTTCGCTGTGTGTGTCGCTCTACAAACGCGCCGGCGAATCGGGCGCGCGCGCATCGTGCGTTCGTTGCGGGGAGGATTTCGCGTCCGCCATGCACGTGGCGGATTTGAAGATCGTGCTCGACCAACTTGGCTTTGATTACCGATTCGCGACGCCGCACGGCGAACTTCATTACCAGGACGTTTGCCCTCCATGCCGCCGGCGGCTGCTGGCATTGAGTCAGGAACGATCGCTTGAGCGCTCGCCTTGCACGGCCTTCTCGCTCTACTGGCCACGGCCACGACCCGCGATGACGAAATAAGATCATAAATCGTAAATCGTAATTCATAAATCCGCATGGCCGCTTTGACTCTCCCCGAAGAAGCTTACATCGCCCGCTTCGGCCCCACGCCGAGTTACACGCCCGTCGGCGGCTGGGACCATCGCGAGCCGGACCGGCTCGTGAAGACGCACTGCTGCTTCTGCGGCGTGCAATGCGGCATTCAACTCAAGGTCAAAGACAACAAAGTCATCGGGTTCGAGCCGTGGGAGGAGTTTCCCGTGAATCAGGGCAAGCTTTGCCCGAAGGGCGTGAAGCGTTACTTGCAGAACGGCCATCCCGACCGCCTGCTCGCGCCGCTCATCCGGAGTGAATCCGGATTTCGCCAGTCCAGTTGGGACGAGGCCTTGAACAAAACAGTCGAAGCGATCAAGAGCATTCAGTCGAAATACGGCAAAGACGCGTTCGCGTTTCTCGGCGGCGCTTCCATGACGAACGAGAAGGCTTACTTGAACGGCAAGTTCGCGCGCGTCGCGCTCGGCACGGCCAACATCGATTACAATGGCCGCTTGTGCATGGTCAGCGCGGGCGCGGCCAACCGCATGGCCTTCGGCATCGACCGCGCGGCGAATCCCTGGAGCGATATTCCGCTGGCCAAGGTGATCTTCATCGCGGGCAGCAACGTCGCGGAGTGCTTTCCCATCTTGACCGATTACATTTGGCGCGCGCGCGACCAAGGCGCCAAAATCATTATCATCGACCCACGCATCACGCCTCTGGCTCGCACGGCCGATTTGTTCCTCCCCGTCCGTCCAGGCCGTGACAGTGCGCTCGCCCACGGCATCCTCCATGTCATGATCGAACGCGGCTGGGTCGATGACTCTTTCATCGCCGAGCACACGAATGACTTCGAGAAAGTTCGCGCGCTCGTCAAGAAATACACGCCTCAAGTCACCGAGCGGATCACGGGTGTGCCAGCCGCGAGCATTGTCAAAGCGGCGGAAATCTGGGGACCGGCTGAAACTTCGATGCTCCTGCACGCGCGCGGCATCGAGCACCACACCAAGGGGGTCGAGAACGTTCTCAGCTACATCAATCTGGTTCTCGCGACGGGACGCATCGGCAGACCTGGCTGCGGCTACGGAACAATCACCGGCCAAGGCAACGGCCAGGGTGGGCGCGAACACGGCCAGCGCTGCAATCAACTGCCCGGCGGCCGCGACATCAACAATCCGGACCACCGGCAATTCACCGCGGATTTCTGGTCGATTCCGGAAACCGAATTACCAAAGCAAGGATTGACCGCTTGCGAAATCTTCGACGCGATTGAGGAGGGCAAGATCAAAGGGCTGATCACGATCAGCTTCAACCCGCTTGTCTCCCTCCCGGACTCCAACCGCACGCGCGCCGCGCTGGAGAAATTGGAGTTCTATTGCGCCATTGATTTTTTCCTCAACGAGACCGCCCATTACGCCGACGTGGTCCTCGCCGGCTCACTCCAAGAAGAAGATGAAGGCACGGTGACCACCGGCGAAGGCCGATGCGTCCGACTCCGCAGAAGCGTCACGCCGCCGGGCGACGCGCGCGTGGACTGGAAAATCATCTGCGATCTCGCCCAACGTCTCGGCAAGCGCAAGGGCTTCGAGTTCGAAAATGCCGGGGAAATCTTCAACGAACTCACGGCGGCCACTCAAGGCGCACCCATCGACTACAGCGGGATGACCTACGAAAGGATCGAGAGGAACATGGGACTATTCTGGCCATGCCCGGCGCCCGATCATGCCGGCACGCCGCGGCTGTTCGAGGGCGGAAAGTTTTTTCACCCGGATGGCAAAGCTAAATTCCATGCGCATGACTACCGGCCGCCGGCCGAGGACGTGGACGAGGAGTTCCCGCTTTTCTTCACGAGCGGCCGTGTGGTCTCGCAATACTTGAGCGGCACGCAAACGCGCCGGATCGGCAGTTTGGTCGATCAATACCCGGAGCCGCTGTGCGAAATGCACCCGCGCCTCGCCGAGAAACTGGGAGTCAATGATCGTGACCCAGTCCGCGTGATTACTCGGCGCGGCGAAATCACGGTGCCGGCACAAATCGTCAAGACGATCCGGCCGGACACGGTATTCGTTCCTTACCACTGGCCGGGTAAGAAATCCGCGAATCAGATCACCCACCGCGCACTCGATCCCATTTCTAAGATTCCCGAATTCAAGGTTTGCGCGTGCCGCATCGAGAAGGTGGGTCAGGCGCCGTCGCAGCCGAACCCCCTTGAATCGTTAAAAAAGTTAAATCGTTACAACGTTACAACGGTTCAACGTTGTAACGCTGTAACGTTTTAACGAGGTGACGACTCAACGCCATGACCTCGAGCTACGAATTCTTCATCGACCCTTCGCGCTGCATTGGTTGCCAGGCGTGCGTGCAGGCGTGCGGCGAATGCGAGACGCATCGCGGGCACCCGATGATCCACCTCGACTACGTGAACCGCACGGAGAGCGTCCAGACCGTACCCGTGGTCTGCATGCACTGCGAAGACCCGACCTGCGCAAAGGTGTGCCCGGCGGAGGCGATTCGGCAGGACGATCATGGCATCGTCCACAGCGCCTCCAAACCACGCTGCATTGCGTGCTCGAACTGCGTGCTGGCTTGTCCGTTCGGCGTTCCCAAGATGCAAACCCGCTTCGAACTCATGATGAAGTGCGACATGTGCTACGACCGCACGAGCCGGGGACGCAAGCCGATGTGCGCCACGGTCTGCCCCAGCGGCGCGCTTTATTACGGACCGCGCGAGTATGTCGAGCAACACCGCCGTGAGAAGCCGGTGAAGGAGTTTCAATTCGGACGCCAGACCGTGCGGACCAAGGTGAACATGATGACGGCGCCGGGGATCAAAGCGTTGCCGTTCGACATCGCCGATTTTCTTCCGTTCGAAGCCCTGGACGACGATCCCCTCTCGCTCGCACGCGCTGGCGCGCCGGATGCCGGAGAACTGGCTGTCTGGGAAGAGATCAGTCCCGTTGAAGAAGAGGAGGAGGCGACCGTCGCTGGTTAACGGCCTATGCTTGTCATTAACAACATCGCTTGGTCAGCAGGCGTAGTGTTCTCCCTCACCCTGTCGCTCTCCCTCAGCGAGAGGGAAAATCGATTGCTGCGCTGGAAAAAGCTCGGACGCCACGGAAGAATCAACCGCGCACAAAGTACCCACCCTCTCCCCAAGGGAGAGGGCCGGGGTGAGAGGAAAGGAAACGTAACTCCCGTTCGATCAAGGTTGGCTCGCCCGATATCCGCAAAGCAATTATGAACCAACATCCGAATACGCATCGCCACGCCAGCCCCAAATCATCCCGCCGCGAATTTGCGAAATTCCTCGGCTGCGCGGTCCTGGCGGGCACAAGCGTGGCGGCGGCCCGACCGCTGCTTTCCGTCGCCCACACGAAGGTCATGGCTCCGCAGCCCGTCGCCGACGCGAACGAAATTCCCGTCGGCGGCTACAAGCTCTTTCGGTATCCGACGAAGGATGATCCGTGCATTCTGGTGCGCTTGGAGGCCGACCGGTTCGCAGCTTACAGCCAAAGCTGCACGCACTTGATGTGCCCGATCCACTTTCAACCAGAGAAGCGACAGTTCTATTGTCCGTGTCACGAAGGATTCTTCAACGCGGAAGACGGATCGGTTCTAGCCGGTCCGCCACGGCGTCCACTGCCTCGCTACACGGCCGAACTTCGCGAAGGACAAATTTGGGTAGGCCAAGAACAACGGGGGAATAATGTCTAGCCTAGCCTGAATATTCAGCCATCCCGATGACGAGCATCCCTTACATTCCCGCCAGCGCGCCGTTCACGGTCGAGCAACGGGCCTGGCTGAATGGGTATCTCGCCGGCCTATTCGCCGACGCCAATACCGGTGAACAGGACGCGGGCGCGCGCCCGCAGCTACTCAAGGTGGCGGAGCCGTTGCTCGTGATGTACGGCAGCCAGACGGGCACGGCGGAACAATTGACCAAACGACTCGCCGCCGAGGCCGAGAAGCGCGGCTTCAAACCGCGTGTCATGGAACTGAACGCGTTCGCTTCGGTCGATCTCTCGAAGGAGCAACGATTGATCATCGTCACCAGCACCTGGGGCGATGGCGACCCGCCGGACAACGCGACCGCTTTCTGGGGCCATCTCAACTCTGAGCAAGCGCCGCGATTCGATCATCTCAGCTATGCGGTTCTGGCCTTGGGCGATCGGAACTACGCGAACTTTTGCGGCGCCGGAAAGAAAATCGACGAACGGCTCGATCAACTCGGCGCAAAGCGCGTTCATCCTCGGGCCGATTGTGATGTGGATTACGAGGCTGCCGCCAAAGAGTGGATGGAGGGACTGTGGATCGCGCTGAACAACGTAGGGCAGGATTCCAGCCTGCCCGAAGACACGAATATCGGAGAAGCTTCTGACGTTGAGAACAAGATGTTATTTGATAGCCGGGCAGGCAGGATGCCTGCCCTACTTTATGGGCGTAACAATCCGTTGCCCGCCAAACTGATCACCAATCGAAAGTTGAATGCGCCCGGATCCGCGAAGGACACACGTCACTTCGAGATTTCTTTGCAGGGATCGGCATTAACCTATGAGGCTGGCGACGCGCTCGGAGTCATGCCCGCCAATTGTCCGGCGTTGGTCTCCGACATTTTGGAAGCGCTGGAGTGCGATGGCGAAGAAGCGGTCCGCGATCCGCAAGGCCTGGAAACTTCTTTGCGTTGCGCTCTGCTCCGCAGTTACGTGATTACTCAGCCATCGCTCGACTTTGTGAAAGCCGTGTCGGAACGATCGGGGAACGCGGACTTGAAAGATCTGCTGGCTCCGGCGCGCAAAGCCCATCTCGATGCGTTTCTGACCGGGCGCGAAGTGGTTGATCTGCTCCTGCGTTATCCGGCAGCGAGGTTTTCGCCCGCAGAATTCGTCGGTTTTCTGCGCAAGCTCCAGCCGCGTCTCTATTCCATTTCGTCCAGCCCGAAGGCGCATGTCGGCGACGTCCATCTGACGGTCGCGGTGGTGCGATACGAAAGCCACGGTCGCGAGCGCAAAGGAGTTTGTTCGACGTTTCTGGCCGAGCGCGTGTATCCGGACACGCCGGTTCCAGTCTTTGTTCAAAGTTCCAATCATTTTCGCCTGCCGAGCGACGGAGCCAGGCCGATCATCATGATTGGCCCTGGCACCGGCATCGCTCCGTTTCGCGCGTTTCTGGAAGAGCGCCGCGTCGGCGGCGCCCAGGGCAAGAACTGGCTGTTCTTCGGAGATCAGCGCCGCGATCTCGATTTCCTTTATCGAGAGGAATTGGAATCGATGCGGGCGGAAGGCCCGCTGACACGGTTGGACACCGCGTTCTCGCGCGACCAGGCCGCGAAGACTTACGTCCAGCATCGCTTGCTGGAAAACGCCGAGGAGGTGTGGTGCTGGCTCGAAGAAGGCGCGCACGTTTATGTGTGCGGGGACGCCAAACGCATGGCGAAGGACGTGGACGCGGCGTTGCACGAAGTGGTCGCACAAGCTGGTAACAAGACAGCCGAAGAAGCCGCTGAATACGTGGCAAAGTTAAAGACCGACAGACGATACCAGCGCGATGTTTACTAACCGCCAGATGAGCGCGCCCACCATTCCCTTCACAGAAGTCGCCGGGCAGAAGTTGAGCCCGGAGCAGTCGGCGTATCTGGACGGCCTGTTCGCCGGGTTGCGGGAGCGGGGCTTTGCTTTTGCGGATGCTGCGCCGAACCCGGTGATGGCCCCCGCCAAACCGGATCTGTCCGCGTTGATTGCCGAAGAGCGCATCAAACGCGAACTGCATCCGCTGGATTCCTACCCGCTGCTTCTCGAAGACGCCGCGGCGAACAAGGCCCCGGAGCGCGAAAATATTTTCCGCTTCAAATGGCACGGCCTGTTTTACCTGACGCCGGCCAAGGAAGCCTTCATGTGCCGGCTGCGGATTCCCGGCGGCGTGGTGAAGAGTTTCCAACTCCGGGAACTGGCTCGGATTTCCACGGAGTTGACCACGGGCTACGTCCAGATTACTACGCGCGCGAATTTCCAGCTTCGGCTGATCGAACCAAAGAACGCGCCGGAGGTGCTGCGGCGTATTCAGGCAGTCGGCTTGCACTCGCGCGGCGCAGGCGCGGACAACATCCGAAATCTCACGTGCAACCCCACGGCGGGCGTGGATCCTCACGAATTGATCGACACACTTCCGCTTTGCCAGCAGCTCGCGCAAATCATTATCAACGACCGTTCCTTTTACGATTTGCCGCGCAAGTTCAATATCGCATTCGATGGCGGCGGCCTGATTGGCACGCTGGAGGACACGAACGACATCGGCATCAAGGCGGTGAAGATTAGCGAGGCGGCGGATCAGCCCGGTGATGCGCAGATTGCGCCGGGAGTCTATTTCCGAATCGCTCTGGGTGGAGCCACAGGCCACAAGGCATTCGCAAATGATCTCGGCGTGCTCGTCCGGCCCGAGGAAGTCCTCAAAGTCATTGTCGCCATAGTCCGAGTCTTCATTGCCAACGGAAACCGAGGCGACCGCAAAAAGGC
>JACPRI010000251.1 GCA_016190065.1 Verrucomicrobiota bacterium
GGAGCGGTCTTGCAGGTGACCGGGCATGGGAGGGTCATCGTGCCGAGGTGATCCGCGGCGAACGACCGCTCATCGGGGAAATACAGGGGGCTGATGTGTTCCTGTCCGCAGTTTTTGCATCGAAAGAAGACGGGCATAGGCAAGGTGGGGTTGGGTTGTTGTTTGGCTGAATGACCCTGGGCACCGAGTGCCTGAAACTTCCTAAGTAAGTAAACGCCGTTTTATCGTAGGCCAGAAATCTCCGGCCACGACTTACTCAAGCATCAAAATTCAGAAAAGCAGCGCCCATGCCGTCTCAATTTTGACAGGGCGGCCCTTTAGTCTCCGGCGATGAATCTTTCGATGGCTCGGCGGCTCTTCTTCGTTGGGCGCCCAAAACCTGGCGGATGAAGGATCGGTTGCGTCTTCGCTTCCGCAAGCTTCGCGTACTCCGAAAGCGGCGTCAGATCCTCGACATGCAGCTTTGCGATCGGAGCTCCGACTCTCCGGTCGATCAATCCCAGGACTTTGATGGTCTTGGTGATGATCCCGATTTTCGCTGAAATGATTTCACCGACGCGCACGGATCGTGAGGGCTTAACGGTGTGTCCGGCAATCTCGATGTGGCCTGCGCGGCACGCGTCGGCGGCCAAAGTGCGGGTCTTGTAAAGCCGGACGGCCCAGAGCCATTTGTCGATGCGGATTTCTGACAGTTCCATCGCCTGAAGCTTACGCTTCTGAAACCGGTCTGGAAGTTCGATTTCATTCGTCCGAGTCGTCGTCGTCCTCGAGTGCGGCTTTACGCCTCAGGGGCAAGTCTTGCCCGGTGAAGCTTTACATTATTACAGGCCCAACCTGGGTCACCGCGTCCGACTCAAGTTCGTTTGACTGAGCCCGTTGCTTAGAGGCAGTATCAGCGCGCACGAATCGCCATGACACCGTTCGCCAGCACGCGCACCACCCCTTAGCGGCATGGAGACTTTTGGCATCCACCGCCCCCGGAACGTCGATTGGAAACGAGCCGCGGCTTTGCTCTACGGCGATTGGGGCACGAGCAAAGCCTACGTGATTGGCTTTGCCTTCAGCGGCGCCTTCGCCATCGGGCATTACCAGGCGCTTCCCATTATCGTCGCCGTGTGCGCATTGACCGGCCTGGTCGCCTATAACTACGTCCTGGTTTGCAAACACTTCCCGGACGGCGGCGGCGTCTATTCCGCCGCGCGCAACCAAAGCCGTTTTCTGGCGGTGATGGGAGCGCTGCTGCTGGTAGCCAATTTCACGGTGACTGCCGCGATGAGTGGATGGGCCGCGATGAGTTATTTTCGCGTGCCGGAGGACTACATTGCCTGGGCCACGATGGGGCTCATCTTCTTCATCGGCGCCATCAATTTCTTCGGTCCGAAACACAGCGGCAGCCTGGCGATTTACTTGGCCGCCCCAATGGTCGTCGTGGTGATGATTATCGCTGCGCTCTGTCTCCCTCACCTGTCCGCCGCGAATCTGGAAAAGCCGCCCCCTCAATTCTCCCAGAATTGGCTCGCCTTCGTCGGGATGATCCTGGCGTTGAGCGGCGTCGAAGCGATCGCCAACCTCACCGGCGTCATGAAGCTGGACCCTGGCGCAACCATGGATCAACCCAGCGTCGCACGCACAGCGCGCATGGCCATTGTGCCGGTAGCCATCGAAGTGGTTCTGGGAACCGCGTTGCTGGGTTGGGCGATGCTCTCGCTCTCCCAAGACCTGCAGCCTCTCCTCGAACAACGCTGGGAGGATATGTTGAGCGTGCTCGGCGAGCAGTACGGTACGCTCTCATTCGGCAGCGGGTTCGGCAAAATATTCGGCATCGTCGTCGGTATTGTTGTCGGCCTCCTGCTGCTGAGCGCCGTGAACACCGCCGTGACGGCCTTGATCGGTCTGTGCTACATGCTGGCGCGAGACGGCGAGATGCCGCGGACTTTTTCGAGGCTCAATGCTTACGGCGTGCCTCGATGGCCGCTCGCGATTTCCGTCCTGCTGCCCGTTCTCGTGGTGGAATTCGCGAACAATTTGGAATCCTTGATGGGCCTTTACGCCATCGGCGTCATTGGCGCCATCACGGTCAATCTCGGCTCGTGCACGTTCAACAAGGCTCTCCAACTGCGCTGGGCGGAGCGCTTCGTCATGGGGGTGACGTTTTTGATTCTCTTGTGCGTCGAACTCACGGTCGCGAAGACAAAACCGGACGCGTTGTTCTTCGCGTGCTGCGTTCTGGGCGTCGGCCTGGGCTTGAGGAATTATGCGCAACGCCGCGCCGGCCTTCGCACGTTGACCGTGAGCGAGGAAGTCGCCGCCCACGTCGCGCCGGAGGCGGTTCCTGATTTTCAATTCAACCTTACGGGAGGCCAAACGATCCTGGTCGCCGCGCGAGGCTTCACGCCCGTGCTGCGATTCGCACTCGAAGAGGCCAAGCTGCGGGGCGGATCGCTCTATGTGCTCTACGTCAAAGAACTCGCCGTGTCCCTGCCCGGCCCGCTCGAATCGACCGAACGCCCGCGCTGGCAAGACGACAAGATCGCGGCCAGCATCATGTACCGGATGCTCGAACTCGGAGGCAAGAGCGACGTGCCGGTCGTTCCGGTGTACTCGGTGAGTGACGATCCGGCGGCCACGATTCTCGACCTCTCCGCCACGCTCGGCGTGGATATGTTGATTCTCGGCGCGTCCCATCGGCGCACGATGACCAGTTTGCTCAAAGGCGATGTCGTCACGGAAGTGGCGAAAAATCTGCCGGAGAATATTCAGTTGCTCATCCACGGGTGACCCTTTCCGACGGAAAAAAGTTCGATGTTCAGAGTTCGGTGTTGGAGGTTCGACGTTCCACAGGCACATTCCGAATGTCCAACGTCGAACATCGAACAGTCCACAGAAGAAAGCTTCGACCTTGCGCGGCATTGACGCCGAGGCAAGGCTGCTTAATCCTTCCGCCCGATGTTTCCACTTGTCCCGAATCATGAGAACCCCGCTTGTTCCATTCGTCTTGATCTTCTGGTCAACTGTCTCCGGCGCATCACTTGCCGCCGACATTAGCCCCGGCAAAAGCCAATCGTCAGACGACTCCAACGATCCCGCCAAAATATTCGCCGGTCTCAAACTCCGCACCATCGGTCCCGCCCTCATGTCGGGCCGGATCGGCGATTTCGCAGTCAATCCCAAGAACGCGCACGAATACTACGTCGCCGTCGCCTCGGGCGGCGTTTGGAAAACGGTCAACGGCGGAAACACTTATACGCCGGTGTTCGACAAAGAAGGCGCTTATTCCATCGGCTGCGTCGCGCTCGATCCCAACAACCTCAATGCCGTTTGGGTCGGCACGGGCGAAAACAACAGCCAGCGCAGCGTCGGCTGGGGCGACGGCGTCTATCGCTCGCTCGATGGCGGCAAACACTGGCAAAACATGGGCCTCAAAGAGAGCGAGCACATCGGCCGCATCGTCCTTCATCCGAAGAACAGCGACATCGTTTATGCCGCGGTTCAAGGCCCGCTCTGGCGCAGCGGCGGCGATCGTGGCCTGTACAAAACCATCGACAGCGGCAAGTCCTGGCAGCGGATCCTCCACGTCAGCGACGATACCGGAATCAACGAAATCCACATGGACCCGCGCGACCCGAATCTCCTTTATGCCTCGGCGTATCAGCGCCGCCGCCACGTTTGGACGCTCATCAACGGCGGCCCCGAATCTGCAGTTTACAAATCATCCGACGCCGGCGCGACCTGGCGCAAGATCACCAATGGCATCCCGTCTGAGGACAAAGGCCGCATTGGGCTCGCCATTTCACCGGCGAGCCCGGACGTCCTCTACGCCATCATTGAAGCCGCCGACAGCAAGGGCGGCGTCTTTCGCAGCACGGATCGCGGCGAGACCTGGGACAAACGCAGCGATTACATGACTTCCAGCCCGCAATATTACAATGAGCTCTTCGCTGATCCCGTCGCTGTGAACCGCGTCTATGCGGAAGACACGTTCCTGCAAGTGAGCGAAGACGGTGGCAAAACTTTTGCGCGCGTCGGAAACAAAGACCGCCACGTGGACGATCACGCGCTGTGGATTGACCCTGCAAACAACCGCCATCTGCTCGTCGGCGGCGACGGCGGGATTTACGAAACCTTCGATCGCGGTGAGAACTGGCACTTCAAGGAAAATCTGCCCGTGACGCAGTTCTATCGCGTCAGCTCCGACAACGCGAAGCCGTTCTACAACGTCTATGGCGGCACCCAGGACAACAATTCCCAGGGCGGCCCCTCGCGCACGGCCGACCGCGCCGGGATTTCCTCGGCGGATTGGTTCATCACCGTCGGCGGCGATGGCTACGAGACGCTCGTGGATCCGGACGACCCAAATATTATTTTCGCCATCTGGCAATACGGCGGCCTGGTGCGTTTCGACCGACGCAGCGGAGAGATTGCCGATATCAAGCCGCGCGAAGCTCCCGGCGACCCTCCGCTCAAATGGAATTGGGACTCCCCGCTGCTCATGAGCCCGCACAATCCCAAGCGTCTTTACTTCGCTGCCAACCGCCTCTTTCGTTCCGAGGATCGCGGCGACAGTTGGACCACCATCAGCGGCGACCTCACGCGCGGCCTCGACCGCAACGCGCTCCCCGTCATGGGGCGTATTCAGTCGGCTGACGCCGTCGCCAAACACAAATCGACGTCCATCTACGGCAACAGCGTATCCCTCACCGAAAGCCCGCTCATTGAGGGCCTGATTTATGTCGGCACCGACGATGGACTCGTGCATGTCACCGGTGATTCGGGCAAGACCTGGCGCAAGATCGAAACCTTCCCCGGCATTCCGGAGAACACCTACATAAGCTGTCTCACAGCATCGCGTCTTCACGCGGATACGGTCTTCGCCGCGTTCGACAACCACAAGAACGGCGACTTCAAGCCGTATCTACTGATCAGCACGAACCGCGGCGAAAGCTGGCGCTCGATGGCCGGCAACCTCCCCTCGCGTGATGTTGTCCTTTGCCTCCAGCAGGACCACGAAAAACCTGACCTGCTGTTCGCCGGCACGGAATTTGGTGCCTACTTCACCGTCGATGGCGGCAAACGCTGGACGAAGTTCACGACGCTTCCAACCATTGCCGTCCGCGACATCGAAATTCAGCGCCGCGAAAATGATCTCGTGCTCGGCACGTTTGGCCGCGGCATTTACGTTCTCGACGACTACAGCCCGCTCCGCCACGCCACGCCGGAGCTTCTCAAACGAGACGCCCAGGTCTTACCGGTGAAGGACGCTTGGCGTTACATCGAGCGGAGCCGCCTGGGCGGACCGGCTGGCCGCGGTTCGCACGGCGCGAGCTATTACACCGCGCCCAATCCTCCCTTCGGCGCCGTGTTCACCTACTATCTCAAAGACAAAATCCAGACCCGCAAGGAAGCCCGCCAGGAAGCCGAGAAGAAAGCAGCCGAAGCGAAGAAGCCGATCCGCTACCCAACGCTCGATGAACTGCGTGCGGAGGATGAGGAGAAAGAACCGACTTTGTGGCTCGTGATCAAAGATGAGCAAGGCCAGGTTGCCAATCGTGTCCCCGCGTCGCGCGAGAAGGGCCTTCACCGAGCCACCTGGGATCTCCGTTTCCCCAGCGCTGAACCGGTGAATCTTCGGACGCGAAGACCTGATGAAGAAGCCTCCTACGAGGACCCGCGCATCTCAGGCCCGCTCGCCTTGCCCGGCAAATATACCGTCACGCTCATCAAAGAGATTGACGACAAGCCGTCGGATCTCACATCGCCCGTCGCGTTCAATGTGGTTCCGCTTGAGATGGCGACGTTTGCCGCCAAAGACAAAGCGGCGACGCTGGCGTTCAATCAGAAAGTCAGCCGTCTCCAGCGCGCGGTCGAAGGCACACTGCGGGCCGCAGGAGAAATCCAAACTCGCCTCGATCAC
>JACPRI010000257.1 GCA_016190065.1 Verrucomicrobiota bacterium
GGAGAAAGGCCGCAACGTGATCGCCGTCGCCGCGACGAACGACAACGCGGCACCCGATGATAAGAAGGCCGATCAATCCAATCCCGCCGGACTTCTGGTTTATGCGTATATCCGAGCGGAACGAGTGCTGGGCGCAATTCCTGTCGAGAGCGTGATGGACGTGGCGAGCGACGCGTCCTGGAGTTGGTCCGCAGAGCGAGCGGATGGCTGGCAGAAGGGGGATTTCGCAGCCGAAGGATGGCAGGCTGCTATCGAATTGGGGGAGCTGGATATGGCCCCATGGAAACTCGGGAAAACTTTCTCCGAACTCGTCTCCGCCGCCAGGCTTTACGGACACGCTCGCGCCTCTTTGGTGAATGCCGATCCGCTGATGGTCGCATTAGGCCGTCCGAACCGCGAACAAGTCATCACGACGCGTTCGTCCGTCGCCACCACGCTCCAGGCGTTGGAATTGACCAACGGCCCCACGCTGGCCGAACGGCTCAAGCAAGGCGCGGAGAAACTGCTTCAGGAAGGCTGGCGCGGCGCCAACGAGTTGGTCATTCAAGTCTATGAGCGGGCTCTATCCCGAAAACCGACGGCCGAGGAATTTCGCCTGGCGCAGGATCTCGTGGGTTCCCCCGCGCGCAAAGAAGGCGTCGAGGATTTGTTGTGGGCGATGACGATGCTCCCGGAATTCCAACTGATTTATTGACATCTCCTTTCTGCGATTTCATGAAAACGTTTCTTGGATTTTCATTGAACCCACCCCTACCCCTCCCGGGAGGGGAACTATGTCTGGCGCGTGTCCGGAATTCTCCCCTCCTGGGAGGGGCGCAGGGGTGGGTGAATGCACCTCAAAGTTTCCAACTCTGTTTGCCTGGTCTCTCCTTATGAAAACGAACTTCAATTGGAACCGCCGCGATTTCCTTCGCACGGCCAGCGCCGCCACTTTATCTGCCTTGGCCGCCGGCTATCCCAAACGACTATTCGCGAACCAAAGCGAGCCGCTCGAAAAAATCACGCCGACCGCCGACACCCTCATTGTGCTCTGGATGGGCGGCGGCATGGCGCACACCGAGACGTTCGACCCGAAGCTCTACACGCCCTACGAAAAAGGCCTCAGCCCGGACCGCGTCTTGAGCACATTCCCGGCGATCGACACTGCCGTGGACCACATCAAGATCACGGAAGGCCTGGAGAACATCGCCCGGGTCATGGACCGCGGCGCGCTCATCCGCACCTACACCGCGGGTGATCTGGGTTTCATTCTCCATTCGCGGCATCAGTACCAATGGCACACGGGCTACGCGCCGCCGCAAACCGCCGCCGCTCCGCACCTCGGCGCGATTGTCGCACGGACGCTTGGGCCGTTGAACCCGGCGGTTCCCGCATTCATCAACATCGGGCAACGATTTGACGTGGGCGAAGGCGAAGAATTGAAAGCGTTCAGCACGGCGGGTTTCCTCGGCAGCGATTGCGGCCCGTTCAACATTCCGTTCCCGGAACAAGCCGCCGATGCCGTGCGCCCGCCGGCCGGCATGACGCCGGGACGATTCGAGGACAGGAACAAATTCTACAAGAAGCTTCTTGCCGCCAGCCCCGTCGGCGAATTCGGCAGCGACTATCAAAAAGAATCGCTGCTTCGATCCCTGGATAACTCTCACCGGCTGCTCAGTTCGCCCGCCGCCAAGGCTTTCGACCTGACGCTGGAGCCGCTCGAGAACATCCGCAAATACGTGCCGGATTACGAGCCGGGCAAACGCTACGACGCCGACAAAAACCGTTCCGGCAGCTACGAATCTTCCACGATTGGACGATTCGGCCTCGGTTGCCTCCTGGCGCGGCGGTTGGCGGAAGTGGGCGCTCGTTACATCGAGGTCACGACTGAATACATCCCGTTCCTCAACTGGGACACGCACGAGCATGGTCACACCAAACTGGTGAACATGAAGAAAACAATCGACGCGCCGCTCGCTCAGCTCGTGCTCGATCTCGAAGCGCGCGGATTGCTCAAACGCACGCTGATCGTGCTGGCCAGCGAATTCAGCCGCGACATGCTCGTCGAAGGCAAGCCGGATAAGAAAGTGAAAGATCAAGTGGAAGTGCCGGAAGTGATCAACGATCTGAAGCACTACGGGATGCACCGGCATTTCACCGACGCCGGCAGCGTGTTGCTTTTTGGGGGCGGCATCAAAAAAGGCCACCTTCATGGCGTCACGGCCGACGAACGGCCGTGCAAGACACTCAAAGACCGCGTCGTGATCGAGGATCTGCACGCGACGCTGTTCCGGGCGCTGGGCATCTCGCCGAAGCTGGCCTACGAAATCGAGAAACGCCCCTTCTACGTGACGCGGGATGGTCTGGGCAAACCGGTTCTGGAGTTGTTTGGATGAGCGGAGCGGGGAGCGCACGCGCCTCGCAGCGCCTCGCGTGCGTGGTCGGCGCCCTCGCCGACCACATTGACTGTTCTGATGGAGCCGCCGTTTAGCGACTGAGTTTCCAGAAGGTCTGACCGGCGAGGCGCCGGTCAGCACACGCGAGGGCGCGTGTGCTCCCCGTTTCTCCATGCACTGTGCTGAGACAAACCTGGCTTATGAAGGACCGCCTTGACGTCGTCGAAGGCGACATCACGAAGCAGCACGCCGATGCCATTGTCAACGCGGCGAACACCAGCTTGCTCGGCGGGGGCGGTGTGGACGGCGCGATCCATCGCGCGGCGGGGCCGGAATTGCTCGAGGAATGCCGCAAGCTCAATGGCTGTCCCACCGGCCAGGCCAAGATTACCAAAGGCTACAAGCTCCCCGCGAAATGGGTGATCCACACCGTCGGTCCGGTGTGGCGCGGCGGGTGGCAAAGCGAAGATGCGTTGCTGGCCAGTTGTTATCGGAGTTGTTTTGCGCTGGCGGAGCAGCACGGGATCAAGACCATCGCCTTTCCGTCGATCAGCACCGGCGTGTATGGATTTCCCATGGATCGCGCGGCCCGCCTCGCCCTCACCGAGATCAAAAAGCTCTTCGCCCACAATACTTCAGTCGAGAAGGTCATCCTGGTCTGCTTCGGCAAGAGCGCCCACGAGACACATCTGGCGGCGGTGAAAGTGATCCTCGGCTGAAAGCCCGTCTGGTGAGCAGCGTGTTGCCGACCAAGTTCTGAGAAGAATCGCGTTGCTCGAGAAAAATCTGCGCGGAGACATTAAGAAACTGCGCGGCGATGACTCCCGGTATCGTCTGCGGTGCGGCGACTACCGTGTCCTGTTCAAACTGAGCGGGAGCGAAGTCCTCATCGTGCGCGTGAAACATCGAAAGGATGCTTATGGCAACGGCCACTAAACCGACCAAGCCGCCGCGGCGAATGCTGCGCAAGCGGCTCCAGACCCGCCACCTTGTCGAGCGCATGGAAGAGGCTTGTGACCGTTTCGACATGATGCTGACGGAGCTGAAAGACCTTGGAAAACCAACCTACTCTTTGGCGGAGGCAAGAAAACGGTTAGGCCTCAAAGACTGATTACGTCCTGACGCAGATGACTCTCTCGACTTCGTCTGCGAACTGAGCACGGTAAGGCTGCCAAAACCGGTCGAGATTTTTCGGCCGCTTAAAGCTCTGACGGGCAAATGACCTTGCTGCTCAAGTTGACGATCCGGTTGAACCGACCTTCAATAACTAACGGTTTATGGCCACGGAATCACCTCGACCGCGCACGCCCCAAACGCAAGCTTGGTTGCGGACGATCTACGACCGCCCGTCCGAGTTTCTTGGCCAAACCGTGGCCATCCTCAACGACGAGGAGATTGTGCTGGTTGCGCCCACGTTCCGGGGCCGCCCGCGAAGAAGTGGCCAAGCTCGGCTTGCCGACGGGAGCCAACGTGACCTACTTTCATGTGCCGCGCTCTTTGCCGGAGGTTTGCATTCTCACTCTTGCCGGTCCGGGCCGCAGTCGCTTGGGGTCAGGATGCTGCGGTGGACGAAATGATTCTCGGACGCAAGGATGTGTTTGATGCCTTCTTTGTCGAGTTTCGCCAACCGGAAAAGCGTGTAATCTTCACACCTGCGCCAACCAGACAAACTTCAACGCTGGAGCATTAACGTCGTTCCAAAGCGCGGAGATCACCCGGCTCAAACCACTGTCTGAAACGACACGACTTTGCGCTTCTCGTGAAAGCAAATCTTGAAGTGCTCAAAGACTCCGAACCGGCCCAGCAGATTAAACGACACACCCAGCTTCTCCGAAAAACCCACCTCGCAAATGAACTGTCGTTCCCCAATCTGCATCCGCAGCTTGTGAAGATACACCGCGATTAGTCCACCGTCCCCGACCTGAGCAAAGACTTTCCTCCCTCGCTTGTAATCCAATCCAAAATCGGTTGCGAACTGCACATGCAACAATGTGTAAAACGCGCCTGAATCCACGTACAATTCCACCACTCGCCAGCGGCCATTGATGAATAGCCCCACGGTGGCCACCGGCGACGGCCGTCCGCAGACCAAGCCATAGGGGAACACGATGGGTCGGAGAGTCGCCACGGCCTAGTTCAATCAAAGAATCGCTTCCACATCTTCGAGGACAGGCACCTGCATCGTCAACGGGGGTTCTTTAACCCCCTGCTTCACCGCCTCCGCGTACACCTCTTTGTGTGAATTTCCCACCGCGACAAGCCGGTTCCGGTAAACGGCGATGAATTTATGCGGATATTTCCGGGACATCGCGTCCAGGTTCTTGACTACCCAGCGGTGGTAAGCCATCAACACCTTCGGGTCCATCATCTTCACCCTCGGCTTTGTTTTCCGTTTCACGCTGACACTTTGCCTCAGCTCCGACGGCCAATCAACACCGCCCTTCTTGTTTTGAACCAATGCACTGA
>JACPRI010000258.1 GCA_016190065.1 Verrucomicrobiota bacterium
AGCGAGGGCGATGAGGAAGCCAACAAACTGCGCAGTCAGACGGACAAGGAACGCACCAACTTCCTGGCCGAGGCGGAACAAAGCGCCCATAAACTGCGCGGCGAAGGCGACGCGACCGCCACGCGCATCTACGCAGAGGCTTACGGCAAAGACCCGGAGTTCTACCGCTTCGTGCGCAGCCTCCAGAGCTACGAGTTGTTCCTGGGCAACCGCAGCACGCTGCTGCTGTCGGCGGACTCGCCCCTGTTCGACTTTCTGGGCGGGCCGCGCCCTCAAGGCGCCACACTGCCAGCAAGCGAAAAGGTGATTCCGAAGTAGCGGCGACCACACTGCGTGAATGAAAGGAAACGAATTTATGAAAGGGAACAAGACGAACAAGGCAGATGCCGGTGGACCCGCATCGCCCTCGGTTCATTTGGAATTCACCCACACGACCGCCGCGATGGTGTGCGTGGCGGGCACGTTCAACGATTGGCGGCCTGAAGCCTCACTGATGGTAGCCATGGGGGACGGGCGCTGGATGAAGGAACTGACCTTGCCGCCGGGCACGTACGAATCCTGCCTGGTAGTGGACGGGGCATGGAAGCCCGACCCACTGGCTGGCGAAACCGTCCCAATCCGTTCGGCGGATTGAACTCGGTACTTAAAGTCGCCGCGCCAATCTCCTCGAAGCTGTTCGGATGATACTCATCCTCTTTCTCCTCATTCTGGCGATTGGTCTGCTGGCCCAATGGCACGTCAAGCGCGCCTACGGTGTCGGGCCTGTTCCTGCTCCTTCCGGTGCCGCGGCCGTTTCCCAACTTTCTGCCGGCTCTCGCGGTCGTGCTTCTGGTCCGCGAGGCACGTGAGATGAGCGGCGCGGTCTCTTCTCACAGCGGTGTCGAACGTCACTTCATTCGGGTTTACCTAAGCTTTAATTCGAAAATGCGTATTAGTCGAATCCTGCCGCGTCCTCTACGGTAGCTCCGATGGCCCTTGAGCCCATCAAACGTAGCTTTGGAGCCACGGTTGGGGAAATGGTGCTGTTGGTCGTAGCCGGAGCGGCGTTGGTCCTGATGCCCGCTGCTCTAGGCATCTTGGCGCTCGAATGGCAACGGGCGAAACACCCGCTGCGCCCGAATCTAAAACCAGCCGCTAATGATCCCTCCAGCTAACTCTTCCACGCCGGTCTGGCATACGTTGACGATCGAGGCGGCCACTTCACGCCTCGGCTCTAGCCTGCACGGCTTGACCGTGGCGGAGGCCGCGCGCCGGCTCGTCGAGCACGGCCCGAACGAACTCCAAGCCGCCCACCGCGTCTCGCCGTGGGGGCTGCTCGGCGAGCAGTTCAAGAATGTGCTGGTGGTGATCCTGTTGGTGGCGACAGGCCTGTCCGCCTTTCTTGGGCACGGCGTCGAAGCGATTGTCATCGCCGTGATCGTCCTGTTCGCAGTGTTGCTGGGTTTTATCCAGGAATTCCGGGCCGAGCGCGCCATCGAAGCTCTGCGCCAGATGGCCGCCCCCACCGCGACCGTCCTGCGCGAGGGAAGCGAGCTGGAAATCCCGGCGCGCGAGCTCGTGCCCGGTGATGTCATCTTTCTGCGGGCGGGCGATAAGGTTCCGGCCGACGCGCGTTTGATCGAGGCCATCAATCTGCAAATCGAGGAAGCCGCACTGACGGGAGAATCCGTGCCGGTGGAGAAACACACCGCCGCGCTCGACCCGTCCGATCTGGCCGTCGGTGACCGCAAGAACATGGCTTACGCCGGCACCGCCTCGACTTATGGCCGGGGCCGGGCCTTGGCGGTGGCGACGGGCATGAACACCGAATTCGGCAAGATCGCCGGGATGTTGCAGAGCGTGGAAACCGGTCGGACTCCGTTGCAGGTCAACTTGGACAAGGTTGGCCGCACCCTGGCATGGGCCGCATTGGTGATTGTGTCCATGATTGTCACGCTCGGCCTGATGCGCGGCCAACCGTTCCTTGAGATGCTCATCTTCGGCGTGGCCTTGGCCGTCGCGGTAGTGCCCGAAGCGCTCCCGGCGGTGGTCACCATTTCCCTGGCCATCGGCGTGCAGCGCATGGCCAAACGCCACGCCTTGATGCGACGTTTGCCTGCCGTCGAGACTCTTGGCAGCACGTCGGTCATTTGCTCCGACAAAACCGGCACGCTCACCAGGGACGAAATGACCGTCCGCAAAGTCGTCGTCGCTGGACAACTCCTGGACGTCTCAGGCGCCGGGTACGAGCCAGTGGGTCGTTTCTCGCTCGACGGGATCCCGGTGGAGCCATCAATTCCACTGAAACGGTTGCTTCAGGCCGCCACGCTGGCCTCGGACGCGCGTATCTTCTGCGACGCTTCCAACGGAGGCTGGGACGTCAAAGGCGATCCTACGGAAGGCGCATTAGTTGTGGCCGCTGCCAAAGCCGCTCTCCCGAAGGCCGAACTCGACACAGAGTTCCCCCGCGTGAATGAAATCCCCTTCACGTCCGAAACCAAACGCATGATCACGCTCCATCGCGGCCCTGACGGCGTGATCGCCTGCTGCAAAGGTGCTCCAGAAGTCGTGCTGGATTCTTGCACGCGGCGGATGACCGAGAACGGAGACGCGGCGCTCGATGCCGCGGCCAAGGCGCAGATTCTCGAATCCGCACGCCTCCTGGCCAGCGAAGCGTTGCGGGTCCTGGCCGTGGCGTCGAAACCGGACGCGACGCTGGCCACGGCCGAACGCGACCTGACGTTTCTCGGCCTGGTCGGAATGATCGATCCTCCCCGTCCCGAGGCCAAAGCCGCGGTCCAGACCTGCGCGACGGCCGGCATCAGGGTATTGATGATCACAGGCGATCATCCTCTCACGGCCCAGGCCATCGCCCGCGAGTTGGGCATTCTCAAGAAAGGCCGCGTCGTCACCGGCGCCGAGCTTGAGGCCATGAGCGACGCCGAGTTGGAGCGCGATGTCGATAGCATCGAGGTCTTTGCGCGCGTCTCGCCAAGCCACAAACTGCGCGTCGTCACCGCTCTACAGAAACGTGGGCATCTCGCCGCGATGACCGGAGATGGCGTCAACGACGCGCCGGCGCTAAAGAAGGCCGACATCGGCATCGCCATGGGCATCACGGGAACCGACGTCACCAAGGAAGCCGCCGCCATGACGCTGACCGACGACAATTTCGCCTCAATTGTCGCCGCGGTGGAAGAAGGCCGCGGCCTCTTCAGCAACATCAAGAAGTACCTGATGTATCTGCTCTCCTCCAACATCGGCGAGATTGGCCTCATGACCGCCGCGACTCTCGCGGGCGTCCCGTTGCCGCTGAGTGCGGTGCAAATCCTCTACGTCAACCTCGCCACCGACGGTCTTCCGGCGCTGGCGCTGGCGCTGGACCCGCCCGAAGGCGACCTCATGCGCCGCCAACCCCGTGACCCTCGGAAGGGAATCTTTACGCGTCCCGTGGTGATGCTCATGCTCGCGGGCGGCTTGTGGTCCATGGTGATCAACTTTGGCGTTTTCCTCTGGGTGTTGAGCTCCGGACGGAGTTTGCAGGAAGCGATGACGCTGACCTTCGTGACGTTGGTGCTGACCGAATTCATCAAGGCCTACAACTTCCGCTCGGACCGTCACTCCGTTTTTCGGCGACCCTTTGCCAACAAATGGCTGAACCTGGCGATTGGCTGGGAGTTGCTGCTGCTTGTG
Source organism: Verrucomicrobiota bacterium (assembly GCA_016190065.1). Lineage (GTDB taxonomy): Bacteria > Verrucomicrobiota > Verrucomicrobiia > Limisphaerales > SIBE01 > VHCZ01. Next base: position 3,673 of record JACPRI010000258.1, read on the forward strand.
GCCGTTGTCCATGTGCCGTTCCTGGAGCGGGCGTTCGGCACGTTCAACCTGCCGCTGGCGGACTGGGCGATCGCCATCACGTTGGCTCTCTCGATTTCGCCAGTTCTCGAACTGGCCAAGTGGATGGCGCGGCGCGGCCTGTGGACCAACACCCGCGCTGATCTGCCGTCGGAATTCAAGAATTGCTGACAAAGATTCGCCAGCGCGTTTGGACTATGGCGGTCGCGACGGAGTAAACCGGTGGGGGCACCTGGCCGAAGGACCAGATCTGGAGCGCTGAGTCGATTGTTCTGTCATGTAAATCTCCATTTGATGGTTGATGGTTTAGTTCTTTCACTTCTAAGACGAACGAAAAGTTCGATTCAGGACATCCCGGGTGAATTCTATTTCCTCCCCACCGCTCGGTTCCAATAAAAGATCGCGCTGGCATCGCCCCGATCTCCAAAGCGCCGAAGCCCACTCAAGGCCTCCTCGATTTCAAGCCGGCTGGCGAACCCGAACTCCATGAGTCTGTCCGCTGCTCCCGCGACATTCCCGATCAGGTTCTCGATCCAGACGCGGAAACCTTCCTGGCCGGCCTGATGAACCTCCGGCGCGAGGCTTAAGGTGATGTCGCGAAAGCCCGCCTGTTTCATCAACGCAAACAGCTTCTTTCCAATCAAGGCATCACCGCCGAGCCGTTCTTGCAAGGCGACAAACTTGCGCCAGACCGAATCGAACTCCGTGCAGTCGGGGTGAAGGACGTTGACCAGGATGTTGTTCTCCTGGACAAACACTCGGCCATCGGGCTTCAGAACTCGGCGCATTTCCTCCAAGACTCGCAATGGATCGGCAACGTGCTCCAACAAATAACGGCAATAAACCACCTCAAACGACTCCTGCTTGAATGACAGCGAATGGGCATCCGCGCGTTGGAACTGAAGATTTGGCCGGCCAGTGCTCGCCCCCACATCTTGTGAATTCAGGAATGTCTTGCGGGCTGCTGCCAATTGGTCGGGAGAACATTCAACCCCGATGATCTTGCCTGTGGTTAAGCGGTCCGCGACCTGGCTGGCCAGAATCCCAAGGCCGCTGCCGACTTCGAGCACAAGATCGTTGGGCGACAGTCTCAGGAAATCCAGAAACGCGGGGTTGGTCAGCCGGTTCAATTCGGCCAGGCGCTTTTGTTCCGTTGGATCCGTCCCGTGAATGTAGGCGTCCTTTGTCATGCGCGCGTCAAGCGATTTGTTCGAATCATGAATGGCGCCCACTTGCGCTCTCGCCAGGGCATCCGACTACAAACCCACCCCATACCCCTCCCAGGAGGAGAGCTTTATCTGATGCGTCGGTTTCCAGTTCCCCTCCCGGGAGGGGTAAAGAGGTGGGTTCATTGGAAGATCGATTTCGATTCTCGCATCTTCAAAGCCGTGCCCCTTCAGCATTCGATCCCGTGCCTATCGGGTCGCCATCGAATACGCCTCCGCCTTCCGGCAGACCATGTCGAGCAAGGGATAAGTCCCCGTGTAACGATTGCGCTTCGCATCCTGGCCAAGCTGCCAGGCCTCGTTGAATTTTCCGATTCGCCAGAGGTTCTCGACCATGCGGCCGAGAACGATGCGCGGCGCCCTGGGATCGGCCGAAAATCCGATCGGCCCCCATTTCGTCGTATCCGGATCAAAGGCGCTTTCGCTGAGCTTGGCGAATGCCGCGTCGTCTCCCCGGTCCCAGGCCAGCTCGGCCTGGTGCAGTTTATAGACGCGCTGGTTGGACGGGTTGGTCTCGATGAGGCGTTGGAGCAACGCCTGCAGCTCCTCGCTCGGCGGCAGATAAAAAGCGCTGCGATGGGCTCGGTAAGTCTGCATCAGGTAAGACGCGTACATCCGCAGCGGCTCCGGATCTGTTTCGGCGAGGCGAAAGAGATGAGCGCTCAGCGGCGCCGTACGCAGGGCTTCGAGTTCCGCAGTGGGAACCGCCTCGGAAGCTTGGGCCATCAGTTCCATCGGCAGCGTCGCTTCGGGTTTCTCGCGTTGCCAGCGCACCAGGATGGAGCGGAAAAGGTCGGGTTCCGGGAGGCGATATTCCATGTAAAACCGTCCAAGCGCCTTGTAGTCCGATTCGGTCAACGGATGGGTCCGGAGGTACTGACCCAGCAGGGTGCCGGGGCGCGTCCAAAACGTTTCGTCGAACTCGCGCCAGCGCAGGGTCGATCGCCCGACGAAAAAGGCTTTCTGCGCTGAGTACTCCAGCGTCGGAAAAAGATCGCTGTGCAGCGTGACTTCGGCCGGCGGCACAAACACACCATTCGCGTCTGACACCACTTCGCGCGCGAGCAGGACCGGGACGCGGGTGATTTCGATGCGCTCCAAATCCGATTTGACCGCCGAATGATAGAACTGCCGTTCGATCGCTTCGACGTCGATTTTGTGCGGCTGGGTCGAACCCACCAGGATCAGATCGCTCACCGCCGGATGCCAGATGCTGAAGTGCGGGAACACCGACCCGAACGTGGCCAGCACCGTGTTCAACGCCTCATCGCTCGTCTCGTAAATCTGGACCCATTGGGCCATGAGACCGTCCGGCTTCAGCCGGTCGCGGCAACTCTCGTAGTATTCGCGGCTGAACACTCCGGCGACGCCAGCCATCCATGGATTGGACGGCTCGCTCACGATCAAGTCGTACTGCGCGTCCGTGATTTTGAGAAACGACTTGGCGTCCTCGATAATGAAGCGGACACGTGGATGGTTGTGAACGTCGTCGTTGTATTTCCGAAATTGGCGCGCGGCTTCCACCACGTCGGGTGAGATTTCGACCAGGTCGATGCGTTGGACGCCCGGATGCCTGGCCACGGCGCTGCACGTCATCCCGCTGCCCAAACCAATCACGAGCACATTGGTCGAACTTGGGCGCAACAACATGGGAATATGCCCGGACAAAAGCTGAGTGGTCATGTCCAGGCTCGTGCCGGCGTCCGCCTTGCCGTTGACCTTCAGTCCGATTTGTTCCTTCCCATTTTCCTCGCGCGTGATGACCGTGACCGTGGAGCCGGCGCCGTCCCGGTGAAACGTCAGCGTTTCGTTTTTGACCATCCTCCGAAACGTGTCGAGGTTCGGGGGCGTCTGGCGATTGCGCCACAGTCCCAGGGAAAACGTTTGTTGCCACGTTTGGTCGAACATCAAACCCGCGAACCACACAAAGCCCGCGCCCAGCAGAGGCGCCAGCACCGCCCGTCCCAGAGTGAGTCTTCCTCGCGCGAGCATGGCGGCACCGATCAGCGCGTTCACCGCGATCCCGACGGCCAGCGTGCGCGCGAGGCCCGCCGCCGGCATCAACCACAAGCCGGTGATGACGGCACCCAACACCGTGCCGAGCGTGTTCACGGCGAATACTTTTCCCACGGACCGTCCGGTGCGCGCCAGTTCGGCGGTTGCGATGCGGCTGGCCAGCGGCAGGGTCATTCCGAGGCACACCGTCGGAATGAACATCACGCTGAAACAGACCAGCGCCTGCAAACCGTGATAGACCGGATACGTGGATTCGTCGCGGACCACGACGCTGGCCAGCTTCATGAACCAGTACGGCAGATATTCGTAGAAAAACATCGAAACAAACAGCGTTCCGGCCAAAGCGAGTTCCGCCCAGGCGAACGCCTCGAAGGTCCGGCGAAGATTCTTCCAGGCATAAACGATCCATGCGCCAACCGCGATGCCCGTGATGAAAGTCACGAGCATCAGCGAAAACGCGTGCGTGCTCGAACCCAGCGCCAGCGCCAGAAGCCGCGTCCAGGCGACTTCATACAGCATCGCCACGAACCCGGAGAAGCCGATCGCCACAATCGCCACGCGAAGCTCGGCTTCGGAGAATTGCTCTTCAGAGGACGGGTTGTGGAGAGTTCCGCGTTCCTTTCGGCCCTGTTCACGGCTCATGAACCCATCCCCGGCCCCTCCCAGGAGGGGAGCCGCGTTCGGCGCGGTGGGTGCAAGTTGCCCTCCTGGGAGGGGCGAAGGGGTGGGTTCATCTGGAGTAACTGCAGTCGTTCCAACACTCGTCGCGGCCGAACTGCCTTCCCGGATTCGGTTGCTCACGTAAAGCGCGACGAGGCCGACCGCCAGATTCAACGCCGCGCCGGCAAACACCGTCATTTCCAATCCAATCGCCGGAATCCACCAGAAGTCCGTGACCAGACAGCCGAGGACCGCCCCGGCGCTGTTGATGCAATACAGCGCCGCGACCTTTTCCCGCAGCTCCGCGAGCGACCGCGTGACAAACTTCGTCAACACCGGAAAGGTTGCGCCCATCAGGAACGTGGGCAGGAGTATCGTCAGAAAGCTGAAGACAAATTTGAGCGCCAGCAGGCCGTCGGAACCTGGCTGCCATTCTCTAGCCAGAAAGATGAAGCTGTCGTGGCAAAAGGTGTAGTAAGAGGGGAAGAGCAACGCGTATATTCCGATCCCGATTTCCAGCCAGCCGTAAAGGGCCAGGGGCTTTTCGGATCGGTCCGCGCGAATGCCAAACCAGGCGTTGCCCAGCGCCAGCCCGCCCATAAATGCGACCAGCACCGCCACGACGGCATAGCTCGTGTGGCCAAGAAACAGCGCCAGGTACCGCGCCCAAACGGTTTGATAGACCAACCCGGCCATCCCCGAAACCAGGAAGCAAAACGCCACCACCGCGAAGATCCGTCGGGCGGAGAATATCATGGACGCGGATGGTAGCGGGGCCGCACTCGGCGGCAAACTCTTTTACGGTCGGACGAAAAAGAGGTTTGCTGCCGACACAGCATTAAAATACGTTCGTGCCGCGATGTGATAGCCGAACGCTGAATTCAAAAGTCAGACACGGTTATCCATTTTTTGGGCAAGTGAATGGGAATCCAGCGAACCATTCATCCTGCAACAGCGAACTCTTGTATGATTATCGACCGCATCCGTGAAAAGATCAGAGGGGACTTCAAGCCGTTTATGTTGACTCTGTCGGACGGACGAAGTTTTCTCGTCCCTCACCCGGAACATATCGCCGTCGGCGCCAAGGTGCTGGTCCTCATTGTCGGGGGCGACCGGGTGATCACCATCGCTCCCAATCACATCACTTCTATCGAAGAGAACCTGGGACGGAAGCCGCGCTAGGGTCGTCCGCTGGCTCGGGCTTATGCCGTTGCGGCGAAAACCAATTGGGATCATCCTGGCGGTGGCGCACCTCAGCGTCCGCCGGGGCAAGACGTTGATCCTGGACGATCTCTCCTGGCAGGTGAAACGCGGTGAGCACTGGGTGATTCTCGGCGCCAATGGTTCGGGCAAGACTTCGTTGCTCAGCGCGCTCACGGCATATCTCACACCCACTGCAGGCGGGATCGAACTGCTCGGACAGCGTTACGGCCACGCCAACTGGCCGGAGCTGCGCCGAAAAATCGGATTGGTCAGTTCGTCCATCCGCCAGTGGATGGCCGAGGACGAACCGGCGCTGCAAACCGTCGTGAGCGGCAAATACGCCATGATCGATTATTGGGGCAAGATCACTGTGTCGGATCGCCGCCGCGCCCGTCGAATTCTGGCGCAGATCGAGTGCGGCTACGTTGCAGATCGTCCCTGGGGTTATCTTTCCCAGGGCGAACGCCAGCGCGTGCTCATTGGCCGCGCCTTGATGGCGGAACCGCGTGTGCTGATTCTCGACGAGCCGTGCGCCGGCCTGGACCCCGCCGCCCGCGAACATTTTCTCCAATTCCTGGATCGATTAGGCCGGCGCTCCAACGCCCCGACCCTCATTCTCGTCACGCACCACGTGGAAGAAATCATGCCCGTCTTTTCGCATGTGTTGATTTTGAAGCGGGGCCAAGTTCTCGCGGCCGGATCGAAGGCCGAGATGCTCAACTCGACGCTGCTTTCGAACACCTTCGATGCGCGCGTTCGACTCCGTAATGCGCTGGGGCGCTGCACGATCGTCGTCGCGCCTAAAGCTCGATCTATCATCTAATCCGAGAAGTGAAATCGACTCCGCCAGGCTCCTAAATCCGCAGGAATATTTCTCCTTTCTCCACACGCGGCCTTTG
>JACPRI010000262.1 GCA_016190065.1 Verrucomicrobiota bacterium
GGATGAACTGAAGGCCGAGTTGAAATAGTTCGATGACTTGCGTCCAGGGCGCCTTCCCATCGCGACCGGCATGGTGGATTTGGGCGAGGCAGCTCCCCAGACCTACGTGTTGAACCGGGGTGCTTACGACGCGCCCAAACAACCCGTGGAGCCGGGCTTTTTGACTCTGTTCGATCCGAAGCCAGCCCAGGCTGCCTCGCTGCAAGGGGTCAAATCCACGGGACGCCGCGCCGCGTTGGCGAATCTGCTCGCGGAGCCCCGGAACCCCCTGACGGCGCGCGTGATGGTCAACCGCATCTGGCAATATCATTTCGGGCGTGGCTTGGTGGGAACGGCGAGCGATTTCGGCTCGAAGGGCGATCGGCCCACCCATCCGCAGTTGCTGGACTGGCTCGCGAGCGAATTCGTCCGCACCGGATGGAGCATCAAACAGATGCACCGGCTGATCATGACTTCGAGCACCTACCGGCAATCGTCGCAGTACCGCGAAGCGGCGGCCAGAGCCGATTCCGAGAACAAATTGCTCTGGCGTTTTCCGAGGCAGCGGTTGGAAGGCGAAGCGCTGCGGGATTCGGCCCTGGAAGTAGCCGGTCTGTTAAATGTTAGGATGGGCGGGCCAAGCGTCTTCCCCGAATTGCCGCAAGGCTTGAGCGTGACCGGTGGCTGGCCGGTCACGAAGGATGAATTGGAGCGGAATCGCCGCAGCGTCTATGTTTTCGTCCGGCGCAACGCGCGCTACCCGATTTTCGAGGCGTTCGACATGCCGGACACTCACGAGACCTGCTCGCGCCGGACGGTCACGACCAGCCCGATTCAAGCGCTGACACTGTTGAACAACAAACTGACTCTGGAATGGGCTCAGGCGTTTGCCGGTCGCGTTCTCGGCCTGGCGGGCACGGATCTCGATCGGCAAATCGACACCGCCTACCGCCTGGCCTTTTCGCGTTCGGCGGACAAGACCGAGATGGAGATTGCGCGCAGATTCTTTGATCGGCACCGCGAGATTCTCGCTCAACGCGCCGCGGCAGACGAACCCTTGGCGCTGCCGGCGCATTCCGCCGCGCCATGCGATCAAGCCCAAGCGGCCTCGCTGGTGGATTTTTGCCACATGCTCATCAACGCGAATGAATTCGCTTACCGCAACTAAGCGCTGCCCATTTAACCGATTTAACGTTTTAACGCTGTAACGCTGTAACGCTCCGCACGACCCTGCCGCATAGATCCTATGACTCAGAAGTTGCCCCACGTTTTGCCGCCCACTTCCCGCCGCGATTTCCTGTGCCGCGCCGGCTGCGGTTTTGGCGCGCTGGCGTTCGGCTCCATGCTGAGCCTCGAAGGCCTGTTGGCCCGTGCATCGAACCTGGCGATCAATCCACTCAGCCCGCTTTCGCCGAGGCTGCCGCATTACCTGCCGAAGGCCAAATCGATCATCTGGCTTTTCATGGAAGGCGGACCGAGTCATCTCGATCTGTTCGATCCGAAACCCATCCTGGACACGCTCGCGGGTCAACCGATGCCCGCTTCCTTTGGCCGGCCGATTACCGCGATGGGCACAGCGAGCAATACGCTCATGCCGACGAAGAGGACGTTCAAACAGCACGGCCAAAGCGGCATCTGGGTTTCCGATTGGTATCCCTACGTCGCTCAGCACGCCGATGATCTCGCCGTGCTCCGTTCGTGCTGGGCGAACGGGCTCAATCACGTCGGTTCCGTGACGCAGATGAACACAGGCGATATTCTCGCGGGCCGGCCTTCTCTGGGCGCATGGGCGACTTACGGGCTTGGCACCGCGAATCAGAACTTGCCGACCTTCGTGGTGCTGGCCGATGGCGGCGATCCCGTGGGCGGTCCGAAGCAATGGAGTTCCGGATTCTTGCCCGCAACATTTCAGGGGACGAAGTTCCGCGCCGACGGCACGCCGATTTTCCACCTGACTCCGCCAAAGACGATTGGCGAAAAGCAACAGCGCAGCAAACTTGATTTGCTGGCGGAACTCAACCGCCGTTACGCTGCCGATAAACCGGAAGACACCGAACTGGCCGCGCGGCTGAATTCCTATGAGCTGGCTTACCGCATGCAAGCCGCGGCGCCCGAAGCGGTCGATCTCTCGCAGGAAACGGAAACGACCAAGCAGCTTTACGGCATGGACGAAGAAGCGACGCGCAAAACGGGAACCAACTGCCTGCTCGCGCGCCGTTTGGTGGAGCGCGGCGTTCGTTTCATCCAGCTCTATTGCGGCGGCACGAGCGGCTGGGACGCGCACAGCGACATCGAAGCCAATCACTCGAAGCACTGCAAAGAAACCGACAAACCCATCGCCGGGCTTCTCACAGATTTGAAAGCGCGCGGTTTGCTCGACAGCACGCTCGTCGTGTGGGGCGGTGAATTTGGGCGGACGCCGTTCAACGAAAAGGGCAACGGACGCGATCATAATCCCTGGGGGTTCACAATGTGGTTCGCCGGCGCCGGGATCAAAGCCGGAACGGTGGTGGGATCGACGGATGAAATCGGCTTGCGCGCCGTCGAGGATCGCGCTCACGTCCACGACATCCACGCCACGATTCTCCATTTGATCGGCATGGATCACGCGCGGCTGACTTACCTCCACAACGGCCGCGACGAGCGCCCGACCGTCAACGGCGGGGAAGTGGTTGGAAAGCTGTTGGCGTAGCTTTGTCAGCGACTCGGCTAACAAGGTCCGCCGGCCAACGTTCATTTGGAATTGACCACTGTCCGGCTTGGTTTGCGTGGGTCATCAACAATCCTTTGCGGCGTTGGCTGCACAAGCCCGAAGAAATCCTTGGCCGGCTGGAGATGTATGAAGCCCTGAACGCGCAAGGCAAATTCCTTTTGGTCGAGCCCAAAATTCACATCGGAAGCAGACAATTTGAAAAGGAAGTGGACGCCGCTTTGGCGGCGAACTTCAAGCTCGTGGAACGACCCGCAGTCCGCCTCAGCCTGGCCGCCCTTTTCGCGAAGTGATCCTAACTTTGCCTCCCCTGAACGGGGACGGATTCCCCTCCGTCCCTGCTAAGCTGCGCGGATGGCCTGCTCGAAGCGAGGTTTATCGATTTGTAGTTCGGCGAGAGCGTTCGCAATTCTGGCAAACTCGCGCCTCCGGCCTCAACCCTGCTCTGTCTGTGCCTGTTCGCAGAATGAAAGTGGCACAGCAATGACTCGAATTGAATAACAAAGCGGCTTACTGGCGATCAGGGTGCGATGGAGCACAAAATCGGGATTTCCCCGATTTTAGGAAGCGGTCTTTCGCACCAATATGCATACACCGCACTTAGAGCACTCAAAGGAGGCCGGTGCCAAGGGCAGTTGCAGCTTGAACAGTGAAGGCAAAAGAAGATATAAAAACCTAAGCAATGGCTCTGCCATTCCAAACCTCTTTGACCAAGAAACGCTCTCTGGCAGTCGCGATCGACTTAGGATCGCATAGCACAAAAGGGGTCTGTATTCAGCGACGTGGGAGCGGCTTTGAACTACTCGGCTACGCCGTGCAGGAGTCTCCGCCAAACGACCAGCAACTTTCCGCCGATAACTTGGCGGCCCACTTGAAAAGCGTCGCCCAATCGCTCGGCGCCAAAACCAAACAGATCACGCTGCTCATCGGAGTGGATCACTCGCTCTTGCGCCACGCCGAAGTCCCGATGGTCCCGGTCGCAGACTTGAGGCTGATGCTCAAATACAGCAGCAAGAATTATCTGCAGCAGGACCTGCCGGATTACGTTTTCGACTGTCACGTCCTGCCTCCGCGCGCCGGGTCGAATGCTGCCGAACCGCAGCGCACGCAAAAATGCAGCGTGCTGGTCGGAGGGGCCAAAAAGCAATTCCTGGATCTCCTCCAGGAAGCGGCCCGCGGCGCCGGATTGATCACCGACCAGGTCACTCCCGGCCTCATTGGAACTGCGAATGCGTTCGAGATGGCCCTGCCTGAGGCCTTCACCAAGGAAATCGTGGCACTGGTGGACATCGGATTCAACCATTCCACCATCAGCATTCTCATGAATGGCGAACTGCGCTTGAACCGCGTCGTCGCCATCGGAGGCCACAAACTGACCGGCAGCCTCGCGGAAGCTATGGGGACCAATTACGCCGAAGCCGAAAAAGCGAAGCTGGCCATGTCCGACGAGATTCAGGCCTTCATGCTTGGTCTCCTCACTCCGCTGGGAAGGGAATTGCGCGCGTCCATCGATTTTTTCGAGAAGCAAGAAGACAAAACCGTGACCCAGGTCTTTGTTTCGGGCGGCTCCGCAAGATCGCCGTTTATCGTCGAGGCCCTTCAATCGGAGCTCATGGTGCCGTGCCGAAACTGGAATCCGGTCAGCTTCCTCAATCTGGCGCTTCCCCCGCAGCAAATGGGTGAAGTCGAACAAACGTCGGCGCTTCTGGCCGTAGCCACCGGCGGCGCCATGGCGGCCCTTTGAAATCGATCCCCCAATCAAACTGAACCCAGCATGCCGATTCGCATCAATCTCCTGGCCGAACAGCAAGCGGCTGAAGAAGCCCGGCGGCGAGATCCCGTCAAACGAGCGATCTGGGCGGGCGGCGCTGTCGTCGCGCTTATGCTCCTCTGGGTGATTTACCTCCAACTCAAAGTCGGTGGCGCGAAGTCCGAACTCGCCGCGCAGGAAAATAATTGGAAGAGCGTCGAGCGAACTTATCTTCAGGTCTCGAACAGCTTTCGGGAAACCGGCACGATCCGGAAGCGGCTCGCGTCGCTGCAAAGTTACTCCACCAACCGTTTCCTGTGGTCTCATCCGTTGAACGCGTTGCAGTACGTCGCGGATGAGAAAGTGCGGGTCGTCACGCTGTCCGGCGCCAGCATTTCCACGCAGCAGAACCAGGTCGTCTTTTCAACCAATGTCTTTTTCCCGCTGCCCCCAGGTAAATGGTGGAAACTATGGGCGAAGGAATCCTTGCAGACGAATGTCCTTGACGTGGCCAATTCCATCCTGAACTCGGTCACCAACCAGGCTAACTTCGCGCGGTTCCAATCGCAATTGCTGATCACGCCGCCGAATGTGAGCACCACCAAAATTCAAGTCGCGCTCCAGATGGAGATCGTCAAACCGGAAACGGTCGCGGAGAAAGTCACGCTAACTCTCCGGGCGCGTGACTACAGCAAGGGGAGCCGTGTGGACCCGTTTTACACCGCCATCACGAATGCGCCGTTTTTCCGGTTGTTCCTGAGCAAAACCAACTCCAGCGTCCAGCCGGACACCATTCAACCGCGCGAAGACGAATCGGATAAGATCAACGCGGGCGAAGCATTCATCCCCTTCACCGTCCAGGCCAATTTTCCGGAAAGGGTCCGAACCAATGAATAAGCTTTCCCGCGAGAAGCGCAACCAGCTCATCGCCGTCGCCTCCGGGGTGCTGGTCGTCTGCGCGGCGCTCTGGTACTTCGTCGTTCGGTCCCAACACGAGACAATTGAGCAGACCCGCACCAGCATCGACGACGTGGGCAGCAAGATCGAGAAAGCCCAGAGGCTCGTCAAACGGCGGACGATGATCGAAGCCGAGCTGGCGGAACTCGGCCACCAAATCGCGGAATCCGAAGCGCAGATGCTTCCGGTCGAGCACTTGAACGGGAAGAAGTGGATGTTCGACAAGCTGGTCAATTTCATCAAGGACCGCTACGACGTGACGTTGATGGATCTCAGCAACAATCCGCTCATCGGGAAACAGTTTTTGCTCCTGCCCAAGTTCGAACCGTATTCGGCGGCCACCTACAAGGTAGAAATCCGCGGGTTCTTCCATGAATTTGGCCGATTCGTCGCCGATTTCGAGAACAGCTTCCCCTATATGCGAATCCTGGATTTGGAGATGTGGCCGATGGCGACGCCGGCTGCCGCCAAAGTAGCCACAGCGGACCTCTCCGACGAACTGTTGAACAGCGAGGCCAGGGAACAACTGCGGATCTCCATGCGAATCGTGGTGCTCTTCAAGCCGGCCGGGAACTCCTGATTTGCCGCACGCATGATGAACCGCGCTCTTCGCTCGAAATTGCAAATGGTCCTGCTTCTGCTCTCCGGGTTCTACGTCGCGGGTTGCAGCAAACCCACGGCGCCCGCGGCCGCTTCGACGAAAAGCGCGGCCGCGAGTCCAGGGACCAATGTGGTCGCAGCGAAAACCGAAATGAATGCCGCCAGCAACGAACTCGTTTTGCACAAGGCCCGCTTCGAGCGAAAGCCCGGAGGAAGGGATCCGTTCTTTCCCGCCTCGCATCGCCTGCCGAGAGTGGCTTCTGATTCTCCGTCCAGCAATGCGCCGCCGCGCCTGCCGCTGTCCAGTTACATCAAGCTGACCGGCCTTCGCCCGAGTCCGACTCGCCCCCTGGCTATGATCAACCAGACGCCGTTCGAGCCCGGCGAACGTGGGGACATCGCCGTTTCCATCCCGATTTCCGCCAGCAGCAATGAGATTCAGAAAGTCCGGATTCGCTGTGTCCAGATTCGCGAGGATTTCGTGGAGATCCAAATAGAAGGCGAACTCGGAACCACGAAGTTGCGCAACCCCGTTGGCCCATGAACTCGCACCCCGACCAATCGAACGCCACGACCGCGAAGTCCGGAACGCGCGTGCCCAAACGCAACCCGTGCCTTATATGATGAACATCAAGCTCGCCATCGTCCTTGCCGTGGGCCTTGGGATCAGCGGGACCGCCGGCCTCGGTCAAGCTGAAAAAGCGACGGCGGCTTCTCAACCGGTTGAACAACCCAAACCGGCCGAGACCGCCGAACAACCCAAGCCCGGTGAGACTCCCGCCACACCACCTGCCTCAGCCGGCGCGCCAAGACCGGCCGCCGCCACGCCCAGTGCGGAACCCGTGGATCTGGCCGAGTCGCCAGCGGGCAAAGAAGGCGCTGAAGAAAAAGGTCCGATAACCATCGACGATGAACTGCCGAAGGTCATCCCGTTTCTGGCGCGGCTGGCGGGCATCAATCTTCACATCGATCCCAGCATCACCTTCACGAACCTCGCCGGAGCCGTCGGGCCCGACGGCAGAGCCGCCTTGCCGATGGTTCAGCTCCGGTGGGAAAACGTTTCGGCCAAAGACGCGCTGGTTGAAGTGCTGGACATCCATGGTCTCGCGCTCGTCGAAAACCCGAAGACCAAAATCTCGCGCGTGACGAAAAAGCCCACCGAGGCGCCGCGGTTCACCGCCATGATCCAATTAAAGTACAGCAATCCGACCAACATCATGGATTTGATCCGCACCACCTACGCCGACACGAACAAAAGCAAAGTCAACCTGGACCCGCGCACGAGCCAGCTCCTCGTGATCGCCACAGAAAAGGAATTGGAGGGGATCACAAATCTCGTGGCTCAGTTGGACACGGCAACCAGGCAGGTCTTGATCGAAGCGCGGCTCCTTGAAACCTCAAAAAATCCCAAAACCATCAAAGGCATCGACTGGTCCGGCACGCTGGAAGGGCAAAACATCACCTTTGGCAATGGCCGGACTGCCGGCACCACGACCACTCAGACTCCAGGCCAGCCCGGCTCAACCACCTTGCCGAGCGGGCGCACCGTCACCACGCAGGCGGGTTCCTCAACCCGAACCGATTTGACCACGCAGTTGGGCTTCGGCGGGATTGGGGTCGATACGCTGCGCGGATTTTATCCGAGCACCGCTTTCCTCAACGCAGACGGCTTGAAAGCGGTCCTTTCGTTTCTCAACAGCGATTCGGAAACGGAAGTTGTCGCGACGCCGCGCCAGGTGACGGCCGACAACCAGACCGCCACGCTCTCCGTCACGCGCGCCTTTCCAGTTTTTGAGATTACGCCCGGGACCGCGCAAACGCCGGCGGGGTCCAAGGTCACCTACACCAACATGGGCACGATTCTGAAGGTCACTCCGCGCATCGCAGCGCAAAGCAACGTCGTTCTAAAAGTGGTTCCGGAAGTTTCCAACATCGATTCCAAAGACCGCCAGATCATCAACGGCGACATCAATGAGGCCAACGTCTATGCCATCCGCCGGATGGAAACCGAAGTGATGATCCCGAGCGGCTACACCCTCGTCATGGGCGGCTTGATCAGTGACACTTCCAACAAAGTTTATTCCAAGGTTCCTGTCTTCGGGGATTTGCCCGGGCTCGGCTTGCTCTTCCGTCGCGACACGAAATCCCGGACCAAAGCCAATCTGATCATCTTCGTCACGCCAACGATTGTGCAGGATCAGGATTTTCAGCCCGCCAGCACCGATTATTTGAAAACGAAACCGACCGAACGGCCCGATATCGAAGCCTCGGCCTGGGACTCCGGAAAACCGCTCCCGTGGAATAAATACAGGCGCTAAACAATGTCCACGCGACCTGTTTCTCTGTGAGCCATGGAACTGAACTTGAAAACACACCACTTAATCGAAGACCGCACCAAGTCGCTGCGTCTCGGTCAGGGAATCGTGACCGGACCACCTCAGCTATGAGCATGCAGTTGGAATTGGGGAGCACACGCGCCCTCGCGTGTTTCGACCGGCGCCTCGCCGATCGAAACGAACGCGTCGCTTTGTCATTTGATGGTGGCTTGTTCGACTGCACCTCGGAGCTCGGCGAGAGCGCCGAACTCCGCACGCGAGGGCGCGAGTGCTCCGCTTCTCAACTCAATAGCTGCAGCTCGGCCTGGCGCGCACTTCTTATGATCCTTGCGCTGCTCGCCCTGGGCTCGGCTGCACATGCTCAAGTCCAGGTCCGTACACTCGGCGGCGGACGCACGACGCCGAGCGGACCGGACGCCGGTTACGTGGATGGCAACTCGCTGCAGGCGTCCCAATTCAGTTTTCCTTCCGGCGTGGCCGTGGACGCAAGCGGGAATCTGCTCATCGCGGACCGGGACAACGGCGCGGTCCGAAAACTCGATCTGGCAGCGAATCGCGCCAGCACCATCCTGTCGGCTCTGAATCAGCCGGTGGCCCTCGCGTTCGACACCACGAACAACCTTTACGTGCTGACGCAGGGCGATGGATTGATCCGGCGACTCGACCGATTTGGAAATGTGACTCTCGGCAAAGTGCGGTTGACCAATCCGACCGCTCTGTCTATCGATCGCAACAATCTGCTCTACGTCACGGAGGCCGGTGGCGCCGTCGCGCAAATCGACCCGGCGACCGAAACCCGGCGGACCATCCGGGACGGACTGCACCGGCCCGGTGGCATTGCCGTGCTGGACAGCGGGCTACTTGCCGTGAGCGAGACCGGCAACCATCGCATCCTGCTCATCGACCCGGCCACGCGGCTCACGGTCCAGCAAATCGGCACCGGCGCGCCGGGATTCCGAGACGGATCGTTGGCCAGCGCTGAATTCAACCAACCGCATCAACTGGCCAGAGCTCCCGACGGCAGCATTTTGGTCTCGGACCGCTTCAATCATCGCGTCCGTCTCATCCGGCCTGACAGCGCCGTCATCACGCTCTACGGCGTCGATTCAAAAGCATGGGAAGGCCCGGAATGTTTGACGTGCGATCCGATCATCCTGCCGGGTTGGTTTGACAGCACCCAGGAATTCGCCGAAGCCCGCGAGCCCGTGGGGGTGACCGTGAGCCGGGATGGCAAGGTGTATGCGACGGAAGTGTACTATCATCTGGTGCGCGAGATCACCGGCGCGGCTCTGACCACCGAGCCTGGGGGCGGCGCCGCCGGCACGAATCTCTTGATCCTTCCGCCTTTAATCACACCGGACTCCGGTTACTTCCCGCTCGGCCAGGACATCACCGTGATCAATCCGAACACGAACGCATTCTTCGGCAACACCATTTATTATACGACCGACGACACCGACCCGACGACCAACAGCTTCCGGCTCGCCCTCAGCAACAGCGTCGGCACGATCCGCTGGCGCGAAACCACGCGTAGTTTGACCTCCCTGCGCGTCGTCGCTTTCGTAGGAACGAAAGCCAGCGAAGTTGTCAAAGGCAAACCCGCCTCCCGAAACGAGCTCGGCGTGACGCGCGATCTGGAAGCCGGCCCGGGATCGACGCTCGTCGTCCCCATCGCGGTGAATTTGCGTCCCACCGACGAATTGAAATCGCTGCAGTACCGCGTCGAGGTTTCCCCGCTCTCAAGTGGCGCGCCGCCGATTCCCGAGCGCTACGAGGCCCTTTCGACCTCTACGAACGATTTCATTCCTTACGCAACCTCCACGCAATCGGGCGGCAGGGCGACGTTTGGCGTACTGACTTATACGAACACAGCGCAGGCTCGGGGAGTGGCGATCGCATTTATCGGCGCCGACTCGGGCCTCTCGGTGAAAAATTTCGCCGTCGTGGGCATGGTCGCCGTGCCAATACCGGCCACGGCCAAATTGGGTGATCGCTACCGGGTCGAGGTCCTCGCGCCCTCGGGCACCTCCGATGGCCTCGAAGCCCAGGTGCCTTTGGCTTCGATGAATTCGCGCCTGATTCAGGTCACGGCCACGGGCTACCTGGTTGGGAACTCTTCGCCCGCCACCTCGTACAATGCTCCGGCCACTGAGATCGACAGTTCCTCCGGCGCGCTGAGATCTTCAACTTTTGGAACGTACGGATTTGGCGACTTGCAGATCGACAACAGCGACGTGAACAACGTCTTCAGCGCTTCGCTCGGGCTTCGCGTCCCGTTTTCGTCCACGGATCTTTTCGACGCGATGGATGCTTATCCGGAGGATATTCCGGGCAGTCCAGGCGGAGACGGATTGATTCGCTTCCTGGACTGGCAAGTGATCCTGCGCCGGTCCCTCGCGCTAGACACTGCGCAATGGGTTCGGTTCTGGTCGGCAAGCGGCGCACGAAACGTGGCGGCGTTTTCGAGTCCGGGATCGGGTGCCGCAAACCGTCCCGCCTCGGCCTTGAAACAATCTCCACCCGGCGCCGTCTGGATGCGCCAGGCCGTCGTGAGCGCCACACCGCAGGAAAACATTTCGCCCGGTGTGCCATCGGAAATTCCCGTCTTCGTGACCGTGGGCGCGGGCTATCGCGTTTCGGGCCTGGCGTTTCGGGCGACGCTGCATCCCGAAGAGAGCGCTCCCGCCTTGCAGCAACCGATGCAATTCGTCCCCGCGTCCGGTCTGCCCAAGCCCATCCAGAGCGCCGGCCTGTCGCCGAACGATCTCCTGTGCGGCTGGCCGATCGTCCCCAACTATGCCTTCGAACCGCCGCTTCAGGGCAAAACGCTGCTGGGGCGCATCCGGTTCACTCTCCCGAATACCGCGCGCGTGGGCCAGACCTACTCCCTCCGCTTCTCCAACGCGGACGGCTCGCCGGATTTGCGAACCCAATACGATTTTGAAACGCGGCCCGCGTCCGTGTGGGTTCAAACCGCCGCGCTCCGAAAACCCGAAATCATTTCCGACGAATGGAAAATCCATTTCTTCCGCAGTTTGACGAACGAATCCGCCCAACCGGACGCCGATCCGGATCAGGACGGCGTCTCGAATCTGAGCGAATACCTCGCAGGGACGAACCCGATCAGCGCTGCGTCCGCTCTACATTTGGAATCGGCGCGATTTGACTCGGCAAAAAACCGCGTCGTGTTGCGCTGGCTCGGCGCGCCGGGGCGAATCTACACTCTCGAAGCGAATTCCACCTTGCGCGGTGCGGACTGGAAGACGGTTGTGAGTGACCTGCCGGGCACCGGAGCGATGCAGGAGTTCGTCCCCGATGAAATTCCGTCCGCCACCCGGTTCTACCGCCTCCGCCTGCAAACCCAGGATAGTTTGGAGTAAGCCTATGCAACAAGAAATTCTCCCTTTCTCCCGTCATCCATCAACACCAACTCAACCCGCTCACACCATGAAAAAAGCCCCGTGGATTGCTGTCTTCATCGTAGGAATGTTTGCCTGCGCGGCTTCGGCCCAGCCTTCCCTGCAGACCCTCGTCACGAACGGCCTCGCCGAACCGTACGGCATTGCCGTCGATGCCGACAACAACTTCTACATTGCCGACAGCGCGCAAAACCGGATCGCCCGGTACAGCCCGAATTCGGGCGCGCTGACCAATTTCGCCGGCGTTGTCGGCGAGACCGGCAACAACGACGGCCTCGGCGTTTTCGCCCACTTCTTCAACCCGCAAGGCATCGTCGCCGCGCGCGGCGGCCTGGTGGTCGCCGACTCCGGCAACCACTCGATCCGGCGCATCGCGCTCGACGGCACGGTCACGACGCTTGCAGGCGGAACCGCCGGCTTCGCTGATGGCGTCGGCGCCGCCGCCCGATTCAATTCGCCCGCCGGACTGGCCGTCGATGCCGCCGGGAACATTCTCGTCGCCGACACGTTGAACAACCGCATCCGACGCATCGACGCGAACAATACCGTGACCACGGTGGCGTCGGGTTTCTCGCGTCCGACCTCGGTCACGGTCGATCGGAACACCGGATTGATTTACGTCGCGGACACGGGCACGCATTCCGTCCGGCTCATTTCGACCACGGGGACGGTTTCACTGTTCGCGGGGAGCGGTTCGAGTTTCATCAGAGGCAAGAACGATTCGTTGATCGCCACGAATGCGCTTTTTGACGCGCCGCGCGGAGTGTTGTGGGTCGGCGGGAGGACTGGCTTGCTCGTTGCGGACACCGGCAATCGCACGATCCGAAGGGTTTATTTCAACACCTCGTTGAATATGTATTCCGTCGAGCGTTTCATCGCGTCGTCCGATGCCGCCTTAGAATCGCCCATTGGGATGACCATCGACGTGAACGGTAATATCCCACTGGTGGACCTGGCGAGGAACGCGCTGTTCAGCATTCAAGTCACCGCGCCGCAAGCGCCCGTCGGTGATCCGCAGATCGGCGTGGTGATTTTGACCACGAACGTCTTCGGCCAGTTGCGCACCGCGCTGGTTCCCGTGGTCAACTCGACCTTCAACAACGACGTCAAGGTCGCCATCCTCGCCGAGCGCGGCACGGACACGTTTTACACGCTCGATCCGAACGCTAACTTTCCCCAAGACGCCTCCAGCCGGAATTCGCCTCCGCCCTATGAAAACGGCCTGCTGGATTGGACGCACACGCTCATCCGCCCCAGTGTGGACGGCGCTGACACGACCATTCGCGCGATCAGCACGCAGGATGGCCGGCGTCCGAGCGCAGTCGTGACGGCCCGGTTCCAGTTCAAAGTCGCCGGACCCGTGATCAATGGGAAAAATCCCGGCGGCTTCACGATGGAAGACGCGACGGAAAGCGCCGAACTCTGGTACACGACCGACGGCAGCACGCCCACCAACAATCCGCCCGCCTTGCTCTACACGGCGGGCGCCCGGCTCAACGTCGTCGATGGCACCAACAACGTGCTCTTCAAAGTGCGCGGCTTCAAAGGCGGTTACGCGCCCAGCCCGATCGTCGAGAAGGTCTTCCTGTACTCTGATCTCCAAACGAGTTCCATCGGCGTGACGCGCGACTTCACGGCGGGCATCGGCGCAACGATTGTCGTGCCGGTCGAAGTGAAGCTCGCGCCGGACGACGTGTTGCGCTCGCTGCAATTCCGGGTCGAACTGACGCCCAATGGGGCGGCACCGCAGATCGCAACGCAATTCCGCAATTTGCCGATTGGCACGAACGATTTCATCCGGATTCCCGCTCCGAGCACCAACGCGCCGATCGCGACCGGTTACACCAGCGGCAACAAAACCGGCCTGGCGATTTCCTTTGTCGGCGCGAGCACCGGAATGCGACTGGAGAATTCCGGAACGGTTGCTTTGCTGGCCGTGCCCATTCCTCCAACGGCCACCGCCGGGCAAACGTATTCCATCGCCGTCGTCCAGCCGTCCGGCACCACGGACGGACGGCAAACGCCCGTGCCCTTGACCACCTTCAGAGACCGATCCATCACGGTGACCAATGTCACTTATGTCGTTGGCGATTCCGCCGTGGCGACCTGGTATAACGCCGGCGATTTCGGCAATGGCAACATCAACAACAACGACATCAACAACGCGTTTCACTCTTCGCTCGGCCTGTTCACGCCCTATTCGTTCACGGACGTTTTCGATGCCATGGACACGTTCCCGGAAGATTCGATCGCAGCGGCCGGCGGCGATGGTCAAATCCGATTCCTGGATTGGCAAATCGCGCTCCAGCGGTCGTTGCGTCTGGTGACGAACAATTGGCGGCGTTCCTGGGCCGCCGGCGGCGTGCGGGCAGCCCTGACGACGTCTCTCACCAGCGCCGCGAATCTTCCCGCGTCCGTGCTCACGTCCGCCAAGTCAAGCCGCGCTTGGCTGCGGCACGCGCTCGTCCGGGCGGTGGCAGTCGAAAATGCCGCTCCGGGAAGCCAGGTGAACGTGCCGGTCTATCTCAAGGTCGCGGCAGGCTACAAAGTCGCCGGGATGCAGTTCCGCGCCGCGATCATTCCCGAGGGCGAATCGCCGCCGCTTAAACAACCCGCGTGGTTCAACCCGAATACGCGGCTCCCGCAGCCCATTACCTTGCAAGGTTCGCAAGAAGGACTGCCGCTGAACGAAGCGGTCGGCGCATGGTCCCTCGTGCAAAACCCCTTCTCCACTCCCTTGGAAGGCGAGACGTTCCTGGGCGAAATCCAGTTTGCCGTGCCGGCCAACGCCCGGACCAGCCACAGTTACACGGTGCGCATTCTCAATGCGGACGGTTCCCCCGACCTGCAAACCCAATACGACTTCGAAAGCTTGTCCGGTTCGGTCTGGATCGGCACGCCGGCTCTGCGGCGAGCGGAACAGATTTCGGACGAGTGGCGGTCCCACTTCTTCACCGGTGCCAACGCGATTCTGGCGCAACCTGAAGCTGATCCGGACGGCGACGGCCTTTCCAATCTTGATGAATACGCGGCCGGCAGTAATCCGGTGAATCTGAACTTCCACAAGTTCGACGGCGACCTGCGCAGCGGTCTGAAGCAAGGCGTCCTGAAACTCCGCTGGTTCGCCGAGGCCGGCAAACAGTATCGCGTCGAACAAAGCCAGGACCTCCAAAACTGGTCGGCCCTGGGCGTGGAAGTGACCGGCAGAGGCGACGTGCAAGAAGTCGCCGACGACAAAGCGAGCGGCGCAATGAAGTATTATCGGTTGCGTCTCCAATCCGCCGCGGGCCGTTGACCGGTTGGAATATGTCGTGCTCTGCACTGCATTCAGCTTATCCTTCACCGAGCGAGCGTGGCGCGCGGCGTGGATTGATCCGTGAAGCATCGATGAAAACTCGAATTCTCCTTCCCATCCACCGCTGGAAGCACCGCCAGGTTTTGGACTGCGGCGACGGAGCTCGCGGAGTCGCCGCTTTGGATTTGAAACCCGGCAGCTTTGGCACGCCCCACAGGTGCTTTGCTATTCCCAGTGGCCTCCGTCGTGGAAGTTCGGCCGCACCGTTCCGCCTTCCCTCTCCCTTGAGGGTGTGGGCCAGGGTGAGGGTGAAAGCGTTGGCCAGTGCCAGTGCGCTGAGGTTAGGCGAAGGCTCTCCCTCACCCCAACCCTCTCCCGCTGGGAGAGGGGGAACACCCACCGAAAACAGCGAAAAACCGTTTGACCTCATCGCACATCCCGAAACCAAAGCGGTGAATCGCTTCGCTCTTCCCCGCACTCCAAAGCGCTGCCGCGCGCTAACCGGTTCATCGTCCCTGCGCAGGTCTATCGGGAGCCTGCTGCTACGCTTCGCCGCTGCGGCGTTCCTCGCGCTCGACGCCTCAGCCCAAACCACGGTCGATTTCCTGGTCACTAATCGGTTCGTCGAACCCCACAGCGTCGCCGTCGATGCCAACAATAAATTCTACATCACCGACAGCGCGGACCATCGGGTCTTCAAATACGACCCCGACAACGGCACCGTGAGCAGCATCGCCGGCGTGAGCGGGCAATCGGGAACGACCAACGGTCCCGGGTTTATTGCGCGGTTCTTTTCGCCCCGAGGCCTGGCCCTGGCTCGCGGCGGCTTGGTCGTGGCGGATTCCGGCAATCATCTCCTGCGGTTTCTGAGTCTTACGGGCAGCGTCTCCGTCGTGACCAACTTCGCCGGCTCGGCCGGCCAGCCCGGATTGGTGGACGGGCCCATCGGCGCGGCGCGGTTCAACAGCCCAATCGGACTGGCCGCCGATGCCGCGGGCAACATCTACGTCGCCGATTCCAAGAATAACGCCGTCCGCAAAATCGACACGAGCAACGTCGTCTCGACGCTCTCGGCAAATTTCCTGGAACCGGCCGCCCTCGCGATCGGCAGCGCGGGCGAACTCTACGTCGCGGACACGCGCAATCACTCGATCAAACTGATCAAAGCGGATGGGGCGGTGAGTTTGCTCGCCGGACGGAATTCACCCACAGGCAGTGGCATCAACGATTCATTCTTTGCCGACGAAGCCTCGTTCGCTTCGCCCGGCGGCCTGATCTGGCTGGGCGGCGCCACGGGCCTGCTCGTGAGCGACAGCGGCAATCACACGCTGCGCCGCGTGTATTTCGACCCGGTCATCGCGGCCTTCTTCCCGGAAAAGAACGGTTACTCCGTTGAAACTTACGCCGGCACTCCCCGGCAACCGGGATTGCAGGACGGCCCGTTGAACATCGCCACCTTCAATTCTCCGGCCGGGCTGGCGCGTGACTTCGATAACGGATTGCTCATTGCGGACTTGGGGAACGCCGCGTTGCGCCGCATCCAGACCACACCCAAATTGCCCAAGGTCGCGAGCCCAAAGATTGGCCAGGTCACCTTCATTGTGGACAAAGACACCGGGACGGTCGTCTCCAAACTGTCGCCGTTCTCGGACGCGATCTTCAATAACGACGTCATCATCGCCATCCTTGCGGAAGAGCGGACGGAGACCTTTTTCACCAGCGGATCCACGCCCGGCCTGTTCGACGCCGATACGATCCCCGTGCCGAACTCCAGCAACAGCCAGCCGGCGCCGCCCTACAAAGACGGCGTCCCGCCCAGCCAGGTCAAGCCGACCTTGCTCGACCCGCGCCCGGATGTGACGGTCAAAGCGCTCAGCACGGCGGAAGGCCGCCGGCCCAGCGACGTCGTCCAGGCGCGCATCCAATTCAAAGTGGCCACGCCCGTGATCATCGGCGACAACCCGGCCTCGTTCGTGTTGACGAACGACACCTCTGGAGCGGATTTGTGGTACACACTGGATGGAACGGACCCGACCAACGCGGCGCCCAGCGGCCAGGCTCTGGGAAGCGATCTCAGCCTGAAAATCACGAACGCAGTGACGTTTCGCGCCCGGGGTTTCAAGCGCAATTACAAGGCCAGCGAGATCACTACCAAAACTTTCTTTCCCAATGATTTCCAGGCCAACCGAATCAGCTTCGGCTTCGAGCGCGGCGAGGCTTCGAGCCAATTCCTCGGGTCCGCCGGGCAGACGTTCATCGCCCCCGTGACCCTCTCAATCCTGCCGAGCCAGAAAATCTATCAACTCCAATTCAATCTCACCGTGACCAATCTGAGCGGCGCCGCCAGCTTGACGTCGGGGGCTTTCTCGTTCAAATCCATGCTGACCGAACCCGTATTTGAGGCGTCGCAAGGCGTCACTTTCGATCGCGTGATTCTGCCCAGGATGTTCGACCACTTTGATCTGGAAATCTTCACCAACTCCACGCCGCAAGGCACCATCGTCACCACCAATTTCATCCCGGTGTACCGCGATGCTCTGGTCACCAACGTGACCCAGAGCCTCCTGGGCGTCGGCTGGTTTGAAGTGGTGGGCCGGACCAATCTTTACGACACGCGGGCTCATGATCTCGTCAGCTTCTCTATCGCGCACGACAAGCGATTCTCGAGCGCGGATGGCCGGGCCGTCCTGGGTGGCTACTCCTTCGTCATCCCCGGCGCGGCCGCCAGCGGTTCCAATTACCGGATTCAAGTGGGTCGGCCCTCCGGAACGGATGCTTTATCGCGGGACGTCTTTATCGACGCGCCGAAGGACGGGCCGCTCGGTGGAGGCGGCCTGAATGCGACCAAGGACGTCAAAGTCGTCACCGGAGGCATCGGCTCGGGCGAATTGCATTATATCGTTGGCGATATCGCGCCTTTCCGCTGGTTCAACGCCGGCGACTTTGGCGACACGAACATCCTGAACAACGATGTGTACCAAGTCTTCCAGTCGGCGACTTACGCCTTCAATGTTCCGCCGGCGGGCACGGACTTCTTCGACGCGATGGACTCCTGCTGCAACAACGCCACCGGCTTGGTGACGACGAATGTCTTCGACGGCAGCGTGACCGCCATCGACGATATCACGCACGGTGACGGCACGCTCAACGTCACGGATGTGTTCGTGACTTTCCGCCGGGCGCTCGATCCTTCGCTCAAATGGTACGCCCGCTTCTGGGTCAACGGCCAGCGGCAGGCTGCGGCCATTCAGAATCAGTTCCGCGGCTCACTGAACAACAAGAACCGGCCTTCCATCCAACCGCTGGCCAACCTCCCCGCCGATACGCTCCGCGCCTCCACCGGCCAAAAACCGTCCGTGATCTTTCAAGCGGATGATCTGCGCGTCGAGCCGGGCCAGATTGTTCATGTTCCCATTCGAGCCGAAATTGCCGGGGATTATCCGATGCGCGTGCTCATGTTCAACGTGACGATCGAGCCGCTTGACGGTTCGCCCCCGTTAACGGAGCCGATCGTGTTCACGCCGGTTCCCCAACTCGGCCAGCCGATCATCACGACTTCCCGAGGCCGGGCCAACTACGCCGCGGCCTGGCTGGATCATTCCGTGCCCGGCGTGCGCGGTGCGGGAGAGATCGGTAGCTTGCGGTTCACCGTGCCCCAGCAGTCGCCGCTGAATGCCGCTTACCGAGTTCACTTCGATCACGTCTCCGCCTCGCCGAATGGCATTTCGGTTTTGCCCGTGAGAATCGTGGATGGCGTGCTCACCGCGAGCGACCGGTCTGCCTCTTCCTTCCAGGACGGCATCCCGGACTCGTGGCGTTTGCGTTACTTCGGCTCGACCTTGAATTCTCTGAGCCGGGCGGATTTCGATGCTGACGGCGATGGCCTTTCCAATCTCCTCGAGTTCGCGGTTGGAACGAATCCGAATAATGCAAACTCCCAATTCCGCGTCCGAGCCGGCAAGCTGATGGATTCGTCATTGGCACTTTCAAGTGAAGTCACGCTGCGCTGGCCGTCGGTGAAAGGCAGAACTTACTTGATCGAAGCTGCGAGCGGATTCTCTCCCGGCGCCTGGCTGCCCATCGCCAGCAACCTGATCGGGACTGGCCACGACATGGAGTTCACGGTGTCGCCGCAAGGAGCATCCTCGCAATTCTATCGCGTCCGGATCGGTCCACCTTGAAAAGGCAGCTAATACGAACATGAGGAAACGGAGCAAACAGAGTGTGAGGGCACTTTGCCTGAAAACAGCGTTCGTGCGATGCTCACCTCTTGGAATTGTCTCGGATTTGCGGTTCCATTCTCAGACAAATCCCTGGCTCTCTGTTTCTCTGTTTCCTCTGTTGTCTCTTGTTAAATCCAACCGCCGCTAATGAGGCGCGTTTAACCCGGCGACTCCACAAGCGCCACCGCCTTCTTCATCGCCGCCGCCACGGTGGCCAGCGCCTGCTCCGGGGGCATCTTGCGCAGTTCCTGGTTGAACGGCTCGCAGACAATCGGGCCATCGTACCCGATCTTCAGCATCGCCGAGAGGAACGCCTTCAAATCGATCACGCCGGTCGCGCAAGGCAGCTCGCGGCGGCTGTCGATCTGCTGATCCACCGGCACGCCTTGCGGGGCATCGTTCATGTGGCACAGGATGACGTCGCTGCCCTTCAGCGTCAGCAGGTCCGCCTCGGTCTCTTTGGCGGTGTACCAGTGCCAGGTGTCGAGCAGAAACCCAACGTTATCGCGGCCGATCTCGGCAATCATGTCCTTCATCTCCGCCATGGTGTGAATGAATGAAAACCGTTGCACGCTCCAGGAGGTCTTTGGTCCGACGTACTCCAGGCCCAGCCGCAATCCGTGATCGCCGAGGATCCGCGCCGCCTCGCGCAGCCTCTTGGCATGCTGCCGAAAGTTCGCCACATAAGTCAGCGACCTGTGCCCGGGCGAAAGCCACGTCGCCACTCGAGTAACGCCCGCTCGCTGTAGCGTCCGCGCAAAATCGGGCAAAGCCTTCAGGCTTTGGTCGTAGGCGGCGTCGTCGCCCCGGAATTGCACCGGGAAGCCGGCGGCTCCCCAAGCCAGCTTCTTGCCCTTCATCTCACCGCGGTAAGCCTGGAGTTCGTCTTCCGAAAGCTTGCCGAGGAACGACGCCGACGGCTCGATGGCCTCAAACCCGAATTGCGCCGCCCACTCGGGCTCTTTCCGCGGATCCCCGCGCACGCCGATCATGCCGCAAGCCAGAGCGATGGTGAACCTCCGGCGTGGGCCTGGTGCCTCGGCGGCGGAAGCCATTCGCGCCGCCAACCCCAAGCCGGCGAGCGTTGATGCTTTGAGAAAAAACCTCCGATTCAATTGCCTAACCGTGTGGTTCATGGTGTTTGGACGGTACCGCCGGGGGATCGTATTCGCACCATCTTTTTTGAAGTGCGAGTCCTCCGGCGCCTCTCCGAGGACAGATTGGAATCTGCTACCTCAGCCGCGAACCCGATTCCGAATCTCAATTAGCTGTTTCATGACGCCGAACAGGTTGCCCTGGCACTCGCGTGTCCCGAACGCATCGTGAAGTTTCATGTAAAGTGCGTAGAGTTCCTTGTAAGCTGCGTGGCTCTTCGGGGTTGGCCGATAGACCTGCGGTTTGAGTCCCGTCATGGCCTTCTGAGCCGTGGGAAAATCGGGATACGCACGGGCGACCACGGCGCCAGCCACCGCCGCGCCCAGCGCGCAAGTCTGAGGCGAGCGCGAAACCAGCATCGGGCGGCCCGTCACGTCGGCATAGATTTGCATCACGAGCGGATTCTTTTCCGCGATGCCGCCGCAGTTCACCACTCGCTCCACCTTCATCCCGTATTCTTCAAAGCGATTGATGATGGTCAGCGCGCCAAACGCCGTCGCTTCGATGAGCGCGCGATAAATCTCCGACGGAGTGGTGTAAAGCGTCTGGCCGAGCAATAGGCCGGTGAGCCGCTGATCCACGAGCACGGTCCGATTGCCATTATTCCAATCGAGGGCCAGCAAGCCGGATTCCCCCGGCTGCAGTTTCGCCGCGCCGGCACTCAGCGATTCGTGCGAGCCAAGTTTCCGGCCGCCGGGTTGGAGGCAGTTCACGAACCAGTTGAAGATGTCTCCCACCGCGGACTGGCCGGCTTCGAGTCCGAAATGACTCGGCAGAATGCTGCCGTTGACAATGCCGCAAAGTCCGGGCACATCCGCCACCGGCTGGCTCACCGGCGCCACCATCATGTCGCAGGTGCTGGTGCCGATGATCTTCACCAGCGTGCCCGGCCCAATGCCGCTCCCCACGGCGCCCAGGTGCGCGTCGAACGCTCCCACGGCCACCGGAATGCCGGAGCGCAAGCCCGTCCGCCTGGCCCATTCCTCAGTCAATCGGCCCGCCGCGCGTTCGATCGTGTGCGCTTTGGGACGAAGCCGCGCGCGCAGTTCGCCGAGCTTCGGATCAAGCGCGCCGAGGAACTTCGCGTCCGGATAACCGCCCCAATCGTCGTTATACATCGCCTTGTGCCCGGCGGCGCAAACCCCGACCGCGATCTGGTCCGGGGCCTCGGTGCCGGTGAGCATCGCCGGCACCCAGTCCGCGCATTCAACCCAGGTGTGGGCTGCGTCGAACACCTTCGGCGCCGTGCGCAAGCAATGCAGAATTTTGCTGAAAAACCATTCGCTCGAGTATGTGCCGCCGCATTTGGCGAGATACTGTGGCCGCAGTTCCCGCGCCTTGGCCGTGATTTCTGCCGCCTCAGCCACGCTCGTGTGATCCTTCCACAGCCACGCCATCGCCGCCGAATTCTTGGCCAGCCGCTTGTCGAAAGCGAGCGGCCGGCCGGCTTTGTCCACCGGCAAAGGCGTGCTGCCCGTCGTATCGACGCCAATGCCGATGACCTGATCCAGCTTGAAGCCGCGGACGTCCTTGCGCGCGTCGGCAAGCGCTTTCTTGACGGAAAGCTCGGTTCCCTTCACGTAGTCGGCCGGATGTTGCCGGGCCAGATTCGGATCGCGGGAAAGAATGACGCCATCCGTGCCGTGTTCGTAATTCCAGACCGCGCCTGCAACTTCGCGGCCATGGGCAACATTCACAATCAGCGCGCGCACGGAGTTCGTCCCGTAATCCAGACCAATCGTGTAGCTTCCAGTCATAATGAGTTCGCCGTGTCGGTTTGCCGTGTGATAGAACTTCGTCCATGAAACGACACGCGCTGGCATTCCTCAATTCGATTCTCATCCTCCAGTCGCTCGCCGCCCCCGCAACGGCCGACGCTCAATCTCTCCCGCAACTCGTGGAGGACTACCTCGCTAAACGCCCGACCAAGGCGCTTCAGCCCGGTCTCAGTTTGAACGACGCCTATGCCGCTCAACAGAGGTTTGTGGAGCGTCTTGAGCCAAAACTCGGCGTCCGCGCCGGTCACAAGATCGGCCTGGTCACTCCGCAAACTCAGGAACGTTACGGCGCCAAAGGTCCGATGCGCGGCGTCTTGCTGCGGGCCATGATGTTCAAGGACGGAGCGGAAGTGCCGCTGAACTTCGGTGCGCGTCCCATGTTTGAAGCGGACATGATTGTGGTGGTCAAAGACGACGGGATCCATTCCGCCACCACGCCGCTGGAAGTGGCGCAACATCTCTCCGAGGTCGTTTGCTTCATCGAATTGCCCGACTCGCTGATGGACACAACGCTCACGCCGGACGTCGGCATGATCATTGCCGGCAACGCCGGGGCCCGCGCCGGTGTGCTCGGCCAAAGGACCGCCGTCAAGCCGACGCGCGAGTTCGTCGAAGCGCTCGGGGAAACCCAGATGACCATGACCGATCAAACGGGGAAGGAATTGGCGAATGCGAAAGCAAAAGTCATCCTGGGCCATCCGCTCAATGCTGTGCTTTGGCTGATCAAAGACTTGTCCGCATCCGGGCAAAAGCTGAAGGCGGGCGATTTGCTGAGCCTCGGCTCCATCGCCCCGCCGCAAACGCCACAAGCCGGCCAAAGGATCACGCTTCGCTACGAAGGATTGCCCGGCGGACCGCTCACGACGACCGTTCGATTCAAGTGAGTCGATGCGTTGGGGGAAAACACCAATGAGCACATGCCAGTTTCAAATCTCAAATTTGAAATCTCAGATCTGCCCTCGCGCCTCGGCTTCGCGACGGAGCGGATGTGTTGTCGGAAGCATGTTCAAGAGCGTCTTCTGAAAGGCTTCGGCTCGCTCCCGGCTCTCCAGTCGTTCCCGCTCCTTCTGGTTCAAATGACGTTGTCCTTTGATCTCAGAGTTCTGGAGCGAATCCGCCCAGGCGCGCAGTTGCCGGGAACAGGATTCCGCCAGGGATTTCAAATCTGAAATTTGAGATTTGAAATCCTTCATCCACGGCCGCCGCTCTAGCAAGCACAGCATGGATCGGACTTCGCCCGCCGAGCCGCGCGCGATGTAGAGGAACGAAAGCAACTCGTTCGTTGTGCCGCGCTCGAAACCCTCCGCGATGTTGTTGGAGACCGAGAGCACGGCGCGTTCGAATTGATTGCGGAAGGCCGAGCGCAAACGTGGCGGCGCGCCATCGAGAAAATCGTCCGCGACTTCATAAAGCTTCGCCGCCTCTCGCCAGACGGGAAGGTCTTCGAATCGTTGATAGGTCATAAGCATCTCCTTGGTTGAACTTGGAAGCCAAGCGTAAAGCCATCCATCGGAACTTCAAATCTCAAATCTGAAATTTGAGATTGGCGAGAACCATCTCGAGCCGTCCCACGTGAGGCCAAACACGAGTGCCACGCTTTGAAACGGATCACAAGTCACCGCCGCTTATCCTCTTCGCCCAATCCGCCGAAACGTCCTCCTGACCGTCAGCGCCGCAAGCTCTGTTTCAATCCGCGCCCCGTGCTCGCGCACGGGGCGACCCATCTACTACCGAAACAGCGTTCCAGGTAGGTTCGTTTCAATCCAAGCCCGTATCTGAAGAAGCACGCCGCCTCGCTCGTGTTGTTGGAGAACAGGCGGATGTTGCCCAGCAAGGTCACTTTGGGGTCAGGAAATGTGTCTGGAATTTCGCAAGGCTGACCGGTGTAGGCGTCACGGGCTGTGGTCGCAGAAGCCCTGCTGCGAGAATTCGAGTCGAATGGCTTCGCACCAATGGCGAGGAGATGCTGATTGAGAAGCCTCCCCATTCTGGGGTCGGCCACTCGCGGCTGTTTGCCGTCTTCCTCCCGGCACTGCAAATAGACGGGAAGTTTGCGGTTGGTGAACAACCACTCAGCCATGAGCCAGCGTTGCTCCGCGTTCGGTTCCGTGCTACCAGCCGCCAACAGCTTGGCCGTCTCGGCGGCAAACTGTGCCAGGTCAGGGCTGGCGTCGGAAACGGATTGCAGCAAGTGGATGAAGTTGGCGAGTTCTGGTCCGCCCGTCGCGCAGTCAGCCCGCAGCCATCCGACCAGTTCGTGGGTTGAACGCTCAAACTGCCTGGATTGGGCGCTGGTGAACGTTTTCGGCTTCGAACGAGAGAACAGCTTGCGGATGAAGCGCGACACCCATGCGGCGTCGCGCCGTTGCCGACGCAATTCTTTGAAGCGGTCCCTCAACTTGTCGGGCGTGGTTCTCGCAAACACACGGAGCGGAGTAGGGATGTTGAAGCCGGGAAACGAAGAACCTTGCGAACCATGACAGACACGGAGCAGCTTGCCGGCAATCTCCGGTTGTTCGATGGCGAGATGCGTCGGCGAACCGGTTGTGTCCAGTTCAACGATGAGCAACGGGTCGTTCTTTCCCATTGGCGTCAACGATGGATGCTGTTCCGCAATCGCGACGCCTCGCCCCTGCAAAGCAGCCACGACTTGGTGGAGTTCGTTAAGCATGGTCGTGTTCTCCGTGTTTGTATTCGAGGACGCCGTTCTTCACCCGCACGCCGCGCAGGTAGGTTTCACTTCCGCGCTGGCCGTTCTGCGGTTGGTCGAACACCATTTCCAGGAAAGCCGGGATGACGTGGTTCTCGGTCGGGCACAGGGCGGTGCCGTCGCGGAACGGCCCGACGTAGTCCGGCGCGAATTCCTTCCAGCCCAAGCAGGGCGTGCAGAACCAGCGGCCCCGCTCCAATCGGCGTTGGAAGGCATCCATGTAGGCGTGCGGAGCGCACTGGCCATCGGGAGATTCCGCCGGCTCGCCGTTTGGCCCGCGATTCCAGTCCACCTCGGCGTGGAGCCGGTAGCAGACGTTGATGAGCGCCTGGGCGAAGATTTGGAGCGAGGTGCCGTCCTTCATCTGGCCGCTCTTGCGCAGCGGGCCGCCGTAATTGAAGGCGTAGCGGTGGAATTGGACGGGCGCGCAAATCTCGCAGCGGGTCGGGCGCACGTTCACGGATTTCCAGCGCAGGATGGATTCAAAGATGCCCTTTACCGCGCTGAACGTCGGCGCGACATGCGATACAGGTGATGAGCCGGTGTCGGGTCGAGTCCAGAGCGCGGTGGGGCCGGAGATTTCGAGTTGGAGGGGATAGGGTTTCATTTCCGAGCGGATTGAATCATTGAACACACGCTTGAGGCAAGACGGCGCCGGGGCGTGAAGACGGGATAGCTCACGCGTTCGAGTTTGAATTCCGGGCGCGTGAAGCAGGCAAACGGGCCTTTGACACGGAGACAGATGGGTTCGGAAATCATATCAGGAAACGCGGTTGTCGGCGGTTGCGGTAATGGCTAGATTGTGGCCGTGCAAGCAAAGATCGAAAAAGTTGGCGACGGGTTCGGTTTGCTCCTGCCCAAGGAACTGCTGGACGCCTGCGGCTTTGGCAGCGAGGCCACGGTCACGGTGCAGGACAAAACCCTCGTGGTAAGTCCCGGCCCGCGGCGGGCGCGAGACGATTGGGAGGAGGCGATTCAAAACATCCCCCAAGAGGCCATTGACCGCGACTTCGAGGAACTCAAAAAGTTCCGCGAAATGCCCAACGAATGGGACGATCAAGGCTGGCAATGGCCCGAAGCCGGATCGCATGAAAAGGTTTGAGGTCTGGTGGGTGCCTCTGGACCCGGCCACCGGCTCGGAGATGCGGAAGACCCGGCCGTGTGTGGTTGTTTCCCGCGACGCGATGAACGCGCGACTGCGAACGGTCATCGTTGCTCCATTGACCCGCGGCGGCTTTGAAGCGCCCTTCCGTGTCGCCTGCAGCATCGCGGGCCAGGATGGGCAGATTGCCCTGGACCAAATGCGGGTGGTGGACAAGGCGCGCCTGGCAGGCCGCATCGGAGCACTCGACTCGGCAACGGCAGAGACCGCGTTGCGGGCATTGGCGGAAATGTTCAAGGGGTGAGTTGGGTTCATAGAATGGTTTCGAAACTGCCGAGTTGGTCTGACTGCGCGCTGCTCTGGAGTCGCAAAGGGCAACGTGTCGAGCCAGTCGGGCAGATTCTTCCCAAAGTGCTTGATGCGCCACGAAATCCCGTTTGATTCCCATTCTGGATCGCCGACCAGGCGCGCTTCGGCCGCAAGCGCCTTGTCACGCACGCCGATACGTTTTTGGAGATTGCTACGGTCATGCAAACCGGCGTGATGAGCGTTGATGGCGAACGCGACCGGCCACACCGGGCCGCCACGCTTCTCATCTGTTTTGAGGAGTAACGCCGCCCCATGATGGGCGTGCGGTTGTTTCTCCCCGTCTTGCTTTGCGAGTCCGGCCGCTTTGCGGATTCTCTTCTGGAATTCGTCCTCCGCCTTCCCCAAGTCATGGAGCAATCCAGCCAGTTCAGCATGGTCCTCGCCTTGAAAGTGCGCCGCGATCCCTTTCGCCCGGCGCGCCACGCCGACGAGATGTTCTACGAGCGATTGATCTGGGTGTGCGAGGAGTTGATTGGAATTCATGGCTTGGTCAATTTGAGAGGCGAATTGGCGGTTGGTTGAACACCATTTCCAGGAAAGCCGGGATGACGTGGTTCTCGGTCGCGCACGGGGCGGTGCCGTCGCGGAACGGCCCGACGTAGTCCAGCGTTGCCCTCACCCCTGACCCCTCTCCCATCCGATGGGCGAGGGGAACCGTTGAATGAAGGCAGGGCGTGTAGAACCAGCGGCCCCGCTCCAGCCGGCGTTGGAAGGCGTCCACGTAGGAGACGGGATTTGGCATTGTGTCCGGACGCGCCCAGAGGGCGATGGGGCCGGAGATTTCAAGCTGGAGGGGATAGGGTTTCATAAATTCATAACTGGGATCACGCGATCACGCTTGGAGATCCTGATGGATGGCAAGCGGCCTTTCGTCAGCGATTTCTCGTAACAGCATCCATGACTTGCGACAAGTTTTCTCGCCGACAACGCCGACAACTCTGGTGTATTGGACCGACCTCCGCTCACACGGGCGTCAGTTTTTGAGCAAC
>JACPRI010000261.1 GCA_016190065.1 Verrucomicrobiota bacterium
CGTCGAGGGCCGGCTCGTCCACGGTGTTGAAGAAGGCGAAGAACTGGTAGTAATCCTTCATCGTGAAGGGATCGTATTTGTGGTTGTGGCACTGCGCGCAGGCCAGCGTGCTGCCCAGCCAGACGGAGGCCGTCGTGTTCACGCGATCCACGATGGTTTCGACACGCGCTTCTTCCTTATCGACGCCTCCCTCGGTGTTGAACATGGTGTTGCGGTGGAAGCCGCTGGCGATTTTCTGTTTGACCGTGGCGCCCGGCAGCAGATCACCGGCGAGCTGTTCGATCGTGAATTGATCGAACTTCATGTTCTGATTCAACGCGTCAATGACCCAGTCGCGGTAAAGCCACATCTGGCGGCCCGGATCCTTTTCATAGCCGTGGCTGTCGGCATAGCGCGCCAGATCGAGCCACATCCGCGCCCAGTGTTCGCCGTAATGCGGGGAAGACAGCAAGCGGTCAACGGCTTTGTCCCAGGCGTCCGGGCTTTCGTCTCTGACGAACTGATCGACCTCCGAAACGGCGGGCGGCAAGCCGGTGAGATCGAGGTTGAGACGACGGAACAAGACGGCGTTTTCGGCTTGGGCCGATGGAGAGAGGCGTTCCTTTTCTAGTCGCGCCAAAACGAAGTAATCGATTCCATTGCGTGGCCAGGATTGGTTCCTCACCTCAGGAAACTTCGGACACGCCGGCTTGAGGTAAGCCCAGTGTTTGGTTTCTGCCCCACTGCCAGGAAGGGTGCCGTAGAAGGTGAATGACAATAGGCACAGGAGGCTTAATCGAATACGGCTTTGGATCATCGGCACAAACTATACGCTTCGGGTTTCAGACGTTCCAATCAGAATTTCAAAACGGCGCTTGCTGAATCCAGCTCCGCGAATACATTCATCACGAGCAAGGCTATGAACAACATTCAATCCTCCAAACACACGGCCGTCCGATCCTTTCTGCGGATCGCTGGCCCAATTGTTGCGCTGGTCGGTTTGAGTTTCCTGGCGGTGGGGATGACAAGTTTCTTCTCCTCGTTCGGCAGCTTTGAGCCGCCCAGGTTTTTCTGGTGCGGCTTCGTTGGGATGCCGTTGCTGTTTGTGGGAGTCGTCCTGTGCAAGTTCGGTTACTTCGGCGCTGTAGCCAGATACATTGCGGCCGAGGCCGCGCCTGTTGCCAAGGACACTGTCAACTACATGGCTGAAGGCACCAAAGACGCCGTTAAGACGGTGGCGCGTGCGGTCGCCGAAGGAGTCCAAGAAGCGCCGGTTTCTCAGAAGCAAAAGTGACCTGATTACCTGGCCGATGAAGAGCCCACTTGCGAGTCCAAACCAGTGATCCGGAGGGTGGAGCGGGGCTCCTGCGGCTTGATTTCAAGAACCCCTTTGGACACGCAAAGAAAGCCTCCTCCGGAGCGTCGCCCCACCAAGAATCGAACTATTGCAGGCTAAGCCGTAACTATTCAATTCCCAACAGGAGAACACAGAGGAAACAGAGGCTGGGAGTCCAAACACGGCTTTTTCGTTCGGGCCACTTTGGTCACTGAATGGTGAGCGGCCAGTGATCGCCGGAAATGAAATGATCCCTTTGCCCTCGACCTCTGTTCACTCTGTTTGCTCCTGTTCTCTATTGAATTGTTGTTACGGCTAAGCCAGGAGCTTCTCGACGACTTTGCCAGCCACATCCGTCAGCCGGAAATCGCGCCCCTGGAATCGATACGTCAGCCGTTCGTGGTCGAGACCGAACAAATGCAGGATCGTCGCGTGGAAATCGTTGATGTGAATCGGATCCTTCACAACGCTCCAGCCGATCTCGTCTGTCTCGCCGATGACCTGCCCGCCTTTGATCCCGCCACCGGCCATCCATAAGCTGAACGCGAACGGGTGGTGATCCCGTCCTGTGTTCGGTTCACGCCCAATCCGGTTTTCACCAAGAGGCGTGCGGCCAAATTCGCTTCCCCAGACCAAAAGCGTCGTGTCCAACAGTCCGCGCTGCTTGAGGTCCTTCAGAAGCGCGGCGATGGGCTGGTCCGCCATGCCGGAGTTGAACGTCAATTCCGAGTTCAGGTTGCTGTGATGATCCCACGACGCGTGATAGATATTGATGAAGCGAACACCGCGCTCGACCAGCCGGCGCGCGAGCAGACAATCTCGGGCAAACGCCCGATACTGCCCCGGCCCGCCGCCTCGGTCCGCTTTCAACGGCGGATCTTCGCGATCCACGCCGTAGGCCTCCAGGGTGGCTTTGCTTTCGCCAGAAAGATCCATCAGTTCCGGCGCGGAGGTCTGCATCTTGAACGCCAACTCATAGGCGGAAATCCGGCTTGCGATTTCGGGGTCGGCGACGGTTTTCATCCGCAGCTTGTTCAAGTCCATGATCGCATCCAACCCCACGTGTTGCATCTCCGGCGTGATTCCGGGCGGATTGCTCAAGTTCAGCACCGGATCGCCCTGATTGCGAAAGAGCACGCCGGCGTAATTGGACGGCAGAAACCCACTCGACCAAAGCGACGCGCCGCCGCTCGTGCCGCGGCCAGCGGTTAAGACGACGTAGCCGGGCAGATTCTGGCCAACGCTGCCTAGGCCATAATTCAACCACGCGCCAATCGTCGGGCGCCCAAACGTGGGTGCGCCGCAATTCATCATCAACTGGCCGGGATGATGGTTGAATTGGTCCGTGTGCATGGAGCGAATCAGCGCAATGTCATCGGCGCACGACCCGATGTGCGGCAGCAGATCGGACAGATCCATCCCGCACTGGCCGTGACGCGAAAACTTGCGCGGGCTGCCCATGATCACCGCTGAATCCTTCTGGATGAACGCGAAGCGGACTTCTTTGACGAGCGAATCGGGAAGTTTCTGGCCATTCAACTCGTTCAACTTCGGCTTGGGATCGAACAAGTCCATCTGGCTCGGCGCGCCCTCCATGAAGATGAAGATGCAAGCTTTGGCCTTCGGGGCGAAGTGTGCGGGGCGAGGAGCCAGAGGATCCTTCGTGTCCAAGGAAGCGTTCGCCGCGAGCAAGCCATCCGACTTCAGCATGGAGCCGAACGCCAGCGCGCCCAGACCGCTGGCCGTGCTCGTGAGGAAATCCCGGCGGGTCAGGCTGATTACTTCACGCATGTCCATAGGTTCTCCAGCAAACTGCATCTCATTGTTCACAAGCCGCGATCACGTTTTTAACCCATTTCACCGATTTAACGTTTTAACCTTGTAACGTTCGACAAAGTTACTCTCTCGTCACAAATTCATCCAGGTTCAGAATCGTTCGAGCGACACCGATCAGGGCCGCTGTTTCAACCGAGCCACCCTTGGTTTCGGCGCCGCCACTGAGCTTGGCGGCGATCTCCGGGTTTACCCGGATGAGACGCACATAGTCCTGGTATAGTTGTTCCAGGCGCCCGGCTTCCTGCGGAGTGGGCGGACGGGACAAACAGCACTCGAAGGTTCGTTGCAACATTTCCATTCCATTGGCCGCAGGCTCCGCCATCATGTGCCGGCCCAGCACCTGAGAGCACTCGAAGAACACCGGATCGTTGAGCAAGGTCAGCGCCTGCAACGGAGTGTTGGACCGCTCGCGGCGTGTGCAGGTCACGTTGGAATCCGGCGCGTCGAAAGTCATCAACATTGGATAGGGCACGGTTCTCTGAAACAAGATGTAGAGCCCGCGACGATACCGGTCGCCGCCGTCGCTTTCTTTCCACTTCACCGAGTTCGCGTAGCCCAGCGCCGCAATATCGGCCGGCAACGGTGGTCGTATGCCAGGCCCACCCAGCGCCGAATTCAGAAGGCCGCTGATGGCCAGGAAAGAATCCCGAACCGTTTCCGCTTCGAGGCGAATGCGGTTTTGCCGCGCGAGCAGCGTGTTGTTCGGGTCACGCTCCATAAGATCAGGCCGCGGATGAGAGGCTTGCCGGTACGTGGAGGACATCACGATCAATTTGATCAACGCCTTCCGGCTCCAGCCCAAGCGTGGCCACTCCGTGGCCAGCCAGTCGAGCAGTTCCGGATGCGATGGTTTCTCCCCGCGCGATCCAAAATCGTCCAGTGTCGCAACCAGTCCGCGACCGAACAATCGATACCAAACGTGGTTGACGGTGACGCGGGCGGTCAGCGGATTCGCCGGATCAAAGAGCCACTCCGCCAGATCGAGACGATTCGGTACGGCGGGCATCCTGCCTGTCACGGTTCTAGTGCGGCTTGCGATCTTCTGCTCCGCCACATCGTCCGGGGAGTTAGGGGCCAGGCTGGAAGCCTGTCCTACGTTGGTTCGCGGCCTAAACATATGCAAGACCGCAGGCGTCCCGGGCGCAACTTCCTCACCCTGGCGGAGGAAATCTCCGCGCACGTGGATGTGTGTCTGACGCGGCTTCTCGTTCTCCGAAAGCGTCTGGGCCTTGGTTTCGGGAAACTTCGGCGCGGCCTTCGCGTGGTCGGCGAGCCGTTTGTCAAATCGACGTGCTTCGGGATCGGCCGCTTCCCGGTAATATTTGGCCAGTTGAGCTCTGCTCCGTTCGTCGCGCTGGTCGGCAGGCTTTTCCAGAATGCTCACCACCGAATCGGGAAGAAGATGCGCTTCGAGCGGACGGGAAGACGAAGTCGCGGAGAGCCGGAAGCGCCCGATGGTATGTTGGCTGCCGTAGCGTTGATCCAGTTCGACAATGAGCTTCGCGCCTGGCGGAATTGTCAGGTCCTCTTTGGTTTCAAACACCGCGACATGCGCTCGGTCGAACTGCGGGTCGATCGCCCACCCCGTTTTGGAATTCCCATCGATCGCGCCGGCCACAGGCCAATCCTTCGGGGCGTGATCCGATTCGGCGCGTTCGAGGGGAACCTGAATGATTCCTCCAGAACCGGCGGATTCACCGGCAGTGGCGGCGCCCGAAGTGTCGAGCTTCACCACGAATTCATTCAATACAAAGTTGTTGTTCTTGCTCCGGCCAGGTCCTACGCCCGGCGCGGGATCGTCTAGAATCTCCAGCCGGAAACCCGTGACGGTCTTCAATTCGCCTTCGATTTCGATCCGGTAAGTGTCTGAGGCCGGGTTCTTGCCCGTCGCCTGGATCGACTGATCTGATTGAATCTTCAACGTTGTCCCTTCGTTCGAGGACGCCTTTACCGGGACGAGAACCGTCCAGCGTTCTTTAGGCAGCTTGACCGTCTGTTCCCAGGCCGCCTGATTCGTGACGATCTTCTCCTCGAGGTAGGAGGCGAGCGCGGCTTTCAATTTCGCGTCCCTTTCGTCCCACTGCGTTTTCTCGACCGTATATTTGGCCAGCTCGGCCGGCCGCGGCGCAGGCAGATCCTTTTCGGAAGCGTTGTTGAAAAACGCGAAGAGCTGGTAAAACTCACGCTGCGTAATCGGATCGTACTTGTGATTGTGGCACTCGGCGCAGCCCAGGGTCAATCCGAGCCAGACGGTGCTGGTTGTGCTGACGCGGTCCACCGTGGCCTTGCAGCGGAATTCCTCCTGATCCACGCCGCCTTCTTTGTTGGTCAGCGTATTGCGGTGGAAACCCGTCGCGATCTTCTGTGCTTCCGAAGCGTTCGGCAGCAGGTCGCCGGCAAGCTGCTCCGTGGAAAACTGGTCGAACGGCAAATCGCGATTGATCGCGTCAATCACCCAGTCGCGATACAGGTAAGCGTAAGGCCGGACGGTGTCCTTCTCGTAACCGTCGCTGTCGGCGTAGCGGGCCAGGTCGAGCCAATGCCGGCCCCAGCGTTCGCCGAAGTGCGGCGACGCGAGCAAGTGATCCACCAACAGTTCGTATGCCTCCGGACGTGGGTCCGCCGCGAACGCTTGCACGTCCTCGATTCTCGGCGGCAAACCGAGCAAATCGAAACTGAGCCGGCGAATCAAGGTGCGACGATCCGCTTCGAGCGACGGCCTGAAATTCTCCTTTTCCAGCCGTGAAAGGATGAAAGCATCGATCGGATTTCGAATCCACGCCGGCGTTTGAGGCTTAGGAGTTTCAGGACGCACGGGCGGTTTGAAGGCCCAATGTGAAGCGGAGGCCTGCTGCGGGCTGGCAACCGGGGCCCGGGCTTTGGGAGCGGCAGCCGATGTGTCGCCTGCGTCCACGTTCGCAGACGCGAACACCGCGAGCATTGAGACCAGAACAGGGCTGGCTGAAATTCGTTTCACAGGCGCGAGGCGCAAAATAACGCCAGACTTCGCGCGAAGCAATCAATATGAGGAGCGCACAGGAGCGCACGCGCCTCGCGTGCAGCGGTCGGCGCCCTCGCTGACCACGCAGATGCGGTTGAAGTAGCGGCAGCTTTGCGACTGGATTCCGCCTCTCTCCCGACCGGCGAGGCGCCGGTCGGGACACGCGAGGGCGCGTGTGGTCCCCGAATCCGACTGAAATGTTTACGGCGACGGCAATGCGAAACAGTAGTACGCATTCCCCGGCTTTGTTTCCGGTTTGCCGCCGCCGCCGGCGGCGATGACGACATATTGCCGGCCCTTGATTTCAAACGTGGCTGGCGTGGCGTAACCGCCCGCTTCCATCTGAAATTCCCAGAGCAACTTGCCTGTGGCTTTGTCGAACGCGTGGAAGCGCTCGTCCATCGCCGCGCCGATGAAAACCAGACCGCCTGCTGTCACAATCGGCCCGCCGATGTTGAACGTCCCCGTCGGTGGCAAGCCGCGCTTCTCCAGCGCGGGATAAGTTCCCAGCGGCACTTGCCAGCGGATTTCTCCCTGGTCAAGGTCGATGGCCGTCAACGTGCCCCAAGGCCGCTTGTTGACCGGAAAACCTTCGGGATCGCGGAAGTCATGGTGGCCCGTGGCAACGAACGGAATTTCATCGGCGAAACTCAGCTTGGCGTCTTGCAGCGAGATTCGTTCGTTGCCCGCGTCGCCGAATAAGAACGACGCCACGGCGCGTTTCTCCACCGCCGAAAGGGCGGCGAAGCTCGGCATTTGTCCACGCCCCGATTCGATGAGTTCGAGAAGTTGCTGCTTCGTCATCCGCTCTTTCACGGTCTTGAGCGTGGCCAAAGTGGGTGAGGCTGGATTTTGCGGCCGTTCGAAACCGTGACAGGCGGAGCAAATCGAGCCGTAGAGCAGCTTGCCCAGGTCATCGAGAGTCATTTCCGTGCGCGGTCTTGATGGGACCATGGAAATCCATTCAGCTTCATTGCTCGCGTTCACATAAAGCAAGTGCGTCTCCGGATCAAACGCCGCCCCGCCCCACTCGCCGCCGCCGTTGAATTGCGGCAGCACGACCGACGGTTTGAGTCCGAGTGGGAGGTAAATGTCCCCGGTTTGCATCCCATGGAGTTTTTCGAGCACAAAAGTGCGCGCGCGGAGCGTGAGATCTGTGACCTCGGCTTCGGTGAAGCGCTGTTGGGCAAACGGCGGCGGCTTGGTCGGGAACGGTTGCGTGGGCCAGGTGTGTTCGCCGGGGAGTTCCGACTTCGGCACGGGCCGTTCTTCGATCGGAAAAAGCGGGCGGCCCGTTTCTCGATCGAGCACAAAGACGTGCCCAATTTTTCCCGACTGCGCCACCGCATCGATTCGCCGGCCTCCGTGAGTGATCGTCACGAGATTGGGAGGGCAGGGGATATCGTAGTCCCAAACATCGTGATGCACGACCTGGTAGTGCCAGACGCGTTCGCCCGTGTCGGCTTTCAGCGCCAGCACGCAATTGGCGAAGAGATTCTGTCCAGCGCGATTGCCGCCGAAGTGATCGTAGGCCGCCGAACCGGTGCCGGCGAACACAAGCCCGCGCTCGGTGTCGAGCGTCATCCCGCCCCAGCAATTGGCGCCGCCAATCGTCTTCCAGGCGTTGGTCGGCCAGGTTTCGTAGCCGAACTCGCTTGGATGCGGAATCGTGTGAAAAATCCAGCGTCGCTTGCCGGTGCGTGCGTCGAACGCGCGGATGTGCCCGGGCGCAGTCGGCGACGGCCCCTCACCGACTGCGGATCCCATGATCAACAAATCCTTGTAAACGATTCCGGGCGAAGTCGCGCTCACGGAGAGGAAAAAGACATCGCGGTCGAGTCCGTCGCGCAGGTCGATTTTCCCTTCAGCACCAAAGGACGCGATGAGCTGTCCGTTGGTGGCGTTGATGGCGTAAAGGAGATTGCCGCCTGCGAAAAAAATCCTCTTGTCCCCGCCATCGGCCCAGTAAGTGACGCCGCGATTAACTCCGCGCCCACCCTTGCCATTCCACGGATCGAACCCCCAGCGTTCTTTGCCGGTAGCCGCATCGAGCGCGAGGACTTTGAGTCCCGCCGTCGTGAGGTACATCACGCCGTCGATGATGAGGGGATTGCATTCGATGGTGGTCGCGGGCCGTTCGCGCATGTCATCGCAGCGGTAAATCCAGGCGGGCTTGAGCTGCCGGACGTTGGATCGGTTGATCTGGGTCAGCGGGGAATATTTCGTGCCGGCGAGGTCCCCGCCATAGACGGGCCATTCGCGATTGGGGCGTCTTGTCTCAGCGGCGTCCGAAACAACGGCCGAAAGAAACAAGAAGAAAGCGAAAGCATGCACGCATCGCTGGAAGGCGGCGGTCCTGTTTCGATAGTAAATTGTTGGCGGCAACATCACGGAATCCTTCAGAGCATGGCCATCAACCCCAACGGGGTTGCGGCCCGGCTCACACCCAGATCGCCGCAACCCCGTTGGGGTTGGCTGGGGCGGGTCCGCTCCACCCAGGGTAGCTCGCAAGCTCGCAACCCTGGGCTGTGCGGCGCAATCCCTTTGGGATTGTCGTTGGATGACGGGAAATGCGTGTAAGGTCCAGAGGGGACGGGCGCACTCCAGAGGATGGTCCATAGAAAGAATTGCTGAACAACCAGGCCTTCGTTCTCTTTGCTTATTCCTGTTGGACCAAGCCCAGATCATTACTGAATAAAGTAGCTCAGGTTCTCCAACTCGATCGCCAGGTTCACATCATTGACCATCACCTCCTCCGGCACGTGCAAGACGATGGGCGAGAAATTCAGGATGCCCGTGATGCCGCACTGGACGAGTGTGTTCGCGACTTCCTGTGCCCCGGAGGCAGGCACAGTCAGGATCGCCATCTTGACTCCCCGTTGCCGAACGATCTCAGCGAGTTTGTCCATCGGATAGATTGGCTGCGCCACTTGTTTGTTGCGCTTGCGAAGATCGATGTCGAACGCGGCGACGATTTCAAAGCCTTCCGGCCCAAAGCCGCGATACGAGAGCAGCGCCAAACCGAGATTACCTACGCCGACGAGAATTACTGGCTGAAGGCCCGTCGTGCGCAGCAGATCCGAAATCATTTTGCTGAGCTGCTCGACATCGTAGCCGAGGCCACGCGTCCCGAACTGCCCGAAATACGCC
>JACPRI010000268.1 GCA_016190065.1 Verrucomicrobiota bacterium
CGCCTGGCGCATCGCTTCGCTCATGGCGTGCGTCGTTCCCCGCAGCCGAACGCGCTCGCCGAGGCCTTCGGTAAGGATTTGCTGCCGCAACTCCGCCTCGTATCTCCGCGAATCAGGATCGGATTGGACGACCGGCCCCCAAATCGAGACTTCGATTTGTTTGCGTTCCGATTCGCCGAGACGTTGCAGGGCGCGCACGAGCAGGTCCCATTTCTTCCATCGAAGCAGGCTGCCGGCGCCCACGAGTCGCAGGATCGTGCCCTCGCGAGAGGCCATGGCAGCGCCGGCCAATGGTTCGTGAAAGTATTGGTCGCTGAAACAAGCTGAGATCACGCTGACCTTCGGCGGTTGCTCGGTCAGAGCGTAATGCCGGGCCATGTTCGGAGTCAGGAAAACCGTGTAAAAATTCGGGTGAGACGCGGCGCGTTGATACATCCGCACCCGGCGGGCGTAATCGTGGTTGG
Source organism: Verrucomicrobiota bacterium (assembly GCA_016190065.1). Taxonomy (GTDB): domain Bacteria; phylum Verrucomicrobiota; class Verrucomicrobiia; order Limisphaerales; family SIBE01; genus VHCZ01. The sequence continues at coordinate 465 of JACPRI010000268.1, forward strand.
TAAACACGACCGGACGGTTCAGCCAGGCCGCCAATCCCCACGCGATCAGAAATCCGCAGCGCGAATGCGCGTGAATCACCGCGAACGGTTCGCGCGCCACGAGCCGTTTCGCTTCGATCAGCGCCAGGGCCGCGCGCCAAAGAATCCTCCAGTGGCTCGCCATCTCACTGCAGACGAAGCGGGAGGTACGGTAGTCCAGGACCGGTTGGCGCGTTTCCACATAGCAGCGGTTCACGAACACGCTGTGCTGCCAGCCTTGATCCTTCGTGGCGGTTTGCAAATGTCGGATGACCGAGAGGATTCCCCCCGCGTCTTCGAGGTTGCCCGCCAGATGGAGAACTTTCATGTTCACTCAGGAACCAAGCGCTGCCGCATCGTTTGGCCGCGTGTTTTCTAGCGCAAACAGGCGCAAATACACACCCAAAACCGTTTGCCCCTCTCCAGTTTATCCGCGCCCATCCGCGGTCCAACTTTGGGAATTGTTGGTCCAGGTTCTCCTCCTTGTTGAAGTTCACATGGATTCTGACCGCGGCCGCTCCGCGTGGCGATCAAGAACGATCAAAACCGGGCCAAACATTCAGACGCATTCCCGAAATTTCACTTTTCTTTCAGAAGCCCGCCGATACCCTACGGCCTCGCCAAAAATGGGCTTGAGACTTTTCAACACCCTGAGCCGTTCGGTTGAGAACTTTGTCCCGCGCGATCCGCGCGGGACAAAGGTGGACTTGTACTGCTGCGGCCCGACGGTGCACAATTTCGCCCACATCGGAAATTTCCGGACGTTCGTTTTCGCGGATTTGCTTCGGCGCTACCTGGAGTTCAAAGGCTACGAAGTTCGGCACGTCATGAACATTACGGACGTCGAGGACAAAATCATCAAAGGCGTGAGCGCGTCCGGAGCCGGCCTGACCGATTACACGCGGCGCTACGAAGCGGCGTTCCTGGAGGACTTCCGCGCGCTGGGTGGTCTGCTGCCGCATCACATGCCGCGCGCGACGGAACACATCCGCGAGATCATCGGTCTCATCGAGAATCTGCTCGGCCAAGAGTTGGCGTATCGGGCGTCGGACGGCTCGGTCTATTTCAGCATCGAAAAGTATCGCGCGGCCGGCCATCGCTACGGACAATTGCTCAATCTGAATTTTGATGCGATGCGCGTCGGCGAACGCGTGAGCGCGGACGAATACGACAAAGAATCCGTGGCGGATTTCGCGCTGTGGAAGGCGCGAGTCGCGGACGACGGCGCGGTGTCTTGGCCGAGTCCGTGGGGCGAAGGCCGGCCCGGCTGGCACATCGAGTGCAGCGCGATGAGCATGAAATGGCTCGGCACGAGCTTCGACCTCCATTTAGGCGGCGAAGACCTGATCTTCCCGCACCACGAAGATGAGATCGCCCAAAGTGAAGGCGCGGGCCTGCAAGCGCCCGGCGAGCGTTTCGTGAAGTATTGGCTGCACGCGGCGCATCTGCAAGTCGATGGTAAAAAGATGAGCAAGTCGCTCGGGAATTTCTATACGCTCCGAGATCTGCTGGCGAAAAGATTCACCGGACGGGAAATTCGTTCCTTGCTGCTGACGGCACACTATCGCGCTCCGTTTAACTTCACACTGGAGAATTTGGCCGGCGCGCGGACGGCGCTGGGGCGATTGGACGAATGCTTCGCGAAGCTGCGCGAGATCGCCGGCGAGACAAAGGCCGCGCCGAACGAAAAAGTATTGGCCGAGTTCACGGCGGCGATGGATGACGACCTGAACGTCTCGGCGGCGTGGGGAGGCATCTTTGACTGGGTCCGCGAATTGAATCGATCTTTGGAGGCCGCCAAAGTGACCGCAGCCGAGGCGAGCGCTGCCCTCGCCACGTGGCAGCGGATCGACCAGGTGTTTGGCGTGGGCCAGAAGCCCGATGCGGAAGCTCCGCCCGAAATTTCGGCCTTGCTGGAGAAACGCCAGGCTGCGCGGAAGGCAAAGGATTTCAAACTGGCTGACGCGATTCGCGCACAACTGAAGACAGCGGGCTGGATCATCGAAGACACGCCGAAGGGACCGAGGCTGAAACGGCCGTAGCGCAAAGTGCGAGACGATACGGACAGATTGAAAATCTGCGTTACGTGAAGCGTGAGACGCGCGTGCGCAGGCTGGAAGTCTGCCCACTAATCCACGTAGAGAAACTCATTCGCGCTCAACAAGGCCTGGCAAAGATTGGTCAGCGCCTGCTGGCTCGGTTCGGTCTTCTTGAGGGAACCTTCCGGCTTGGCTTTCTTGTCCGACGCTTTCTCCGATGATTCAGCCGATGCCTTCTCGGAAGCATTCGTCAGGTGCGCCATCTGTTGGCCAAGGAATTCAAGCGATCGGCGCATTTCGCTTTCCGTCGGACCGCGGCTGAAAGCCAGTTGCCAGGCACGGGCGATCTGGTCGCGCGGATTGGGTCCGGCTTCCCTTCGCAGCCGCGCCACGAACTGCTGCGCCTGATCCAATATGAAATCGCTATTCATCAGCATGAGCGCCTGGGTCGCGACGGTTGAGGATTGTCGGCGCTCGCAATTCACTTCCATGACAGGCGCATCGAAGGAATTTAGGAAGGCCAGCGGTTTGCTGCGGCGCACCTGGACATAAACGCTGCGGCGGAATTCCTCGCCGCCCATCGGAACGTCCACTGGCATTTTGTTGTCGCCTTGCTTTTTGTCCACGCCAACCACCACCTGGCCCACAAGATCCTCGCGCACGGGGACAGGGGGGCCGGACATTTTCAAGTTGAGCGCGCCGCTGGCTGCCAGGATCGAATCGCGGATCGACTCCGCGTCCAATCGCTGCGCCGGCTTGCGCCAATACAGTTGGTTGTCGGGATCGCGCGGCTCCTTTTCCGGATCGCGCCGGGAGGATTGCCGATACGCGGTGGAAGTCATGATCAATTTGTGCAGGCGCTTCAGGCTCCACCTCAAGGCGAGTTGAGAGTTGGGGGTTGAAAGTTGAGAGGTGAAAACGCTCGCCAACCAATCCAGCAATTCCGGGTGGGTGGGCTTTTCGCCCAACATTCCAAAGTCGGCGGGCGTCCCCACGATGCCCCGGCCAAAGTGATGCATCCACACCCGATTGACGAGCACGCGGGCCACCAGGGGTTGGTCTCCGCTCGTGAGCCAGCGCGCGAAGGCCAGGCGTCGTCCGGCGCTGGGCCCACGGCTGTCTTTCTCGGGAAAGGAAACGTATTGACGCGGCGGCGCGAAGATTGAAAGCCCACCCGGCTGGACGGCTTCTTTCGGTTGTTTGGGATCGCCGCGATGGAAGACGTAGGTGACCGGTATTTGCCCCGGAACTTCGGTCAGCGTCTGGATGAAATCCTCGGGCGGTTTTCGAGCGCGGACCTCGGCGATCTTGGCGTCCATGGCCTTCAAGTCGTCCGCGGCCTTTGGATTATATTGGTAGAGCACACCCGGCGTGATGTTCACGCTCGGATGATCCATCAGGAGCTTTTTCTGTTCGGCGGTGCGTTTATCCGGCGGCGTTTGGTACGCGGCGCGAAGCGGATCGCGCAACGCGGTCTCGAACTTTTCAAGATGTTTTTCGAGCGCTTCGGCAATGTATTTCTTTTGCTTCTCGTCCTTCTCGGCGGCGAGCTTCCTGGCTTCGGATTCGACTTCGGCGGCGCGGGCGCGATCCGCATCGGTGTAGAGTGAAAGGAGACGTTGCTGAGGCGTGCGCCATTTCTTCCAATCATAAGCAGGCTCCAGCACGGCGCGCAGGCGATAGTAATCGGTCTGGGGGATGGGGTCGTAGCGGTGGTCATGGCATTGAGCGCAGCCGACGGACAAGCCGAGTAATGACGTGGAAACGATCTTGATGGTGTCGGCGATGACCTGGTTCCGGGCGGTGTCCTGGTCGATGCCGAAAGTCGCCGTGCCGTCCGATCCCATGCGCAGGAAACCGGTGGCAGTGAGTTTTTCGAGGGCCGCAGGATTCCGAATCGCGGTGGGCAAATTTGTATAAACTTCGGCGGCCAGTTCGTCGCCCGCCAACTGCTCGACGATGAATTCGTTGAACGGTTTGTCCGTGTTGAAGGATTGAATCACGTAGTCGCGGTACTTGTAAGCGTACTCACGCGGCGTGTCGGCTTCGGTGTAGCCGTCGGAATCCGCGTAACCGGCGGCGTCGAGCCAATGCCGGCCCCAGCGTTCGCCGTAGCGCGGTGAGCTCAACAAGCGATCGATCAGCTTTTCGTAGGCGTCCTGAGATTTGTCTTCCACAAACGCGGCGACGTCTTCCGGGCTGGGAGGCAATCCTAGCAAATCCAGGTGCGCGCGGCGAATAAGGGTGATCCGGTCCGCGTCGGGGGAGAACGAAAGCTGGCGCTTGCGAAGTTCAGCGAGCAGGAAGGCATCGACCGGAGTTCGAACGCGATCGCTGTTCTTGAAGGCCGGAATGGCTGGCCGGCGCACCGGTTGAAACGCCCAATGCGCGCGGTCTTCCTCGGTGATGAGCATGCCCTGGCCGATTTCGGCCGGCTCGTCCCGCGCCGTCTTCGCGCCGCCCGTGATCCATTTTTCGATGGTGCTGATTTCTTCGGACGAAAGCTTCTTGTCCCGTTTCGGCATTTCGCCGGAGCGTATCTTTTCGACCAACTCGCTTTTCTCCGGATGGCCGGGGACAAGAGCTGGACCGGATTCCCCACCCTTGACGATGAGGCGGCGAAGACGCAGGTCCAGATCGCCTTTGAGTTTTTCTCCTTCGCCGTGGCAGTCGAAGCAATGCGCCTTCAGGATGGGGCGGACGTGCTGTTCAAAAGTTAGCTCGGAGGCAGAGACGGTAAATGGTGATCCTGCGTGCAGGAGTAGAAAGGGGCAGACGGCCAAAAGAGGCATCCTGCAACGAGGCGTACCCGTTCGTCCAACAAGGCTTCTCATAGCTCTCAACCTTCTGTAATCACTCTGGACTGGCAATCCAATTTTTCCGGGCGCTGGTCCGCTTGCTCTCAACCACGGCCCCTATGTTCGCGGCAAGCCGATAAGAGATTGAACGAAAGCCAGAACGATTTACCAGGGTGGCGTGTGGAACATGGCTGCTCAAGGAGCAGGGAATAAGAACGACCGAACAACAGCCCGCAAGCGTACAAGTTCGCTGGCGTTGTGCCGGAGAAGAGCATGTCCCCATGTCGTATCCGTTTCCTCACGGCAATCCTTCGCCATCGCCAATCCGATGGTTTCATAGGAACCGAGGGCAGCCTGCCGCAGAGCCTCGGGTTCGCTCCACGCGCCCAGAATAAAAAAGCTCTCAGCCAAATTGGGTGGAACTGCTGCTTTAGCAACGTCCAGTCTATCGTGCTTCTCGTCGAAGTCGATCAGCAGAACCATAAACCGCTTGTCATAACGACTCATTTCAACGACATGGTCTGACTTGAAACGTTCCAAAACCTGGCTCCAGCCGCCTGCCTCCTCAAGGACTTGAATCCTCCGCGTTGAGAGGGACTGCTCCAAGAGGAAGCCATTGGCTAATTGGCGGTTGGCATCATCTTCAGGAAGCACCAAGACGTGCGGCTGAAACTTGTTGACGCTCATGGTTCGACATCGCCACGAACTAGCGCGTTGACAAGATCCCCATTGATTTGGATTTTGCTCAACGGACGGGCAATCGTCGGCTCAAGATGGCTTTTCCTGTAGAGGACAACAGTATTCTCTTCAGAAAAACGGCGTATGGCTTCCGGATTGTGCGAGGTTGCGATGAACTGGCCACCGCTGGCTTGAAACGCTTTGCGAAGCGCAAGCACGAAGTGTCCAACCTCGGACAGCGCAAGGTGATTGTCTGGCTCATCCCAGTAACAAACCAAAGGTCCATAGGCATTGTTGGCGGCAAGCACCAGAGCGCAAATCATGAAGCATTTCTCGCCGTCCGACAGGTCTTCAAAAAGAAGGTTCAGACTCTCCTGGCTGTTGAAAAACTGGACGACAAGGCGGCGAGAGTCCTTGCCAATCACAGGGTTCTTGATGTCCTTCAGGTCAGGCATCACCTGCTTGAGATAGGCGTCGATTTCCGCATATGCAGCAGGTGCATAAGCGAGAAGACCCGAAAACCAAGCCCCAAAGTCGGTAACCTGAGTGTTTGGCTGAAGCGTCTCTTGGTCAGAGTCTCCTCGAATCAAGCCGGGTATCGGACAAAGGATGAGCATCCGACCGAGCCATTGCTTGAAAATGAACAAAGGATCGTTCGCCGATTGTTCCTGAACTATCGGAAGAGCAACTAGGTGCCAGTCGATGAGGAACTTGGCTTCCTTCTGTGCACCCGTTTTTGCGAGCTGCACTTGTGCCAATTGTCGCGCATAGACGGGCTTACCGGCAACCGTGAGCTTCTCTTCGTGTACTCGCAATTCTTTGAATCCGCTCGGGAAATCGAACGCGATGATATACTCGAAGAGATTACCTCCCAACTCGACCTCGATTTCAAATCGCATAGGCACTTCTACGCGACCGTGGGCGAGATCCTTAGGCTTCACTAGATCACCGACACGGTTCGTGCCGCGGGCAATCCTCTGAAGGATTTCCAGGGCTAGCCTAACCGTTGTCTTGCCCGCTCCGTTTTTTCCAATGAGAAGGACAGACGACTGGCCGGAGATTGGTAGGTCGAAGTTCTCCAGACAACGGAAGTTATGAGCGTATAGCCGACGTATCACGAACGGATGATACTGCGACACTGGGAGCGGTCTCAACTGGATTGTTGTCTTTCCAGGCGACAGGGAATCCCGCATTGTTGCAGCATTTCTTTCGCGAGAAACTGTTTGGGCCGGTACAAATCGCTCGCTATGATTTCAATATGATGCTCAAAAGCTTGTTCCCCAGGCCGCGAATTCTGTCACTTTCATTGTCTTTCATTTTCGTTTCGCCGATTTTTTCGGCCCTGCCGCCGACCGGAATCAAACCGGTCAGCAGCGATGGCCACTCGCTCAATCTCGATTTCGAGGACGGCACGCTGCGGGATTGGAAGGCCGAGGGCAAAGCCTTCGAAAAGCAACCGATCAAGGGCGATACTGTGGCCAAGCGGCGCGGCGATATGAAAAGCGATCACGCGGGCGAGTATTGGATCGGCACGTACGAAATCGCCGACGACGATCCGACCGGGACGCTCTCGTCAGTCCCGTTCAAAGTCACGCATCCCTTTGCCAGCTTTCTGATCGGCGGCGGTTCGACGGAACAGAATCGCGTCGAACTGGTGCGGGCGGATACTCAGCAAATCCTTTTCAAAATCTCCGGCTTGGACAGCGAGAACCTGCGGCCGGTCGTGGTGGATTTGCAGGCGCACCTCGGAAAGGAGATCTTCGTCCGAGTGATCGATCATCAAATCGGCGGCTGGGGCCACATCAACTTCGATGATTTCAAATTCTACGCCGCCCGACCGGCCTTTGCCAACGCGGTCACTCTGGCCGAGCTCGCGAAACAAGCCGAAGTTCCCCCGGCGGACGTGGTCAAATACGCAGGGCTTTCGCCGGAAGAAGCGGCCAGGGCCATCGCACTGCCACCTGGATTCTCGGCCAAACTGTTCGCAGGCGAACCGGATGTGAAGCAGCCGATCGCCTTCGCGATCGACGATCGCGGCCGGCTCTGGGTGGCGGAAGCCTACACCTATCCAAGGCGCGCGCCGGAAGGCCAGGGCAAGGATCGCATCCTAATTTTCGAAGACACGGACGGCGATGGCCGATTCAACAAACGCACCGTGTTCATGGAAGGGCTGAATTTGATCAGCGGAATGGAAGTTGGTTTTGGCGGCGTCTGGGTTGGCACGGCGCCGCACTTGATGTTTATCCCGGACAAGAATAGCGACGACAAACCCGACGGTCCGCCGGAGGTTCTGCTCGACGGCTGGGATTTTCGCGCCGACACGCATGAGACGTTGAACACGTTCACCTGGGGACCGGACGGCTGGCTGTACGGGTGCCACGGGGTGTTCTGCCCGTCGAACGTCGGCAAACCCGGCGCGCCGGCGAACGAGCGACAGTGGGTCGATGCGGCCGTCTGGCGTTTTCACCCGACCAAGCGGGTCTTCGAAGTGTTTGCCGAAGGCGCGAGCAATCAATGGGGCGTCGATTTCGATGAGCACGGCCAGTGCTTTATCGAGGCCTGCGTGATTCCGCATTTGTGGCACATGATCCAAGGCGGACGTTACCAGCGGCAGGGCGGAGAACATTATTGCATCAGCCTGGAGGAAATTCAGAGAAACCAGCGATCGCGTAATCCGAATTCGAGAAAGCCGGTTTACCCGTTTTTCTACGACGACATCAAAACCATCGGTGATCACGTTCACTGGGCCGGGAGCAAAGGGCCGCACGCCGCCAACGCCCGATCCGATTCCGCCGGCGGCGGCCACGCGCATGCCGGACTGATGGTTTATCTGGGCGACAGTTGGCCGGCGGAGTATCGCGGCAAACTTTTCATGAACAATATCCACGGCCAGCGGGTCAACATGGACATTCCCGAACGCCGCGGCTCGGGCTACGTCGGCAAACACGGCGCTGATTTCGCCAATTTCAATGACACCTGGTCGCAAACGATGAATTTGCTCTACGACCAGAACGGCTCGGTCTATGTGATCGATTGGTACGACAAGAACCAATGCCACCACAACAACGTCGAGGGCCACGACCGCTCGAATGGCCGCATCTTCAAGATCGTCTATGGCGACACGAAATGGGCGCCGGTCGATTTGCAGAAGAGGCGCGACGACGAATTAGTGCAACTGCAGTTGCACAAGAACGATTGGTACGTCCGCCACGCGCGCCGGGTTTTGCAGGAGCGCGGGCCGAATCCGAAAGTCCACGAAGCGTTGCGCAAGATTCTGAGCGAGAACCCGGATGTGACGCGCAAGCTGAGGGCGCTTTGGACGTTGCACGTGACCGGGGGATTGACCGAGAAAATCGCGCTATCTCAACTCAATCACGCCAGCGAATACGTCCGGGCCTGGGCGATTCAGCTCCTGATGGAAGATAGGAATCCTTCCGCGGACATGCTCAAGGAGCTGGCTCGACTGGCCAAGGGCGATGCTTCTCCGTTCGTTCGGCTTTATGTTGCCGCCGCGTTACAGCGCACGCCGGTGAATCAGCGCGTCGAAGTTTTGGAAGGCTTACTGGCCCGCGGTGAAGACGCACAGGATCACAACCTGCCGCTGATGTATTGGTACGCGACGGAACCTGTCGTGGCTCAGGACACGAAGCTCGCCGTCGCGCTGATGACGAAGTCGAAGATCCCGCTTGTGCGCCAGTTCATCACGCGCCGCATAGCTTCGTCCGATAAGGTGGCCTCGGCAGGCCAATGAGACGCGGCGCTACAAAGCCGTGCGGAAGTCGTTACATCGTTAAAACGTTAAATGGGTTAAATTTGATTGCAGCTTGCGACCAATTTCAACGATGGCAGCGCAGGGAAGCAGAATTGAATTCGCCGCTGATGACGCGAATGCTGCGGATGGTTTTGGACTGCGGCAACGGAGCTTGCGGAGTCGCCGCTTTGGATTTGGAAGAAGGCGGTCTTGCCGGGTTCGACAGCGTCGGTGGTGCCGAAGCCAAAGCGGCGGATCGCTCCGCTCTTCTCGCTCTTCCCCGCACTCCAAAGCGCTGGCGCGCATGAACCGGGCTTCAAACTCGCGATTCACGTTCAGTTCGGTGTTCACTCTTCCCCTCCTTTTCGCAACTTTAAGCCTCTTTGCCGAAGTATCGGCGGCGGTGAAAGTGGAATCCGCAATGCCAGCATCAGTCCGAACCGTGTTGGAAAGCACGCGTCCTTTGGAAGTCCCACGCGACGGAAGTCTTCCGTTGTATGTTCTGCCGATTTCTAATGCGCTGCACGGTCAGACCGACACGTTGACCAAAGAGGCTCTCTCACAACTGGCCGCGCGGGGAATTGGCTACACGGTCGCCTGGAGCCCGAATGACAGGGACAACACACTGGACGAGGGATTGCGCATCGCGAAGATCGCGCGGGACGCCGGACTGCCCGTGGCCGTGGACGCGACAGCGTGTCTAGACGGGTTCTTCAACGGCGATCCGTCCACGCTCCACATCGACGCCCAAGGGCAGCCCTTCGCGGATCTCTCGTTCGATCCAGGCCGGAAGATGGGATGCCCCTTCGCTTTGGCGGACCGCGTGCCGGTGATTCGCGAGCGCATGGAGTTTTTCCTGCGCGGTTACTCGCGAGCCAGGGCGACAATCGATTTTATTTTCGCCGACTGGGAAATCGACGGGCCGATCGAGTGGAACGATGCCTGGGCGAATTCGAAGAAGTGCCAGCGATGCCGCGCGCGCATCAAGGACCTCGACGATTTTCGAGTGTTTCAACGCCGGCTGCGGGCCATCCGCAGCGACTTGCAACGCCGGGTTTTTGCTCAACCGGTGCGCTCCCGCTTTCCAAAAGCGTTGGTGGGGAATTATGGAGTGTATCTACACGATGGGCATCGTTACTGGTACGATTACTACGAGCGCCTGCCGGAAGGAGCGCCATTCCTGGCTGACCAGCGGGCGCGCTACCGCGAGTGGGCGCATGAATTTAGTCCGTGCCGTTACACCATGGCGATGCCGGTGGTTTACACGTGGTATTCGATTTATCACTGCTACGACTTCGAGAACACGGACTATCGTTGGTTTTACAACCTCCTGTTAGTCGGCTCGAACTCCGGCCAAGCCACGAAACGCGCCACGCCCATCGTGACGTTCGTGCATCGCAACACCACGGCGCCGCCCCCAAATGCGGATCCCGGGGTGCAGCCTTTCGGTCCCGAACAGTATCAGGAGTTGCTCTGGCACCTGCTGTTGCGCGGCCACGATGGGTTCTTTCTTTGGTGCCTCGCGGAGGAGTTGGGGGAAGAGACGCGGCTCGTTCACGAAGTGTATGCTGCGTCGCTGGCTTACCGGAAATTCCTCGACCGCGGACAACCTGTGAGTTTTGAAGTGCCGAAGCAGCCTGGCCCGATTGTCTCCGGGCTCCGACTGGGAAACCGGGTTCTCCTTCGCCGGACCGATATCGAAGCGCATCCCGGTCCGGTGCAATTGAGGATTGGCCGACATCAATTGGAGATTCCGGTCCCGGAAAAGAGGTGCCGGGTCATCCAGTTGGATTGACGGCGACAGTTCAATTTGAACAAGAGGAAACGAAAATGGAGGACAAGGAGATCTCATTTTGGCCCGCGATCGTGGGCGCGCAGTCGCTTTTCGTGACCGAAGTAATCCGAACAATGAACGCCGTTTCCGCTCTGCCCCTCTGTTTCCTCTGCGTTCTGCGCTGTTTGGAAATTGAATCGCCGCGTTTTAGTTAGGTTGGGGGCTTGCTGGCGCCGGCGGGAACGGCGGAGGCGAAGAGAATGTCCAAGCAGATGTTGCGGCGCCATTCGGTGATTTCTTCGTTGCGCTGGCGCGCTTCCTCCAGCTTCTGCAGGGCCCGCGAAATGGCCGGTGCGAGGTCCGAAAGTTTGTCCTTGAGAACATAGTCCGTGGCGCCTCGTTTGAGCGAATCGACGACGTCCTCTTCCCCGTGGCGGCCGCTGACAAAAATGAACGGGAGATCCGGCCGCCGGTTTCGCACCAGGTCCAACGCCGAGAACCCGTCAAAGCCGGGCAATCCGTGATCCGAGAGCACCATGTCCAGGAACCGGTTTTGCAACCCGTCGAGAAACTCGGATTCGGTCTCGACACGCCGAGCCACGAACGCCAGGCCGCTTTTGCTGAGTTCATGCTCAATCAAGGCCGCATCCGCGGGTTCGTCTTCCAACATCAATATTTCGATCTGCCTTTTCATAGGTGTAAGTCCTTTCGGATTGTTTCACGCCATTGACAAAGAGGGTTCCGCGGTCTGCGTGCGGCCTGCGTCCACGCTGCCATTGAAAACCGGGACGGCGTCGCTGACCAGGTCGTGGCGCAAACGCCCTTCATAAAGCGCGGGCAATTGACTGGAGTTCAATCCGGACGACGAAGCGTCCGGGTCTTCGGCGCGATCCAGACAATGCCGGACGGCTTGGGCCAGCGCGGTGGCGCTGTAGGGCTTGGGCAGGAACGTGAGGCCCGGCTTGAGGAATCGGCAATGCTGGGCCAAGTCCTGGCTGTAGCCGCTGGTGTAAAGCACTTTGAGGCCCGCTTTCTTCTCCCGCAATTGCTGGGCAAATTCCCGCCCTTTGACCCCGTCGGGCAACGACAGGTCGATGAGCAGCAGAGCAATCTCATCGGCGTGTTTCTCCCATAACGCCGTCGCTTCGGGTGCTGAACCCGCTTCCAAAATCTGATACCCGTAGCGTTGCAGAATCGAACGCGCGAGTGCCCGCAACAGCGCGTCCCCTTCGACGAGAAGGATCGTTTCCGAGCCGCCGCAAATGGGCTTTTGCGGTCTCTCCATCGCGAGGGTTTCGTTTCCGTTGGTTTGCGTTGGAAAATAAACTTTGAAGGTCGCGCCGCTGCCGACTTCGCTCACCACGTCCACCCAGCCTTGATGTCCCTTGATAATGCCGTGAACGGTCGCGAGGCCCAACCCCGTGCCCTGGCCGAGATCTTTAGTCGTGAAAAACGGCTCGTGCAGACAGCTCATCCGAGCCGCATCCACGCCGCCACCCGTATCGCTGATGCGCAAACAAACGAACCGGCCCACGTGCGCTTCGGGTTGCTGGCTGACGTAAGCCGCGTCGATCTCGGAGACTCGAGTTTCGATGACCAGGCGTCCGCCCTTGGGCATGGCATAGCGGGAATTGATGGCCAGATTGAGCATCACTTGTTCGAGCATGCTGCTGTCGCCCGGAATCTTGGGCAGCTCCTGCGCCAGCTTCAACTCGACGCTGATCGCGGGCCCCAGCACGTGTTGCAGCATCTGGATGATCTGATGGATGAGTTCATTCAAATCCAGGTACGTGGCCTTCTTGGCTTGCTTTCGGCTCAAGGAAAGAAGGTGCCAGGTCAGGTTCGTGGCGCGCTCGGCCGCGGCGGACAGTTGTTTTAACTGGCGTGCGACCTCGGCATCGATGTTGGGAGCCGATTGGATGACTTTGGCGCATTCGCGAATATCGGTGAGGATCTTGTTGAAATCGTGCGCCACGCCGCCGGCCAATCTTCCGATGGCTTCCCATTTCTCGACGTTTCGAACGTGTTCTTCATGCTGCTTGCGTTCCGTGATGTCCTGGATGGTTCCCACGATGCGCGCGGGTTTCCCGGTGTCGTCACATTGCACGGCCGTCTGTTCGTACACCCATCGTTCCGAGCCGTCGCGCCGCACGATCCGGTGTTCGCTGTTGTAGGGTTTTCCGGCCTGGGCCGCCGTCTCCGCGAGCTGCTTCAATCCATCCCGATGGGCCGGGTGCACGATCTCATAAAGCGTCTGAGTGACCGGAGTGATCTCACCTGGATTGAAACCAAAGACGCGGAACATTTCGTCCGACCATTCAATTTTCCCGGTCGCCAGCTCGAGTTCCCAACTCCCGACATGGGCAATCTGCTGGGCCAGCAGAAAGTTGGCCTCCCGCTTCCGAAATCCCTCCATCGCCTGCAACGCCTCGGCTGCAACCGCCGAACTCTGTGCGGGCGCAGGGGCAGGGGGCACAGCCGGCTCGACACGTTCGGGAACCGCGGCTGGCGGCGGGGCCTGGCGAATTTGAGCGAGCAATTCCTTGATGACCGCAAGCATTTGATCGAACTCGCTCCGAAGATGGCCAAAGAACTCCGGAGGAATCGCGGGAGCCGCTGGAGAGACCGGCAAACTCTTTGCCTCGACGCTCTCGGCGAATTCTTTGGCCGAGGCATAGACTGCGCGGCTGGCGGCGACCGGATAAAACGACCATTCCCAGTTTCGATCACCGACGCGCGTGATGATCGGCGAGCGTGTCTTCCCCGTAGCGAGGCATTCCTGGACGATGCGAGTCGTGCCCGGAGGCGCGATGCGCAACGGCATTTCTTCGCCGGCCGACTTGGCCAGCGCCTGGGCGGCGGGATTGAAGCAGGTCAGGTTTCCTTCCGGCCCAAATTCAAGAATCGGAAGCGGATGATGCCAGGCAAACGCGGCGAGGCGTTCGGTCTCCCCCTGGGCTGGCTCCCGCTCCAGTGTGGGACGCATCAAACTCAAAACCCATTCCCGGCCCGAGTCGCGGATCAAAGTTGAAGAGACTTCGCCTCGGAAGTAAGTGCCATCCTTGCGGCGGTGAAACGCGGAGAAACGGGCGACGGTTTCCTTTTTCAATTTCTCCAGAAGTCCGGAAAGCAAATCGTGACGATCCGTCAGAGGACCGGTCAACCCGGCCGGCTGTCCAATCAACTCCTCGCGCCGATAACCGAATTGCCGGCACGCGGCGTCATTGCATTCCAGGATGGGCCAGCCCAAGGTCCACGCGCATTTGCGGGCGGCGCCGGCTTGCGCCGCGCCGTTGAAGACGGCAACAGGTCCGGGCATGTCTGGGTTGTGCGGATCCAGGACCACGACCGCTTCCGGCAACTGCTCGATCAAGATGCGGAACAGTTTGTCCGGGACACTCGCGAAGAATTCGTCTGCTGCCGATTTAGCCGAGCCGTTTCCCGCAACGCCTGCGGAAGATTCGGGTTCCTCATCCTCGTGCGCCGATGACCTCGAAGACCCGGATTGTTGGCGATCCTCCAAATGCGTCTGGCTCTTGAGTACGCCTGGACTGCCCGCGGGTGCGGTTTTGTTCTGTTCGGCAAACCCTTTGAGCGCCGCTTGCATGCGGCTGCGGAGGAAATCCGAGTGCGCGGAAATGATCTCGTCGATCTCCGCCAAACTCGGAGTCTCAGATCGGGGCTCGCCCTTCATAGAGGTTTTCTGACTTCGAGTGCTTCGCACGGTTTCATGCTCTAAGCTGCACCATGGCGGGAGATTCCTCAGGTTTGAGAAACTTGCGTAGTAGGTGGATACCTCCCGGATATCGGGTGAAGCCCTCCATCCAAGGTAAAACCAGTGGTAGTCAGCCCCCTAAATCAGCCGATCAGGCAAGGGAAACAGGATGAATTGCGCCTATGCCGGCACCGGTCAAGACCCCAGGCAGGGGCAAAGGCGTGATGGAGTAGTGGAGTGATGCGGTGTTGGATTCTTCAACACTTCAACACTCCATTACTCCAACACTCCAGTCCGTATGCCAGGGTTTGCAGGACTGCAACGCCGCGTGTGGGATTAGACGTTTCGAGCTTTCTCACAGGTCAGCGTGGCGTTGGCGCAGCATGGCGTTAAAACGCGCCTCCTTCTGTTTCTTCCTGAGAGAATCGCTCGGTTTCTGAAAATGGCGCCGCTTTCTGAGTTCGTCGAAGAGCCGCTCGCGACCGAGCGCTTTCTTTAGCCGCCGCAGAGCCTTGCCGACGTCGTCGCCTCTTCTGAGTTTAATTTCAGTCATGTTAACCTAAACAGGACGATCCGGGGTTTTGCTGGGTACCTCTTGGGAACCGGGACGATCAGATCGTTCAAGAATGCCCATACGCTCCTCGTATTGGCGCGAGAACGCAAGGAGTATCTTAAACGCCGTTAGACACTCGTCGGTTCCGGATGAACCCATGGCGAGCGGTAGGTTCGGCGCAAGAGTCGATTGGCTTCCTCATCCGCCACGACCTGGCCCTTGGCCGCGTCCCACGTCAGGGTGCGGCCGAGCTTCAAGGAATGATTGGCCAGGATGCAGGAGGCGCTCGAAATGTATCCCTGTTCAATATCGGCGACAGGTTTGCCCCGCCTGGCAATCGCGGATAAAAAGTCTTTCATGTGCCAGCGGATGGCTGACGCGCAATGTTTTTCCAGATCCTTTTCGGTTTGGTCTTCCGGGTATTTGTCGTACTCATAG
>JACPRI010000259.1 GCA_016190065.1 Verrucomicrobiota bacterium
AGGGAAGCCCTGGGTCAGCGCGACGAGCCGATCGACGTCCCACGCCAAAAGCCCTCGCTCAGATTGGCGGAAGTAGTATTGCTTTCTCATCGTCCAGCGAGGAAGGAGATTGCCCGTCGTCCAGTCTGTCGAGATAATCCTGGCGGTCCGGGGCAACACCGACCGGATTCTCGCCAGCGCGGATTCCATCTACGCGTCGGTCAGATGCTCCACCAGTTTCCCGGCGATGGACAGCGCGCTCGCTTCCTCAGCCGTGAACATGACGGGCGGGAGATGATAACCCTTGACCAGGCTGTAGCCCACGCCCGCCTCGGCCATGATCGGAATGCCGGCCTCACCCAGCGCCGCGATGTCGCGATAGACGGTGCGCACGCTGATTTCGAAATGCGCGGCCAGGTCTTCGGCCCGCACGACGCGCCGGCTTTGCAAGCGCACCACGATCGCCATGAGACGGTCCACTCGGTTCATGATCCAGCAGACCTACTCCACGGTCACGCTTTTCGCCAAATTCCGCGGCTTATCGACGTCGCACCCGCGCTCAATGGCGACGTGGTAGGCCAGCAACTGAAGCGGCACGACCGCCAGCAGCGGAAAGATCGGTTCCAGCGTCGGCGGAACATAAATCACGTCGTCGGCCTGCTTCGCAATCGTCGCGTTGCCCTCGGTCGCAATCGCGATGACCGGGCCGTTGCGCGCGCGCACGACTTCCAGATTGCTCAGCGTCTTTTCATACATCGAATCCGACGGGATCAGGACCACGCTCGGAGTGTTCGGATCGATGAGCGCGATCGGGCCGTGCTTCATCTCCGCCGCCGGATAGCCTTCGGCGTGGATGTAGGAAATCTCTTTCAACTTGAGCGCGCCTTCCAACGCCACCGGGAAACCGTGCTGCCGTCCGAGAAAGAAAAAATTCTGCGCCCGGGCGTATTTCTGCGCGATGCGCTTGATGCGCTCATTCTGTTGCAGGATCGACTCGAGCTGCCCGGGCCCGGCCTCCAATGCTCGAATAATCTCCATCCCGCGCCGCACGGGCAGCATCCGCAGCCGTCCCATCAAGAGCGCGAAAAGCGTCAGCACGGTCACTTGCGACGTGAACGCTTTGGTCGAGGCGACCCCAATTTCCGGTCCGGCGTGCAAATAGATGCCGCCGTCGGCCTCGCGCGCTATCGTGCTTCCGACCACATTACAGATCGCCAGCGCCTTATGGCCGCGGCGTTTGGCCTCGCGCAGCCCCGCCAGGGTGTCCGCGGTTTCGCCGGACTGCGTGATGGCCACAACCAGCGTGTGTTTCTCCAGCGGCGCATGGCGATAGCGGAATTCGCTCGCGTATTCGACCTCGACGGGAATGTGCGCGAAGTCTTCCAACAAATACTCGCCGACCAGCGCCGCGTGCCAACTGGTGCCGCAGGCCGTGAGAACGATTTGATCGACCTCCCGCAACTCCGCCATGCTCATGTTCAGGCCGCCGAATTTGGCCGTGGCCTCGTCCGAATCGATCCGCCCGCGCAGCGCGTTGCGGACCGTCGCGGGCTGCTCGAAAATCTCCTTGAGCATGAAATGCGGAAACTTGCCGCGCTCCGCCGCCTCCGGACTGAACTCGACCTGGCTGATCTGAACTTTGGCTGTATCAGCGCCCAGGCTCGCCACATCGAACCGGTCCGCCGTCATCGTCACGACGTCGTAATCGTTCAGATAAACCACCTGCTGAGTGTGGGCCACGACCGCGTTGACATCGCTCGCCAAGAAGTTTTCGTTCTGGCCGAGGCCAACGATCAACGGCGATCCCCGGCGGGCCCCGACAATGATTCCGGGGGCGTCGGTGCAGACAACGGCGATTCCGTAGGTGCCGATGACTTCGCGGAGCGCGCTTAGAACAGCCTGAGTCAGGCGAACCGAGGCCTCGGATTGATCCCCCTTCAGTTTTTCATAGTGATCTCCAATCAGATGAGCGAGGACCTCGGTGTCCGTCGCGGATCGGAACGTGTGCCCCGCCTCCATCAGCCGCTCTTTGATGCGATCGAAGTTCTCAATCACGCCGTTGTGGACCACGGCCATGCGTCCGCTTTGGTCGAGGTGCGGGTGTGAATTCTCGTCCGAAGGCGGGCCGTGGGTGGCCCAACGCGTGTGGCCGATGCCCAGTTGACCGGCCAGGGGTTGAGCCTGGAGGGATTTGGCCAGACCTTCATCGATCTTGCCCTTCTTTTTTCTGAGCTGCATTTCGCTGCCGCTCAGGACCGCCACGCCGGCGCTGTCGTAACCGCGGTATTCGAGGCGCCGGAGTCCTTCGAGAAGAATCGGCGCGGCCGTCTGGCGGCCCACATAGCCCACGATGCCACACATGACGCGGGCGAAGATATCGGAAGATCCCGGAGCCGCATAGGGGGGATTCACCCCACGCCGCCGTTGCTTTACCCGCCCCTTGAACCTCCTTTGTTGGGAACCAAACGAGGGAACCCAGCATCAGTGATCGCGAAGCCACCTACAGTTACGCAACGGATGGCTTCATTCCGGGGGTACGACAAGGGCTTCCTCTCTTCGTCCCAAGGATTAGCCGCAATGCCCGGCGGCAAGTCCGATCTCCGATCTTGATTCGTCGAACATTCTGCCGACAATCGCAGGATGCAAAAATCCAGTATGTCCACTTCTGTTCCAACGCTGACTCGCCGCGCCTTCTTGAAACAAACCGGTCTCGCTTCCACCGCGGTGGCTCTTGGTCCTGCTTTCAATTTGTCCCGCGCCGCCTCGAGCAACGACACTATTCAAGTCGGCGTCATCGGCACCGGCGGGCGGGCACGGGGCTTGATGCAAGTCCTGGCGAAAATCCCCAAAGTCAAAATCACGGCCGTGTGCGACCTCTACGACGCGCACCTTTCGTCTGCAAAGCAGATCGCGGACGCCAGCGCTTTCGCCACCAAAGAATACGAAACGCTGCTCGAACGAAAGGACGTGGACGCGGTGTTGATCGGCTCGCCCGATCATTGGCACGTCAAGATGACCGTCGATGCGTGCGCCGCCGGGAAGGATGTCTATGTCGAGAAACCGCTCACGCACAGCCGCGACGACGGCAAGACGGTCGTCGCCGCGCAAGACCGCTCCAACCGCGTCGTGCAAGTCGGGACACAACAGCGGTCCATGCCGCAGTTCCACGAGGCGCGACGGATGATTCGGGAAGGCGTGCTCGGCAAGATTCACAAGGTGCACCTCACCTGGAACCGCAATTTCCTCCCCTTCCAGAAGAATGTTCCATCGATTCGCGCCGATGCTTTCGACTGGAAAAAGTTTTTGGGCGCCGCGCCGGACCAGCCCTTCGACGCCTACCGCTTCCGGAATTGGCGGTGGTTCTGGGATTTTGGCGGCGGCATTCTGACCGACCTCATGGTACACTGGCTCGACGGCGTGAACTGGCTGCTTGATCTGGGCATGCCGGCGGCCGCGACGACCGTTGGCGATCATTTCGCAACCAAAGGAGTCTGGGAAACGCCGGACACGATCCAAACCTTGCTCCAGTATCCGGACAAAGGATTGCAGGTTTATTTCGAGGGCACGTTCGTCAATGCGCGCAACCGGGCGATGACGGAAATCATGGGCGAAAACGCGACGCTTTACCTCGATCGTGGCCGCCTCGAACTCCATCCCGAACCGAACCGCAAAATTGAAGCGAAGGAAGTGGTGCTTGGCTCCGGGCCGCGCGGCGCGGATTTCTTCAAGCAACCCGACGGCGAGCTGCTGCACTTGACCGATTGGCTGGAAGCGATTCGCGCTCGGAAAAAACCCAGCGCGCCCGCCGAAGCTGGCATCCTGGCCGCCGAAGCCGCGCACATGGCCAACCGCGCTTACCGCGAAGGCCGTGTCGTTCGCCGGGCCGGATAACCTCCGGGAGGAACTGTCTCTTGACCGTAAGTATGCATTCGGAAACGGGGAGCACACGCGCCCTCGCGTGTTTCGACCGGCGCCTCGCCGGTCGAAATGCACGTGCCGATCGGTCACTCAATGGTGAAGTGTTCGAGCGAACCAGTGTGGGTCGGCGGAGGGCGCCGACCAGCGCGCGCGAGGAGCACGTGCGCTCCCCATCTCGACTGAATCGTAACGGCTTCGAGCCCACTGATTTTTCATCATGAAGACCATCAGGCCTAATCTCGCGACCTTGGCAGTGGCCGCATTGTTGGTGCTGCCGCGGTCCGGAGCGTCCTCCAAATCACAGCCGGTTGAGGCGCCGCGCCGCAGCGACGTCGTCATTTTCCAGTGCAACTTCGAATCGGCCGACTGGTTCAAAGAGTGGGACGCGCGGCGCCAAGATCCTCACACCGACATCGTGGCCGCTGATCCCGCGTTGAAGTTTGTCCCGCTGCAAGGAAAGGCTCTGCGGATTCG
Source organism: Verrucomicrobiota bacterium (assembly GCA_016190065.1). GTDB lineage: Bacteria > Verrucomicrobiota > Verrucomicrobiia > Limisphaerales > SIBE01 > VHCZ01. Next base: position 4,372 of record JACPRI010000259.1, read on the forward strand.
AGTCGATAAAGACGGACATTCTGGCTGAACTTTTACTACGGCGGCACCTGGACCGCGAACGCGGATCATCATCTCTACATTGATAATGTCGTCATTTCGCGGCGGCCCATCGGACTGCAATGAGGATGCCGAAGGGTGGTTCGGTCGTGGTGGAAGAATGTTGCGCTTCAATCTGAGCGGATGAAACACAGGCTTCTGAGCTGCGTCGCCATCGCAGCCGCACTGTCGGCGGTTTTGCTGTGGCCGAGAGACAGTGGCCGCGCCAGCGGCCCCATGCCACATGATGTCTATATCTGGCAGCGGGCCTGGACGGAATCATTGGACGATGCCATCTCGGAACATGCGGGCGATTTCGCCGAGTTGGTCGCGTTGAAAGCCGAGGTGAGCTGGCAGGACAACCAACCGCGAGTCGTGCGCGTGGCGCTGGATTACCCGTCCTTGCGAAACGCGGGACGCCCCATCAGCCTCGCTCTGCGCATCGGCGCTTACTCGGGTCCGTTCAATCCGGACAGCGAACGGACACACTGGCTGACCGAACTGGCGGCTTCGATTCTATCCGAGGCCCAAACCAACGAGCTCGACGTGGCCGAACTGCAAATTGATTTTGACTGCGCTGAATCGAAGCTGGAAGGCTACCGCGTTTGGGTGGAAGCCATCCGGCGGCGCGTGGCACCGGTGCCGGTCACGATCACGGCGCTGCCTTCCTGGCTGAAGCGGCCTGCGTTCAAGCGGCTCGTCGCTGCGGCGGACGGCTACGTCTTGCAGGTGCATTCGCTCGCCCGGCCGCGCAACCCCGGTGCGCCGTTCAGCTTGTGCGATCCGGCCGAAGCGCGGCGCGCGGTCGAAAAGGCCGGGCGATTGGGTAAACCATTTCGGGTCGCGCTGCCAACTTACGGCTACATCTTCGCGTTCGATGGCAGGGGACAGTTTGCCGGCATATCCGCGGAAGGCCCGGCCAAGCTGTGGCCTGATGGCACTCAACTCCGCGAAGTGCGAGCCAATCCGGAAACGATGGCGCAACTCGTCGCTGATTGGAAAAACGACCGGCCTCAAGGACTCACGGGCGTGATTTGGTATCGATTGCCGGTGGCGAGTGATTCGCTCAACTGGAGCTGGCCCACGCTGGCCGCCGTGATGAACGGCCAGGTTCCTCGTTCCGACGTCCGCGTCGAAACTCACCGTCCTCAGCCGCAGCTTGTGGAAATCGACTTGGTCAATGCCGGCCCCGCCGATCACGCTGGGTCCGTTCACGTGGGATTGAGCTGGCACGCGGCAAGGCTGGTGGCTGCCGATGGATTGCATGGATTCGAATTGAACGAGAGCGGCCCGAACTCCGTTCGATTCACCGTCCAAAGGGCGTTAGCCCGGCTTGAAGCCGGACAGCGCCGCACCATCGGCTGGCTGCGGTTCGACCAAGACGCGGACGTCACCGTGGCGTTGGAGCAACGCAGCGATTAAGCCGTATGTATGCAGTTGGAATTGGGGAGCACACGCGCGTGTTCGGACTGGCGCCTCGCCGGTCGGAACGGGCGCGTAATTCAGTCACTGAACGGTGGCTCGTTCGGCCGCACTCGTGTGGTCGGCGAGCGCGCCGACCACCGCACGCGAGGGCGCATGCGCTCCCCATCTCAACTGCACAGCTAAGCTTCGGGCAACGCGTCCCGGCTAGGGCGACGATGGACAACGATTGAGACAGACCGGAATGGATAATCGAAACCACACACCTGTGTTTCGTGGTTTTCTGGCCACGGAGCAGGCGCGAGTGCGATGCGTTGCGTTCGCGTTTTGCCTCCTCACCGCGCTCCATGTCCTCGCTTGCGGTCCATTCTTTCCCAACACCCTGCTCGATCAAGGCGACGCCGCGGTCCTGACCGCTCCGGAGGCCCGCTTCAAACTGGAGCTGGAACGCATGAAGCTGGTGTCGTCCCCGTTTCGCGCACGGCCAGCCACCAACTACGCTCAGCAAACCTTCGATGCCGAGCTCTCGGACCTGCGCGCGGCGCTGGATCGAAACAAAGTTGCGGCGAGACAGCGCGATGCCATCCTCGAACGCCACCGGGTCGAACGCGAAAAAATCATCATCTTCGCCCGTGCCGAAAGGGAAGATTCGGATGACGGCAACACCAAGTTTTGGCTCAGGGAAGGTTATGTCCTGCGGCCAGATCTCACCAACTCCGCGAGAATTTCGGGACTGATCCCGCAAGTTACGCCGGGGTTGCCGGGAGAGTTCGCGGATTATTTTCGCGGTTCCATCGCATGGCACCTCGGGAAAATGTCCGATGCACGCGCGGCGTGGACCTCGTTGCTCGCCAGGCCGGCTATGGAGCGACAGTTCAAGTCCACGTGGGCGGCGTTCATGCTGGGGAAGAGCTGGGAAGAGGAAGACAGCCGCCGGGCCGCCTCTCATTTCCAGCAGGTTCGCGCTCTTGCCAAAGCCGGCTTCGCAGACTCGCTCGGTTTGGCTGCTTCGAGTCTCGGTTGGGAAGCGCGGCTGAATTTGCGCGATCAAAACTTCGCTCCGGCCATTGCTCTGTATTTGGAACAGGCTGCAAGCGGCGATTCATCCGCGGTCATTTCTCTGCGCTGGGCAGCCTCGACGGCGTTGCGGGCATCGGAGGCCAAATTGCGCTCGCTGGCCGCGCATCCTCGCGCCCAACGCGTCATTACCGCTTACGTCATCTCCGGCGGCTGGAGAGAACAACCGATGGACGTGGACAGCCCAGTCAAGGAAGGCATGATCCGCGCGCTCGCCGCGGCGTCGGCCAAGGTTCGCTTCGTTCCCAAGCCGAGACCAAATTGGCATCGCATCAAAGAGCCGGCCATGCGCTGGCTCGAAGCGGTCGAGGCCGCCCGCGTGAAAGACGTCGAGTCCGCCGAGCAACTCGCTCTGGCCGCTTACCAAGGCGGCGAGATGGAAAGATGCCGGCGCTGGCTGAGCCTCGCGCGACCCACTCCAGCCGCGCAGTGGTTGCAAGCCAAGTTGCTGTTGCGCGACGGAAAAGCGGGCGAAGCGGCCGCCTTGATTGCGAAGCTTGTGCGGTTGTTTCCGCTCGATCCAAACGCGGCGAATCACCCGGCCTCACTTGGACTCGCTGGCAGTTTGTTTGTGGCGAACAGTATCGAGTTTGCGCCGATCTCCGTCACTGACCAACTGCACGGAGAATGGGGAGTGTTCCGGCTGGCGCGGCGACAATACACAGAATCGCTCGACGCCCTTTTGCGCTCCGGCTTTTGGTTTGATGCCGCTTACCTGGCTGAGCGAGTGTTGACGCTTGACGAATTGAAAAACTACGTGGACCGCTCCTGGCCCGGTCCGGACGCGTCCCGCCGTGTCCTTGATGTCCCTTCCCCTAAACCGAGTAGGGACGGAGTGGAATCCGTCCTCACCGGGAGCGAAATCGCTCCGCGGGAATTGGCCCCCGGCGAACGCATTCGCTATCTCCTGGCGCGACGGCTGGCGCGCGCGGAACGTCGCGACGAGGCGCGCGCTTACTTCCCGTCGGAATACTTGCCCCAGTTCGAAGTGCTTTGCGCCGCGCTCAGCGCCGCCCAGAATGCCAATTTGGCGGCGAGCGCACGCGCGAAGTCATGGTTCGACGCTGCAAAGACCACGCGCCATCACGGCCTGGAATTGATCGGCACGGAAGTCGAGCCGGATTGGCACGTGCATGGCGGCAGCTACCAGTACGGCGTCACCGTCTCCGACCGCATCAGCCTGCAAAGCTCGAATGTGCTGGCTGCCGCGACGGATGAAATCGAACGCGCGACGCGGCACAAAGCCACCCCTGAAAAGCGCTGGCATTATCGGTTCCGAGCCGCGGCGCTCGCCTGGGAAGCGGCCCGATTGATGTCGGACAACTCCGGCGACACCGCGCGCGGGCTTGGCCTTGGGGGAACGTGGATCAAGAATCTTGATCCCGAGGCTGCGGACGTATTCTACAAAGCGCTGGTCCGCCGCTGCCGCAAAACCGCCATCGGCGCCGAGGCGGACCGCATTCGCTGGTTTCCGGCGCTAGACGCGGAAGGCAACTTGCGCCCGCGTTCCGAACAGCCCCTTTCGCCGATGGAGCGCGAGGCCCTCAGACCGCCGAACTGACTCGGAGACGTAATTCAACTCTTCAGTTCCCAACAGGAGAACACAGAGGAAACGGAGGCTGGGAGGGAGCGATCAGCGCTGGCCGAGGACAATAGGATATCCTCGTCCCTGTCTCTCTCCGTTTGCTCCTGTTTTATTTGAGTAGAGTGATTACGGCTATGGCCTTCGGCTCAGCCAGTGCTCGACTGCAGATTTGAGCGCGTCGCGATCTTCGGCCGTGAGACCGTTGGGATCGAACCGCAGGCGCTGGTGCCACGCCAGCAGGGGCTGCAGATCAGACGCGCCAGCCAGGGCGCTTGCATCAATCCTTCGCAGCCAGGCGGACAGCGTTTCGGTTGCTCGCCGAGCCAGTCCCAGTTCCGCCAGTTTGCGTTCGACCAGATAAAACTCGGAGTCCAGTCCTGGCCAGACTGGCGATGTTGATTTTTTGGTGTCCGCCGGCCGCGTTCGCCTCCACTGCTTCCGGGACAACAGGCGCCAGCCCGCTAGCAGCAACAGGGGGATGGTCAGCCAGGTCAAATACTGTTTCCACCCGCCTTTGCCCCAACGCCATTCTCCAATCGCGAACCGTATCCACGACCAGGCGTCGGAGATCCATTCCCAAGGCGTCGCGCGCGCTGTTTCGATTTCGTTCCAGCCGGCGGGCGTGGTATCGACCTCGCGCCACGCGCCGTTCACCCAGGCCAAACACCAGGCGTGCGCATGGCGCTCCCGCACGACCCATTCCCGGCCGTGCCGTTCCTGCACGGAATACCCCACGGCATAGCGCGCGGGAATGCCCGCTTGACGCAACAAGAGCGCGGTGGCGGTGGCGAAGTATTCGCAATGCCCCGCGCGATTCTTCCGCAAGAATACGGCGAGTGGGCTCGCCTCTGCCGCTCTTGAGTTCGCAAATGAAGGCGAGCGGTTCACGTGGATTTCTCCTTCCAGCCACGTCGAGTAGCGGAATTGTCGCGCAAAAAAATTTCTGACCTCCTGCAATGTTTCTTCCGGACGCCGATCGCTCAGCTTCAATTCTTCCGCCACCTGCCTGACCGCAGCCCGCTCGACGGATGGAACCTCGAGATCCTCCGCATCCGGCGGACTGTCGATGGACGCTCCCTCGTCGTAAGCCGCGTGAAAGCGGGCAAAGCCCGGACCAGACGACATGCGGACCGCGCCCAGCCGGTTGGTCTCCATCACGAACGCGGGCAAATCCTCCAAACGTCCGGCGCCCAAGGGAAGCGCCAGCAACCCCGCGCCGCCGGAAAAAAGACTCGCGATCGTGACCTCGCGTTTTGCGAATTGGCCTCGAAGCAGCCGCCAAGTGGTTTCATCATTCTCCGGCAGAAAGTTTGCGAAATCTCGTTTCGTCGCCGTCCAGTGCGGAGACTTGAACTGGGTGTAGCTCACCTCGCGCAACAATTCGGGTGGGAGCTGTCCGTCGGTTTCGACGCGAAGCACGATGCGTCCCGAAAGTTTCAGCCGGCCAATTTCGCCCAGCATGGTCCGGCTTTCTCGCGGATCGAAATTTCTTCCGCTGGCGAACCGCGCGACCAGGGTGCTCTCAAAGCGCTGGACCGCGCTGCGGACCAAAAGCAGACCTTCCAAACTCACCAGCCCGACAAGGATCGTCAGCAGGGCGCAGGCACTCCATTTCAGGGCAGACACCCGGCGCGGGCGGGCCGTCCACAACGCCCAACCCGCAAGCAGCATCAGGCCGATCGGGAAACGGAATGTGCGATTGTTGGCGGCGCTCGTCGCGAGCAAGCACACCGCGAAGAAAGGCCAGAGCACGTTGAGGCCGGAATCAGCCTTTTCGGGTTTCTCGCAGATTCCAGCGGCGAATATCCCGGGTGTCTGGAAATCGCCTTCCCCCTCACCCCGCCCCACACCCTTGGGGAGAGGGAGCATTGATCGCCGCCTAAGTGCGACGACTTCCATCGCGACACGGCCGGTTTCAAAGTTCAGCCCAACGCCCGCGGCGCGGTGGCGCTGCCGGCGGAGCCACCAGGAAAAGGTGCTCCAATCCATGCGGTCGCGCTGACCGAACGCTTGCGCGAGGGCGATGGGCAGGAACGTCAACGGCATCCATTGGAAAAACAAGAGCACCGAGCGCGCGCCCTTGTTCAGCGCCTCGCTGCGCTCCGCCAGGGAGTTGTCTCCAACCAGCGTCGCGATCGCGTTGACACCGTCGTTGGACGCGAAAGCGAAAATCGCCGCGCCGAAGAAGAGCACGACGCAGAAGTTCCAAATGCGATCGAGGTCGCCCTGCGAGAAGTCCCAGCGCGCGCGAATCCAGCGCGAGCTTTCCAGGAGAAGCGCCGCGATGGCGCCAAGCCAGAGCAGGCCGGTCTGCCAGCCCCAGAAGAGCAGCGCCGCGCCGAGCAAAAATCCGGGAGGATTCATAACCGCCCTTCGATTTCCTGCAAGCCTTCCGCCACTTTCGCGACCTCGAGCACATGAAAACCCTCCGGCCTTTCTTCGGCAGTCCCGGCTCGCACTTTCTCAGCCAGGCTCGCCTCCGCCACAACCAGCACGAGCACCGGCAAATCCAGCGCCTTTAGTTGCCGCACGAGCTCGCGCCGCGGCTCGTCCCAATCGAGAAACAAGCAAATGCAGCCGCAGACCTCACTCGCGTGTTGCAGGACCAAATCTTGCAGTGCGCGGAACGGCTTCTCCCGGCACGGCTGCACGGCCGCGAGGATTTCCAGGGCTTGCTCCATGTGGCTCAGCCCGCGTCCCACGGTGAAGCGGACCGCTTGCGGCCCGACGAACATCAGGTCGAGCAACGATTCCTGCGTGTCGATCGTGCAGGCAAACGAAGCCGCGACGGACACGGCTTCCTCGAAGGCGGCGGTTTGTTCCGGCGTGGCGAACGCGTCGAGGATCAATGCATGCCGGACGAAGAATTCGTCCTGGAATTCTCGCACAATCGGACGGCCCGTGCGCGCCCAACTGCGCCAGTGAATGTGCCGCATCGGGTCCCCGGGCCGGTAATCGCGCAGCGAGACGAATTCATCCGACTCCCCGATGACCGATGCGAGCGCGACGCCGCCGTGCTGGTATCTGCGTTCGCCCGGCAGCGGGAGCGCGGGCACCGAATAACGCCGGGGCAGGACGAGCAACGTTTGCGGCAGCGGCACGCGCACAAATCCGCGGAACAAACCGAAGGGATCCGCTCGCGCCACGGTCGCGCCAAGGAAGCGCAGCGGACCCCGCCGCAAGGGAATCAGTACAACCTCAGCGTCAGCCTGGCCTCGCGCAGGCAGGTCCGGCAGCGGCGCGGCTTTGACCGTGGCCTGACGCAGGCGCAACGCGGGCGAGTTGGAAAGCGTGAGTCGGAAACTGCGTCCGCGGGCGGCGTTTCGCTGCCTGGAGGCGAACTCCGCCAGCGTCGGGCACGGATCGGAGAGTTCTTCCAATAATTCAAGGCCTCGAATCGCTTTCGCAGTCCGATTCCAAATTCTGATTGGATAAGCGAGAGGTTCTCCCACCGTCGCGTAGCGCGGCAGTTCGCGCTGAATGGCGAATTGTCCGCGGAAGAAACCCGCGCCGCCCATGGAAACCGCCAGCAGGCTCAGTGCGAGAATGAACACCTCAAACGCGACCGACTGATCCATGTCCACGCCGATGGCGGCGCTGAAGAATAATGAAACCAGGACGATGACTCCGGCGGGAGTAAAGCGTCGCGACAGCCAGTAATTCAGCCCGGTGAGCGGACGATAGAGTCGGTAAGTGAAACGAACCATAGACATGGGGAGCGCACGCGCCCTCGCGTGCGGTGGGCGGCGCCTCGCCGCCTACATTCGGGCACTCTGACGAGCCATCATTTGTTGATCGATTGCGTCCTCGCTCCGACCGGCGAGGCGCCTGTGTGTTCGGCAGACAGGCCGGTCGGAACACGCGAGGGCGCGTGTGCTCCCAGCGGAATCGCGTCACGCCGGCACGGGAAGCCGGTTCAAAATTTCGTTGATGATCTTTTGCGGAGTCACGCCGGAGAACTTCGCTTGCGGCTCCAGCGCGAGACGATGCGCCATCACCGGCACGGCCATTTCCTGAATCTGGTCTGGCGTCACGAAATCGAGCCCGTCGAACAAGGCCAGAGCCTGCACCGCCTTCATCAAGGCGATCGAGGCGCGAGGGCTGGCGCCGAGCTGCACGCCAGGCGCGCAACGCGTCGCGCCGGCCAGGTCCACGATGTAACGTTTCAATTCGTCGCTGATGCGCACTCCCTTGACCGCGGTCTTGAGCGCAAGGACATCGGCGGCGCTGACGCAAGGCGCGATTTGTTCCAGGGGATGGTGATCCGCTTGGGCGGAGAGAATCGCCACTTCCTCATCGGGCGCGACGTAGCCCAGCGTCAATTGCATCGCGAACCGGTCCATCTGCGCTTCAGGCAACGGATAGGTGCCGCGGAACTCGACCGGATTCTGCGTCGCGATGACGAAGAACAGCGGCGGGAGGCGGCGCCGTTCGCCATCCAGGCTGACCTGGCCTTCGCCCATCGATTCCAGCAGCGCGGATTGCGTGCGCGGCGAAGCACGGTTGATTTCGTCCGCGAGCAGGATGTTGGTGAAGACCGGGCCTTCGTGGAACTGGAATACCTGAGCGCCCTGGTTGTAGATCGAGACACCGAGGATGTCGGAAGGCAGGAGGTCCGGCGTGAACTGAATGCGTTTGAACCGGGCGTCGATGGACCGCGCCAGGGCCTTGGCCAGCGTGGTCTTGCCGGTGCCGGGAAAATCCTCCAGCAACACGTGCCCGTCGCTCGCGAGCGCCGCCAGCAGTTTGCGCAGCGTGGCGGTCTGGCCCTGGATGACTTGCTCGATGTTGTGGAGCAATCTCCGGAAAACTTCTCCCGGAGCCAGCGGATGAATTTGAAGTGCGGGTTTGGAATCAACCGGACTGACAGCGGGCGCGATCATCACATAAGTTGGACACCGGAAATGGGGAATCGTTTCGATCCCGTCCCTCGAAACACGGCTATGAGGACAGGGCGCTTCTCAAAACAGAGGTAACAGAGATTCAGGCGTTTGGGCTGACTTGACGCTCCGGCCGATTCTCATCTCGTCGGACGCGCCTCGGTTTCCCAATGCCTCTCACTCCGTTGCCTCTGTTGCCTCCTGTTCAGATTCTTCAGATGTCACAACTGAGCTTAGCTTAGTTCCTTTGAGGCGGCACGTTCCCGTAAGCCCACGGCGCGACGAAGGGCGGCGCTTTGGGCCGTTGGGGCATCGGTCCCGGCTTGAGGCTCGCGATCAGTTCCACGGCGGCTTTGGCCAACTGCGTCCCCGCCGGGATTTCCAAATTGCTGTAGCTGGTCAGCCGCGTCTCGTAACCGCCGCCGTTGGGGCCGAACGCTTCCTCCGTCGGCACGTACCCGACACAGCCATTGGCCAATTCGACGATGCTGGTGATCGGAAAGGAGCTTTGCTTTTTGATGTCCAAACCGAGCTGAACGAAATACTCGGCGGGATTGCTGACGAAAACGCTCGGACCAATCTGAATCGCTTGCACTTCGACTTCGACTTGCGGCTCTTTAGCAATCAAAGCATCCAGCAGCAGCGTCTCCTTGGCGAAGGTCCAGTTGGCCGCGCCCGCTTCTTTCTCGCTCTTTTGCACGGTCTCCAGCGCCCGCTTCAAATGTTCGGGCAAGGGCACGCGGCGCTTGATTCGCCAGATTTTCTGTTTCGCGGCGATGGCCGCGTTGGTCCCGGCCGGCGCGCGCAGCAGCACCTTGACGGCTTCGGCGCCCACGCTGCCGCCGACGAGTTGCGCCATGCGATCCCCGGGCCAATCCGCAAACGGACTCAGGTTGTCCACTTGAGTAATGTCGCCGCAGGCGCCTTGCAGAAAGACCACCACCGTATCCGGACCGAAATAGCCACGGATCGTTCTTTCGAGGTAGTGAATCCAGTTCGCCGAGATGCCGCCTGGGCTGGTCGTGGCGTGGCACGTATAATTGACCACGCAACCGATTAACTTCGAGTCCGCGGTCCACACACCGATCACGTTGACCTGCGGATCGATCGGTCCCGCGTATTCAAGAATCTCCGGATTGCCCCGGCCAGGGTGGCTGAAGGTCAATCCACCTTTCATCCGCAAACGACGGTTGAAGGCAACTTTATCCTCGTGGCCCGTGCCGAAGCTCGCGCTGACCGGCGCGCGGGAATCGTGGGCCGCGCAAACGGCGTCGGCAATGGCGTCGCGCACCTGATCGAGATATTTCGGGTCGGCGCACGGCGATTTTTCGTAAGCGAGTTTCCGGACGAGTTCGGACGCGTGATCGTATTCGCCCGGCTGGACGAAGCCGATGGGGCCGGAGGAATGGGAGTGCGAAGCGCCGATCATCACGGCGCTCGCGGGGATGCCGCAGCGTTGTTCGATCCGTTGGCGCGCGGCGAGCACCAGGTGGCGCGGAATGATGAGGCTGTCCGTGCCGACCAGCGCGACGCGAGTTTCGCCGTCGTCGAAGACTGCGGCGCGCACTTTGCACGCGTCGTGGAACGATTTGTGAAAAGCTTTACCGTAACCGCCGGGAATTTCGCTGCCAATGGCCGGGGTGATGTCGCGTTCCGCGAAGCCGGCTTTCAACGCCCCGGCGGCGTGGATCGGAGCGGTGTCGCGTGTGAAGACGGCCAGCAGCGTCCCCATAAGAAGAGCGCGGCAGAATGTTCGTGCGAATCCGAGTGAAGAGCGGGTGTTCATAGTCTTTGATCAATGCTTCGAGTGAGCAGCGTAACGCAAAGGCGCGAGAATGACCAGACGGAGGAGTTTATTCTCAAAAGCTGATTTGCGTCCGCCGTCCTCTCAGAACGCGATTGCCACTTGTCACGTCTGCCAGCGGCCCTTAAGTTGCCGCGTCTGTGCATCCGGTTGCATTTCAAATCGGCGGTTTCACGATCTATTGGTACGGCATCCTGGCCGCGGCGGGTTTTCTGGCCGGGTTCTGGATCGCCGGACGCCGCGCGCTTCGGGAAGGTATCCGATCCGAGGACATCGTCGATCTTGCGCCCTGGCTGCTCGGCGGCACGATCATCGGGGCGCGGGCGTGGTATGTCGTTTATTACTGGGACAGCGAATTCGCTGGAAAACCGTATTGGGAAGTCTTCATGATCCGGCGCAGCGGCCTGGTTTTTTACGGAGGTTTGATCGGCGCCTCGCTCGCGACGATTGTGTACACCCGTCTGCGCAAGCTGCCGCTCTGGAAAATCGCGGACATTCTGGCGCCCAGCATTGCGCTGGGACACGGCTTCGGCCGCGTGGGCTGCCTGATGACGGGCTGTTGTTACGGACACCCGACCTCGTTGCCCTGGGCCGTCCATTTTCCATCGGAACATTGGTCGAGGGGTGAAGGGGTCCATCCGACCCAGATTTACGAGTCGATTCTGAATCTGGCCTTGTTTGGCGGGCTGTCGTGGTTTTATCCGCGAAAGAAGTTCGATGGGCAGGTTTTCGGCGTGTACCTGGTGGCTTACGCCGTGCTGCGCGCTTTTGTGGAATTATTTCGCGGCGATTACACGGCGCTTGAACGGGTCGGAAGCGCCACGCCCGGCCAATGGGTCAGTGGCGGGATTTTGATCGCCGGTTTGTTCCTGCTCTGGAAATTGCCGGCGCTGAGCACGGCCAGCCCAAATCCGAAGCGCTGCGATGAGCCGAAGAATGGAGGCTGAGGACGATCTTTTTTGAAACCCCTAATTGACCCTGATGAGGACTAATACACGAATCATCCGGCAGTCCATTCCGAGGGATGGAATCACTCTGTGCTCCAACTCCGTCAGATTAGTGTCGAGGAGTGGCTATTAGTGGTTGATGGCCCGTTTCACGTGAACATCAGAATGGACACCGCCGGAAAACGGACCGCCTCGTTCATCGTCGAGCAAACGCTCCCGAGCGAGCGGCTCGATGCCTTTTTGCGGACGCGCTTCCCGGCGGTCTCTCGAGTGACGCTCAAACGGTTGATCGAAGGAGGGGACATTCGAGTGAACGGCCAACCGGTCAAGGCGACTCATCATCCGCGCCAGGGCGAGAAAATCGAGGTGCGCTGGCCGGAGCCCAAGCCCTCCGCGATCGGCCCGGAGGAGATGCCGCTGAACATCCTGTACGAGGACGAGGACTTGATCGTGTTGGACAAGCCGCCCGGCCTGGTGGTTCATCCGGCCGAGGGGCATGAAAAGCACACGCTGGTCAACGGGCTTCTGCACCACTGCCAAGGCCGGCTCAGCGGCATCGGCGGCGTCGCGCGGCCGGGGATCGTCCATCGGTTGGACAAAGATACGAGCGGTTGTCTGGTCGTGGCGAAGAGTGATCCGGCGCACACCGGGCTGGCGAAACAGTTCGCCGACCGAACCGTGGAAAAAGTTTATCACGCGCTGGTGTGCGGCGGAATCACCGAACACGCCGGCGAAATCCGCGCCGCCATCGCGCGCCATCCGTCGCATCGAAAGCGCATGGCCGTGACGGAAGGGCGAGGACGTGATGCCTGGACGAGTTATCGGGTGCTGGACAAGCTCCGCTATGCGACCTGGGTGGAAGCCGTGTTGCACACGGGCCGCACGCACCAGATTCGCGTTCATTTCCATCATCTCGGCACGCCGCTGGTTGGCGACACCACCTACGGCAGCCGCCAGAACGGGCGCTTGAAAGAATTGGCCGGCTATGTTGCGCCGCGCCAGATGCTGCACGCGCGGACGCTGGCGTTCGCTCATCCGTGCACGGACGAGCCATTGACGTTTGAAGCGCCGTTGCCTCGGGATTTTTTGGAGGCGCTGGCCGCCCTGCGGAAAGGTTAGCCGGCAGGTCTTCAGAGTTAAACCACGGAGGAGGGCTCAGAATGAGCTTGGACTACCGCACCCCGCCGGCCTTCAGGAGATGCAGCGGATAAAACGTTTCGCGCCAGCGGATGCCGCCTTGGCGGAGCGTGACCCAGGCGGAATTCAAGACCGAGTAGAAGAGCACGGGAAAAATGAAAGGGGTGAGCACGGCGCCTCCCCAACCCCAACCCAGCCGGCGCGCGAGAAGGGCTGAGGGCCAAATTAACGAAAGCAAAGCCATTCCTGCCGCGAGCCCGGCCAGCGTCCCGGTAAACGGACCGATGGCCGCCACCGCGCAAACTGCCGGTCCGCCCAGGCCAAGCACGAAAGCGGGGACGGCTCGGTAATCCAGGGCCGCGAAATAATTCTTCTCCATGATTTTGATCATGCTCCGAGCCGTCGCGCCCCAGTGGCACTCGGTGTCGTCGCCGCCGATAAACGCGCGCGTTCTCTTGCCGGACCGGCGCACGAGCAATCCAAGCCGCACGTCGTCCAGCACGGTCAACCGCAGCGCTTCATAGCCGCCGCATGCGCGATAAACCTCGGCGCGGACCAGATTGAACGCGCCCATTCCCAGATAGGCTTTCGGTTTGTCGTGGTTGACGCGCGAGATCCAGTCCACAATCGTCAACAGAAAGGCCAGGTGCCAGGCTTGGCCTGCGAGCGTTTCGGGAGCAACGCCCGGAGTGAGCGCGACGTGGTCGGCCCTTTCGCGGTTCGCCACGCGCAACGCCCGCGCCAGGACATCCGGCTTGAGCCAGCAATCGGCGTCCGTGAACAGAATCCATTCGCCGGTGGCCGCGCTTGCTCCCACATGACAGGCGTGGCACTTGCCCAGCCAGCCGTTCGGCAGCGAGTCCACACGCCGGACGCGCACGCGGGAGTCTTCCGCCGCGATTCGCTGAAGAATCTCATTCGTGCGGTCGGTGGAACGATCATCAACGGCGAGGATTTCTATCTCGACGCCGCGCTGGCCGAGCAGATGGCGGATCGTCCGTTCGATGCGATCTTCTTCATTTCGGGCCGCGAGCACCACGGAACAACGAATGAAATCCGGCGCAGAGGCGGGAGAAGCTTCTAAATCTCTGGATGAGCCGATCCCCCTCATTCCATCCTTCTCCCCCACTGGAGGAGAAGGTGCCCGGGGGGCGGCGGCGGCGGATGCCTCTCGGTTTATGGTCCGTGCGCACACCCTTTCGGAACAAGTCGCTTCCCACGACGGCAGACGGCGCGCCCATCGAGCGTGGAATACCGAACTCACGGCCTTGACGAAGAACAGTAGTGCGACGCCGGCGAAAATGAAGCTCATGCCGCCGCCAAGCTAGCGACGAAAGCTAAGGCGCGCGAGCAAATGATAGGCGTTGAAATGGCAGAAGGTTCTAACCAGGAAGTTACACCTTGGATGATCTACTTCAGCTCAGTAACAGACGCTTTGGTAGAAGAAGAGTTTGGCTTGCCTTTCAGAGGCAGCGAACCGCAAGATTCAGAACCGACTTATGAAAACATTATTCTCGCCTCGACTATTTGGGAAATCCTTGTGCCTCGCCGCGACGATTCTCGCGTTGCCCGGTTTCGCCGCCGAGCCGCCCAAAGGTTTTACGGTCCTCTTCAACGGAAAGGATCTGTCCGGTTGGCGCGGAGGCGAGACCTTCGACCATCGCAAGCTGCTCGCCGCGCCCGAAGACCAGCGCGACGCACAGATCGCCAAGTGGACTCAAACCATGCGGGAACATTGGCGGGCCGAGAATGGCGAATTGGTCAACGACGGCCATGGCGCTTACGCGACCACGGAAAAGGACTACGGAGACTTTGAGTTTCTCATCGATTACAAGACTGTGCCGAAAGCCGACAGCGGCATCTACCTTCGCGGAGTGCCGCAGGTGCAAATTTGGGATCACACCAATGAGCGCGAGTTCAGGAACGGCTCGAACAAAGGCAGCGGCGGCCTTTGGAATAACAGCGCCGGCGCCCCGGGCAAAGATCCGCTCGTCCTCGCGGACAAACCGTTCGGCGAATGGAACAAGTTTCGGATCATCATGGTTGGATCGCGCGTCAGCATCTGGCTCAACGACAAACTCGTCGTGAACCACGCCATTCTGGAGAATTACTACGATAAAAATGACAAGACACTCAAACCGGAGCAGCGACGCCCGGTGCCGAAGAAAGGGCCGATCCAGTTGCAAACGCACGGCGGCGAGATCCGGTGGCGCAACATTTTCCTCCGGGAAATCCCTTCCGACGAAGCAAACGCCATCCTCGCACGAAATGAGGAGCCGGGATTCAAATCGGTATTCAATGGTCGCGACTTCGACGGCTGGGCCGGGCCGGTTGAGAACTATGAGGTGAGAGACGGCACGATCATCTGCAAACCGGGCAAAGGCGGGACCATTTACACGAAAGACGAATTCAAAGACTTTGCCGCTCGCTTGGAGTTCAGACTTCCGCCGGGAGGCAACAACGGTCTGGCGATTCGGTATCCCGGAAAGGGCGACCCCGCTTACGCCGGCATGTGCGAACTGCAAGTGCTCGACGACAATTACGAGCAGGTGCGCGGCAAGATCGATCCGCGGCAAGCGCACGGCTCGGCCTACGGCATGGTCGCGGCGCATCGAGGCTATCAGCACGCGATCGGGGAATGGAACTTTCAGGAAGTCACGGTGAAAGGTTCGACGATCAAGGTGGAACTGAACGGGGCGGTCATCCTGAATACAGACCTCAGCAAGGTCAGCGAATTCATGGCCAACAGTCCACATCCCGGCAAAGACCTGGCCTCGGGTCGTTTCGGTTTCGCCGGACACAGTGATCCCGTTCAGTTTCGGAACATTCGCATCAAACCGCTGAGCAATTAAGCAGCGAAGCCTTCTTTGGACAGGATTTACAGGATGAGCGGGGCGGACTCCGATGGCTTAAACGCCGAAAGGGTTGTGCCGAAAAAGTTCTTCCCAGCGTCAACTGCGAAAGCAGCTACGATTGGGCGTCGGGCGCAGTGGCGTCGGTCTTTCTGGCGCGCTGGCGTCTCGGCTTGAACAATTCCATCTGCCTTCCCTTGAAAAACTCATAGTTCTTCAGAATGCGGAGGATTTGCAGGAGATCGGACTTCTGGTAGTTGCGGTTGATTTCCACGCTGTCGATCAAATCGGCCAGCAGCGTGCCGAACGGAACGACCGTGTCGATGCCTTTGGTCTTGAGGAGTTCCAGCGTTTGCGCCCGGCCTTCTTCGTGTTGGGGCAACGCCGGCACGACGAGAATTTTGGTCAACGCTCCTTCCGCGCCAAACGCGCGCGCCGCCCGCTGGAAAACTTTCGGATCGACAAACCGAAAAATCTCCGGCTGCCGGCTCAGCACGGCTGAACTGAAGGTCTCGGTATGCCAGCCTTTGACGACCACGATGGCGCGGGCCACGCGGCTCAAGTCGTCCGAACTCAACACCGGCGGAAGCGGCGCATCGGAGAGCTTCGGCTGCGGGTTGAACACCAGAAAATCGACCTCGGCGTCCTCGCGCTCGGTGCGCGGAATGAACTTCCGCTGCTGGCGCACGAGAAATCCGTGCAACTCGAAATACTCGCGGACGATGGTTTCGCTGACGGAAGACATCCGGGGTGGGATTTATGATTTACGATTCATGATGGATGATTGGGGCCCCGTCCAAAACGCGTTCGATAAGCTGAACAGGGACCTGGTGGCCGAAGCTCGCCTCGCCCATGCCTTTTACGAGGACAAATTTGATTTCGCCGCCTCGGACCTTTTTGTCGAGCTTCATCGCGCTAAACAGTCTTTGCCGTTGTGCAGCGCTCAGCGCAATCGTCGTAGGCAACCCGGCGCGATCGAATAACGCCCGGATGCGACCGGCCTCGCGCTCGGGCAGTCCCAGCCAACGCGCGGAGATTCGGGCGGCGGCAACTTGCCCGATGGAAATGGCTTCGCCGTGCAGGAATCTGCCATAGCCGGAAATCGCTTCGATGGCATGTCCGATGGTGTGGCCAAAATTGAGGATGGCCCGGAGTCCGCTTTCTGTTTCGTCCTGGCCGACGACTTCGGCTTTGATCGCGCAACATCGCGCGACAATGGCTGAAAGCGTCGCGCGATCCCGGCGCAGGATCTTGTCCTGATCGCGCTCAAGGCGCCGGAACAACGCCGCATCATAGATAATGCCGTATTTGATAACCTCCGCCAGCCCGGCGCGAAATTCTCGCGGCGGCAGCGAATCCAAAGTCGCCAAATCACAAAGGACAAATCGCGGCTGGTAAAACGCGCCGACCAGATTCTTTCCGGTTTTCAGATTCACGCCCACTTTGCCGCCGACCGAGCTATCGACTTGTGCCAGCAGGGTCGTCGGGATTTGCACGAAAGCGATCCCGCGCAAATAGGTGGCTGCCGCAAACCCGGCCAGGTCGCCCACCACGCCACCGCCGAGGGCGACGATGAATGAACCGCGCTCCAAACGGTGCGCGGCGAGGCGATCATAACAGAATTGAACGGAGTTCAGACGTTTGGACGTCTCGCCGGCCGGAACGGAAATGAGAATGGAATCAAACCCGGCCTTCTGCAACGCACGCTGCACGGTCGCGCCGTAAAGAGCCGCTACGGTGCGGTCGGAAATGACCGCACAGCGCGAGGCCAGATGCCTTCGAGTACACTCCGTCGCCAGCCGGGACAAAGCGTCCGAGCCGATGAGGATGGGGTAGCTGCGGTCCCCTAGCGGGACCTTCACTGTGCGCATGGCCAAAGGATACGGACCACACCGTGTCTGTCAAAGGTTTGGCGGACGAAGTCGTTAAAACGTTACTAGGTTAAATCGTTCACGTCGGTTGATGCAGACCGGTGGGTGCAGTCGGTGCAGTCGCGAAGGGTTGTCTTCGGACCTTGTGGCGCATAAGATGAGGCTCATGCGAATGTTGGTGTTTCTTCCGTCCTTGCTCGTTTTGAGCACACTCGCTTCGTGCAGCCGCGGCCCGGACTCAAAGCCGGCCTCAAGCAGCCAGTCCACCACCCACCTGCGGACCTTCGCCGTGAAAGGCGTTTTGAAGAAGCTGGAAGCCGGCAGCCGCACGGTCACGATTCAACATGAGGAGGTGCCGAATTTCATGCCGGCGATGACGATGCCTTTCACGGTGAAGGATACGAAGGAGCTGCAAGGATTGGCGCCCGGCGACGCCATTTCATTCCAACTCCACGTCACCGCGGACGAGTCGTGGATCGACCAACTCCAGAAAACGGCCCGGCCGAGCACGAACGCGGCACCGGTGCGGCCGCCGGTGCGTTTGGTGCGCGACGTGGAGCCGTTGAAAGTCGGCGACACCATGCCGGATTATCGGTTCACAAACGAACTGGGGCAGGCGGTCAGTCTGAGTGATTTCAAAGGCAAAGCGCTGGCGCTGACCTTCATTTTCACGCGTTGTCCCGTGCCGGAGTTTTGCCCGCTGATGTCCCGCCATTTCGCGGCCGCGCAGAAGCAGCTCGCGGCGATGCCCAACGCGCCGACGAACTGGCATTTGCTGTCGATTTCGTTCGATCCGCATTTCGATACGCCCAGGGTCTTGCGGGCGTACGCGCAGATGTACCGGCCGGACGCCAGCCATTGGAGCTTCGTGACCGGCGCCCTGATCGACATCGATGCGATCACAGAACAGTTCGATCTTCCGATCGTCAAACAAGGAGAAAACTGGGAACACAAACTGCGGACCGTCGTCATCGACGCGGCCGGACGAATTCAGACCATCTTTCCGGGGAATCAATGGACGGCGGAAGAGCTCGTGGCCGAGATCGTGAAAGCCGCGACGGCTCCCCAAGGGTGATCTCTCCTCGGCAATTAAAGAAGTCTCGAGAGGAGGAGAGTGCCGGACAGCCGTGCGAAGGGAAGTCGGGCCTTTTGGGTGTGGCTTCCTGCCGCTGCCGCTACGCCGGTTGCTCAACGGCCACCGGGACAGGTTCGCTCGCCTTCCAGGTTTCGATGGCATCGATCCGATAGCGCTTGCGGGAACCGTCCATCTCAAATTCAACTTCCTCCCCCACCTTGTGATTCAGCAACGCTTGCCCGAGCGGCGTCAGATAGCTGATGACGTTCTTATCCGGGTCGCCGTCCCACGCGCCGAGAATGGAGAGAGATTCCTCGTGTCCGCTGTCCAGCTCGGTGACTTTCACTTGCGTTCCCAAGCCGACCACGTCGGTCTTCGGATTCAAGAAGTCCATGCCTCGCGCCCGCACCAGTTGCGTTTCCAGCTCGGATTTGCGCCGCATGAGGATCCGGTGCATTTCTTTGGCGGCTTTGTACTCGTGGTTTTCCCGGAGATCGCCGTAGCTGCGGGCGATGGCGATTTCCTTGGAGTTCGCCGGGATTCGCTTTTGCACCAGCTCGTTGTACTCGGATTTTCGGCGTTCCAGGCTGGCCCAGGAGACAAAGAAGCTCGTGTCCTGCTTGGTATGTTCGCCGGTGATGAGCGATTGCACGGCGGGATGGCTCTTCACGATGCGCGCGAGCAGCGAACGCTTGTCCATGTCGTCAAAACAAGGAGACAACTGCAACGCGCGGGTCAAATCCTTGATCACTTCCAGATCCGCCGACCCGATCAACTCCACGATCAGCTCCTGGTCATCCAGGATGAGATCGCGGAGCCGGTTCGATTTCTTCTCATTGAACTGGTCGCGTTCCATCGCCGTCAACATGGCGCGGAAAACCTCTGGACCGAGGATGTCCGCGAAGGCGTCGGAGCGCTCTTTGCCGAGCCAGAACAACAATTCGCTGCTGGCCTGGTGCTGGCTGACCAGGCGAGCCAGTTGCTCCTTCAACAGGTCGAGCTTGCTTTCGTGCACCAGCAAGTTCGCACATTCGCTGCAAAGCTTGGCTGAGACCGAGTTGAGCGCGCCCAGCAAGTATTCCACCCACCGGTCCGGGTACATTTCTCGAAACGATTGCAGCGCTCTTTTGTGCTTGGCGGCCGGGAGCGCTTCCAAAATCTGGCCGGCCTTGCTGGCTTGAGACCAGATGTCTTTATCGGTCAATTCGCCCTCTTGCGCCGGCAGACCCGCGGCGGCCCGGAGCTCGTCGCGCAGGAAGACCGCCTCCAGAGCGAGCGCCGACAGGGTGCGTTGATGGCTGGCAATGTCGGCGTTCAGGGCGGTGACCACTTCGGCGGCCGCGGCCTTTGCATCCGTCAGATCGACGAGGCTCTTCAGCAATTCGGTGGCGACCTGGATTTTGGCTTTGAGCCCCTTGGCGGCGCGAAACTCTTCCAGCAGCCGGCTCTGCAGGGAAACCTCTTTCGCGTGGTAAATGAGCGGTTCCGTTTTCTTCAGCGGCACTTGGAAGTGGCCGTCCTTCTTCAACTCACGCTTGGCCACTTCCCACCATTTTTTCCAGTCCTCGGTAATGACATCCGGCACCAGGACCTGTTGGATCTGGTCGAGCGTTGCTTTCCCGCCGTAGCTTTGGATAACCAGCTTGATCAGATCCAGGTGGTGGAGGGCGGCCATCTGGCGAAGTGAAGCGAGGTCGGCCGCTTTCCGAACCAGGATGTGGTCGGTGGGAATGGGTTTAAGCGATTCCGCGGCGAACGAAAGGTCCATAGAATGCCCCGCTTTGCCTTGAAAATCGATGCTGAACCGGCAGAAGACCGTATCGACCGTCGTGATTTTTCCGAAGCCCCAACTGCGGTGCGTACAGTATCCTCCCTTGGCGAGCTGCAAGAGCGGCTCCAGGTGTTGCCGGCTGATCTTGCCGGCGGCGACTAGCTTTTCAAACTCTTCTCTCATAGATTCAATCAACGGGCCGTCTCACAGTCCCTTTGTATCATTAAGATTATTATCAGTGACCCCGGAAAAACCAAGAGAAATTGCCGTGCGCGCCCTCGAACGATGGGAAAAAGGCGCTCACTTCATTGAGGACGTTTTGCAGCAAGCGTTTGCTCAGGCTCCGTTGACCGGACCCGATCGAGGGTTGGTCCAGGAACTGATCTACGGCGTGGTGCGGCGGAGGGCCACTTTGGACTGGCTGATCGCTCGGAAAACTGATGACCGGCGTCAAAGCACGCTGGTCCGGCTTCTCCTGCGCCTGGGCCTGTATCAGATTTTTTGGCTGGACCGAATCCCGGACCACGCGGCGGTGCACGAGACCGTGGAGATGGCCAAGGGGCTCGGCCTGGGAGCAAAGGCCGGGTTCGTCAATGCCGTGCTTCGGAACTGTCTCCGGGAACGCAAGGCTTTGGAACAAGCACTGGAGGATTTGAAGTCGCGCCAGCCCGCGGTGGGTTACTCCCATCCGGATTGGCTCTTGAACCGTTGGACTGCTCGATGGGGGAAAGCAGACGCGCTTCGATTGATGCAGTGGAATAACACGCCGTCCTGCGTGTTCGCACGCGTCAATACGCTGCGGACCGATCCCAAGCACCTAGTCGAGCTTTGGCGTGAGGAAGGCGTCGAGTGCGATCCGTTTTGCCGGGACTGGATTCCGGAAAATCTCGTCTTCGAACTGAAGAACGTCGCCGGGTTGCCCAGCTTGCCGAGCTTTCAACGAGGACTTTTTTACCTCCAGGATCCAAGCACGCTGCTCGCGGCCGAAGAACTGAACCCACAACCGGGGGAAGACGTCCTCGACCTTTGCGCGGCGCCCGGCGGCAAGACGACCTATATTGCACAAATAATGCGGAACCAGGGCCGAATCGTCGCTCATGATACGCAACCGGACCGGCTCGCGCTGCTGCGGGAAAACTGCACCCGGCTCGGTGTGACTTGCGTCGAGGACCTTAATGAACCCATCCCTTCGCCCCTCCCAGGAGGGGAACTTGGAACCGGCACGACAAACGAAGCTCGCCTCCTGGGAGGGGACGATGCCGGGGACAAGCAGGCCTCTTCGGAACAAGCGGCCCCCGTGAAGGCAACCACGCATCACGCATCACGCATTATGCGTTATGACCGCATCCTGGTGGACGCCCCCTGCTCCAACACCGGCGTCATGCGCCGGCGAGTCGATTTGCGTTGGCGCATCCGCCCGGAGGAAATCGAGCGTCTCCGAAAAATCCAGATCGATTTGCTTTGCGCCACGGCACCCCGATTGAAGCCCGGCGGGATTCTGGTCTATAGCACGTGCAGCCTGGAGCCGGAGGAGAACCGCGGCGTCGTGGAGCAGTTCCTGGCCAAACACTGCGATTTCACTTTGGAGCGGGAACGGGAGTTGTTGCCGTTTGCGGACGGAGTGGATGGAGCGTACGTCGTTCGGCTGCGCCACAGTAATTCGTGAAAGAAATTCACCGCCTCACGGGCGAGGGCGTAAACATCGTCTTTGATGGCATCGGTGGTACTCACATCTGGCGATCCCGCAAGGCTCTCCGTCCCGGCGGGAGGGTGGTGGCCTACGGCCTTACTTCCTCGCTACGTGGGGGGACCATTGGCTTCCGGTCGTCCGCTTCAACGCTCCGACGGCTCCTCCCAGCTTTCGCCGGAGAAGCCCGTTGTTAGCGATGAGGCGATAGGTGTGCCGACTGGGCAGCGCCTCCCGCCAGAATTCGCCTCCCGCGCATTCGAGGATCAACCCGCCCGCCGCGATGTCCCAAATCCGGATGCCCGATTCCAGGTAGGCATCGAATCGCCCGCTGGCGACATAGACCATGGACAACGCGGCGGCGCCCATGATCCGGACCTTCCGCACCTTGTGGATCAACCGGTGAAAAACGGGCAGCATCTGTTCGAGCGTGTGGCGATACTTCGCGAAGCCGACCGACACGATGGTTTCGCGAAGTTTGGACCGCCGGCTGACGCGAATCATTTTCCCATTGAGCCGCGCCGGTTGCCCGCGAATCGCCGTCCAAAGTTCGTCGCAAAACGGATCATAAACGACGCCGAGCCAAGTTTCATATTCCTCAACCTCACGCGCACGCTTGTTCGTAACGCCGGATTTCAAGCCGGCAAGTTGTGAAGTCTCTCGTCGCCGTCCACGAGGCAGGAATGCCTCGGAACCTGCCGACAGGAAGGTCGGCGTCACGCCGCGTGTTTGTAAGGCAATGGAAACACAGGAGTGGGGAACGCCGTAGGCAAAGTTGACTGTCCCATCAATCGGGTCCACCACCCAGCGGTGTTCGGAGCGTTGATCGCCCAACACGCCTTCCTCTCCCAGCACCGAGAACCCGGGAAAAGCCCGCCGCAGGATGCGCTCAATCGTTTTCTGGCAACGGACGTCGAGCACGAGCTTGATGTCGTGCTGATGTTCGAGCGTGGTCGCCTTGGTTGCGTGGCGGTTTTTGCGCATCAGGCTGCCGGCCGCGTGGGCGGCTTTCACAGCGCAAGCCAAGGCGCGCGTCAATTCATTCGAGTTCACGCGGCCGAGCGCAACACAAACCGGCGCCAGCGTTCAAGCAAGAAGTGCGCGGTCCAGTGGGGCATCGACACTGCCGCCCTTCTTTGCTCCCTCTCCCGCGACAAAGGAGTTTTACGATTTCAACGATTTAACCTTGTAACGTTTTAACGAGCTCGGTTGCGCCTTGCGGCGCTTAATCAACTGCGCGCCTTGTCAATCCCGCGTCCCTGCTCTAACGTCCTCTCGTATGTTTGATACGCTGAGCGGCAAGCTGCAAAATGTTTTCAAGAACCTGCGTGGCCTCGGAAAGATTTCGGAGTCGAATATTAGCGATTCCATTCGCGACGTCCGGTTGGCGTTGCTCGATGCCGATGTCAATTTTAAGGTCGCCCGCGATTTCATCGAACGGGTCAAGGAGCAAGCGGTCGGTCAGCAAGTCATCCAGAGCATCCAGCCTGGCCAGCAGATCATCAAAATCATTCACGACGAATTGGTGAACCTGCTCGGCTCGGCCAACGCCGGCCTGGAACTGAGCGGGAATCCGGGCTGCGTGATGCTCGTCGGGCTGCACGGTTCTGGCAAAACCACCTCCGCTGGCAAATTGGCACGCTGGCTCAGCAAACAAGGCCGCCACCCGCTGCTGGTCGCATGCGACGTGTATCGTCCTGCGGCCATGGAACAGCTCGAAACCCTTGGCCGCCAGCTCGAGCTGCCGGTCTTTGTCCGAAAAGGCGAGACGGACGTCTTGAAGATCGCGCGCGAGTCGCTGGATTTCGCCCGGACCAACCACCGCAACGCGGTCATCTTCGACACCGCGGGCCGCCTTCAAATCGACGAGCCGCTCGTGCAGGAACTGGTTCGCTTACGGGACCTTGTTAAGCCGGAGGAGATTTTGCTCGTGCTCGACGCGGCGACCGGCCAAGAAGCCGTCAATGTGGCGACGCACTTTGATCGGGCCTTACAGCTCACCGGCATCGTCCTGACGCGGCTGGATGGCGACGCCCGCGGCGGCGCGGCCCTCAGTCTGAAAGCGGTCACGGGCAAACCGATCAAATTTGTCGGCGTCGGTGAGAAGTCCGAAGATTTCGAGCCGTTCCATCCCGAACGCATGGCGTCGAGAATTCTGGGCATGGGCGACGTCGTGAGCCTGGTGGAACGCGCGGCCGAGGCCGTGGATTTGGATGAGGCCAAGCGGATGGAAGAAAAGATGCGCAAGGGCCAGTTCACGCTGGAGGATTTTCTGGATCAGTTGCGCCAGATGCGAAAGCTCGGTTCTCTCGAAAGCATCGTCGGCCTGCTCCCCGGCGGCTCGGAGATGCTTCAAGGCGCGGACCTGAGCAAAAGCGAAAAAGAATTCCGGCGGATGGAAGGCATGATCTGCGCGATGACGCCGCAGGAACGGCGGCATCCGCAAATCTTAAACGCCCGGCGGCGGCAAAGGATCGCCAAAGGCAGCGGTGTCTCGGTCGCGGAATTGAACAACCTCCTGAACAAATTCAATCAGATGCAGCAGATGATGCGGAAGATGGGCAAGCTGCAAAAGATGATGAAGCGCATGGGCGGCGTGATGCCGCGGTTGTGACTGCCGGATCGGCCCCAGTTCACGCAACGCCCGTGACCCTAAAGTTGAATCGCTTGAGTTCTTTGTGGTCTTCGTTGCCTTCTGTAATCAACAAAAGGAAACGAAGGTAACGAAGAGAGCAACTCCAAGAGTTACCCTTCCACAAAGCCGTTTTTTCGCCTTCGGCGAAGTCTTTGTCTAAAACTTTGTCGATTTCTCGAGGCAGTCCCGACCCGTTCGACAAAGGCCGCGACGAAGTTTGCGACAAAGTCTTCTCTTTGGGACAAGCTCAGGGTAAGTCAGCCTGCCTGTCGTGCTTGAATCTGTTCCATCGCCCATCGCGCGTGCTCTGCGATGAGCGGCTCCTCGTCGCGCGCCGCCCGTTCCAATGCCGGCAACGCGTTTTGGTCCCCCACGTTCCCCAGCGCAACGCACACGTTTCGCAAGAGGCCGCGGCGTTTCGTCCGGAGTATCGGCGTGTTGGCGAAGCGGCGTTTGAACGCAGCGTCGTCCAGCGCGAGCAATTCCAGAAGATCCGGCGTTGCCAAATCCGTCCGCGCGTATTGTTTCATCAGGTTCCCTTCGCGCGCGAATCGGTTCCACGGGCAAACTTCCAGGCAATCGTCGCAACCAAAAATCCGCGCGCCCATCGCCGGGCGCAGTTCGACCGGAATCGCGCCGCGCAGTTCGATCGTGAGGTACGAGATGCAACGGCGCGCATCGAGTTGGAAGGGAGCGACGATGGCTTGCGTCGGGCAGGCGGCGAGGCAGCGTGCGCACGAACCGCAAAGGTTTTTGGCCGGCGTATCCGGATCGAGGCGCAGCGTCGTGATGATCTCGGCCAAAAAGAACCAATTGCCCAGTTGGCGGCTGATCAAGTTCGTGTGCTTCCCGATGAATCCCAGGCCCGACCGTTGCGCGAGGTCGCGTTCGAGCAACGGCCCGGTATCGACATACCACAGCGAACGCGTCCCTGCTCCACCGAGGTCGTTAATATGCTGCGCCAGTTTTTTCAAGCGCTCCGCAAGCACGTCGTGGTAGTCGGTGTAGCGGGCGTAGCGGGCTACAATTCCGGCGGAGCGTGGAGCGTGGAGCGTGGAGCGTGGGGCGTGATCCGTAAAACGTGAAACGTAAGGGGCACCTGATAAGTCGGAGCGGCTGGCGTAGTTGACGGCCAGAGTGATGATGGTTTTTGCGTCGGCCAGCACCTCTTGCGGATTGACGCGTTTGGAGGCGTTGCGCTCCAGGTAGGCCATTTCGCCATGGTAGCGAGCCGCGAGCCAACGGCGGAATTCCAGAGCTGCCGAAGGCGGTTCCGCCGTGGTAATTCGGCAGGCATCAAAGCCCAGTTCCAGCGCTCGGTGCAGAATGCTGTTTTTCACGAGGCGAAGGGTTGGCCTGGGCGGCTCGGAATTGATGGGCCACTTGCAGGGCGACCTCTTTGACCGAACGAATGTCCGTGCCGATCAACACGTCGGCCTGGCGATAAAATCCCTCGCGTTCGGCCAGCAATTGGCGAATTGTCGCCAGCGGGTCGGGGGTGTTGAGAAGCGGGCGATGGGCCTGGTGGCGGACGCGGCGCCAAATGACTTCCGGCGCGGCCCAGAGGCAAACGACGAGCGCGTGTGTTTTCAAGCTGGCTAGGTTGGCCGGGTTGGTCACCAGCCCCCCTCCGGCGGCGATGACCGTCCGGCGATAGCGCGCCAAGTCTTCCACCACGGCGTACTCGTGCTCGCGAAATCGCGCCTCACCTTCTTCGGCAAAAATGGCGCTGATCTTTTTGCCGGTCCGGCGCTCGATCAGGACGTCGGTATCGACGAGGCGAAAATGGAGGATGCGCGCGAGCAGATGGCCGACGGAAGTTTTCCCGGTGCCCATGAACCCGACGAGCGCGATATTGTGCAGGTGCCGCGACTGACTCACCTCCTTCCCTTAGCCTAACGGAGAGCGCCAATCACGCAGTTTCTATCTTGGATCGAGATTCGCGATGGCGGCCTTGAGTTTGTCCGAGACGAATCTCTGGTACTCGGGGGCGGTCACTTTGCGGTTATCGGCCTGCGCCACATAGAAGCTGTCGATGGCCGCGCCTTTCTCCGTGCAAATCTTGGCCAGGGCGATGTCGAGATTCAACTCCGCCAGCGTTTGCGAGATGATATAAAGCAGTCCGACCCGGTCCTCGGTTTGCACGTCGATGATGGTGTAGTAGTCGGAGGTGTCGTTGTCGAAGTGGAAGAGGGTCGGGATTTGCTCGCCTTCGAGCGCGCGGTAGATCGGGACGCTCACTTTTTGACGGGCGATCAACGGCGGGAGATCCAGGTGGCCCGTGAGGGCCGCGTGCAAGAACCGCTCGAACTTCTCGCGTTCTTCGCGGACGGGAAGCAAACCGGTCTTGGCGTCGGTCACAAAGAAGGTATCCAGAATAATCCCGTCGGTCCGCGAGAAGATTTGGGCGCTCAGGATGTTGAGTCCCGCCGCCGTCAGACAGCCGGTGATCTTGCTGAAGAGGCGGGCTCGATCCCAGGTGCAGACGTGCACAGCGGTGTAGCCGCGGTCCGGCTCGTTGTGCCAGTCGATGATCGGTTCGAGCGCCTTGTCTTCCACGTGCACCTGCAACTGCATGAATCGCTGCACGCGCTCCAGGTCCGACGCGATCTGTTTGGCCGAATGGATTTGAAAATAGCGCGAGGGCAAGTGGGCGAAGTGGGCCTCGAGATCCTCTTCTCCCAGGTGCGAGGGCATCTGCTTTTGAACGTTCTCGGCCAGAAGTTCGCGCAGTTTTTCTTCGGCGCGCAGAAAGTCCGTCCCACCCGAAAGCAGGTTCCTGGTCTTATGATAGAGCGCCCAGAGCAACGTGTCCTTGAATCCGTTCCAGAGTTGTTCGCTGGTGCCCTGGGAATCGGCAAAGGTGTGCAAGGCGAGCATCTCGAGGTTTTCCGGAGACTGGACCAACGCGGCAAAATTCCGGATCACGGCCGCGTCATCCAGGTCGCGGCGTTGCGAGATTTGAATCATCGCCAGATGCTGTTCCACGAGCAGGCGCAGGGCGTTGGTGGTGGCGCTGTCCAGTCCCAGGCGTTTGGCGACGTTCAGGGCGAGCTTCCCGCCGAGCGCGGCGTGTTTGCCGGTGTCGTAGGCCTTCCCCGCATCGTGCAACAACAAGGCGAGATACAGGACGAAAGGCCGCTCGATGCGCTGGAAGACTTCGGCGTAACGGTTGAACGGCGCTTCTTTCGCCTCCCAAACCTGGTCCAGCTTTTCGAGGCACATCAGCGTGTGCTCGTCGGCGGTGTAGCGGTGATAGAATTCGTGCTGGACCAGACAGGTCAAACGCCCGAACTCCGGCAAATACCGACCGAGCAGCCCGACGTCGTGCATGGCGCGGAGGATGGGAGCGACGTTGCCGCGCTGATTGAGAATTTCGAGAAACGTTTCGTGGACGTGCCGGTCCTGCAGGAACGTTTTGCCGGCCAGGGACAGATGGTTGCGAACAAGCTGGATCAGATCGGGGTGCAGCGTGAAACCGCGTTGCTGGGCGTAAAGGAAGACGCGCATCAATCGGCGGGGCTGGTCGCGAAAGACCCGCGGCGAGGCAGGATGAATCTCTCGGTCCAGGAGCTTGAAGCCATCGAACAACTGCTGCAACGCGCGCTGGCGGCCGCGGCGAATGATTTGGCGCAACGAGGGCAGCCGCTGCGGTTGCGGCAGCAGGGCCAGCCGCTGCTCCAGGGTGCGCGTGATCAGGTAGATGTTGCGCATGTGCGAATAGAGGTCCCGCATGAATCGCTGGAGCCGCTTGCTCGGCGAGCGGTCGGTGTAGCCGAGGTGGTGCGCCACCACCGGTTGCAGATTCTTGGCCAGAGCGTCCACGGGCCGGTTGGTCTGGTAATGCAGTTCGTTGCGCGACCGCAGCAGGAAATCGTAGGCCGCTTCGAGCTGCTTGGACTCGCTCGCGCCGATCAATTCCCGCGTCTCCAATTCCCGCAACGTCCGGACGCGGTATTTGAAGAAAGACATCCAAACCAGGTTCTGGAAATCGCGCAATCCGCCGCAGCCATTCTTGATGTTGGGCTCCTGCATGCACGCGGAATTGCCGAACTTGGCGCGGCGGGCTTCCTGATCGTCAATTCGAGCTTTAATGTAACTCGCTTCAAAGCCGCGCACGCATTTGGCCAGGACGACGGCCTGCATTCTCTGAAACAGTTCCTCATCCCCGGCGATCAAACGCGCTTCGATCAACGACGTTTTGGACTGCATGTCCGTGTTGGCAATCCTCGCGCAATCATCGACGCTGCGGACCGAATGGCCGACCTTCAGTCCGATGTCCCACAGCGTGTAAAGCAAACCATCGGTGAGGGCGGAGAGATACGGGCGCGGTTTCCCGTTGAAGACCAGATCCCCCGAATGCAGGAACATGATGTCGATGTCGCTCTCCGGATTGAGTTCGCCTCGCCCGTAACCGCCCAGCGCCACCAGGGCGAAGGTGATTTTCCGGGAGGACGCATCCAACGGCGCGCTCTTTCGGACGGCGTCCAGGAGATAGCGCAGGAGAACATCCAGCACCAGGGCTTGCCCCTGGCACACCTCGCGTCCGCCGGCTCCGGCGCGATGCTGCATCTTGAGGCGATGGCGTTCGACTTTGAGAAAGTTCTTGTATCGCGCGAGCTCGCTGCTGGGCGCCCGGCTTTGCGGCAGGACCAGCCGTTGAGCCGCGTGCGCTTCGATCTTTTCGAGCAAGTTCGCCATTCCCCGGACGATAGGTCAGAAGTCAACGAAAACGCAAGTGAAGGCGAATCTCTCCGCAAAACTCTTCGGTCCGGCCGGTGTTTTCGAAGGCTTCAGTCTGAACCGGCTTGTGCCAGAGTTTCCGTCTGTTACGATGATAACCGATGGCCGCTAACCTCGATCCCGATGCCGCCCTGATGCTCCGCGTGAAGCAGGGCGATATGGCCGCTTTTGAGGAACTGGTTGAGAAATACAAGCAGCCGGTGATGAATCTTCTCTTCCGGACTTTGCCCGACGCGACGGAAGCGGAGGATTTGGCCCAGCATGTCTTTCTTCAGGTGTTCAAGTCCGCGCATCGCTACCGCGTCTCCGCGAAGTTTTCCACCTGGCTCTACACGATCGCCCGGAATCTTTGCCTGAACGAAATCCGGCGCCGATCCCGCCACCCGGCGGATTCTCTGGACGCAACGCATCCCGAGAACGAAGACCAACCGGTCCGCCAGTACGAAGACACCAAGAACGCGCTCCCGCCCGATCTGGTTTTGCGGGATGAATTGACCCATAAAATCGAGGAAGCGCTGGCCAGCCTTCCCGAAAACCAGCGCACGGCCATCTTGTTGTTTCGGGAAGACGAGATGTCGTATGAGGAAATCGCCAAAATCCTGGGCTGCTCGCTTTCGGCCACCAAGTCGCTGATCCATCGCGGGCGGGAAACGCTCAAACTGAAGCTCAAGCCGTATTTGCGGACCGGGGTCTGGCAGGAAACCAAGAGTCGTTGAAGCGTTAGAGCGTTGAAGCGTTGGGACGCGCGGGGACACAGCAACTTTTCGGGCCGCCCGGTGATAGAAAGAGAAGACGATGATGCACGGCACAGACAACAACAAATCGCCCAACGAGGAGCAGCGTCCTGGGGCCAACCCGAAGGCTGCACACCGCTTGGCCTCGGATTCACCCAATTGCGCTGAACACCAGGTGGCTTGGGAAGACGAGATTCGCCTCAATCACCTCCTGCACCACCTGCCGGACGCGCCGCTGCCTTCGAACTTCACGGCGCGGGTGCTAAGCCTCGCGGAACAGGAAGCTGACCGGCGAACGCCGAGCGCGTTGCCAGGGCGCTGGCAGTCTTTCACCCAGGTCTTGTTGTCGATGCGGTGGTCCGCGCGGCTGGCCATCCTGTCGGCCATCGTGGCAATCGGTCTGGTGTCTGTTTACCAGTACCAGATTCTCGCCCGGCAAGAAGTGGCCCGGAGTGTGGCCGAAGTCTCGAGCGTCGCTTCGCTGCCGATGGACGTGCTCATGAATTTCGAGGCCATCCAACGCCTCCCGGAAAAGAGCCGGGAAGTGGATGTCGAGTTGCTGGCCGCGTTGAAGTAGCAAACTTTCACAGCGAACCATGCGTTTCATTCCGAGTGCTGCTCTTCTTCCGTCCCATGAATCTGGTAGGGCTGCGTTGCCGCGCCGCCGAGTTTCTCTCGCGGCGGCGCAGCCGCGCCGCCCTACCCACGTCTGGCTCACAGTCGTCTGCCTGGCAAGCCTCAGCCTGGCCTCCGCTCAATCGCCACCAAATACCGGCAGCGTGCCATCCGTTCCTCCGCCGTTGGGCGACTCAAACGTTGAACCAGTCTCCCCGTCGCCGGTCGCCTATTTTCGTCAGTTGCTGGCCATGCCGCCTTCCGAGCTCGAACAAGAGCTGGCGCAGAAACCCGGACCCAAACGAAAGGCATTGCAGGCAAAGCTCGACGAGTACCGGAAGCTGGCTTCAGACGAGCGAGAAGCACGGCTTCGGTTGGCTGAGCTTTGGTATTATCTCCAGCCGCTCATCAATCTGGCGCCGGCGGACCGGCTGGCGAAACTGTCGGCAGTGCCCGTGGCGTCGCGGCGGTTCATCGAGGAGCGGCTGAAATGGTGGGATCTCGTGCCGCAGGAACATCGCAAACAATTCCTCGAAAACGAGCTGGCCATCCAATATTTCGTGCGCCTGGATTCGAGCACGCCCACGCAGCGGGAAAGTCTGGCGAGCAAGTCGGCGGAGGAATGGAAAGTGTTGGAGGAAAAACTCCAGCACTGGAGCGCGCGCCCTCCAGAAGAGCGTGTGAAGATGTACCAGCATTTTCAGGACTTCTTCGATTTGCCGGAAAAGGAGCGCGACAAAACTTTGCACGTGCTCTCGGAGGAAGAGCGGCCGAAGTTGCAAAAATCGCTGGAGGCCTTCAAAAGGTTGCCGGCCCATCAGCGCACCACGTGCCTCGAGTCCTTCCGGAAATTCTCGAACCTGTCCAAGGAAGAGCGCGATCAGTTTCTGCACAACGTCGAGCGCTGGCAGGAGATGAGCCCGCGCGACCGGCAAAACTGGGTCAATCTGATCAATCTCCTCCCGGCGCAATCCGGGCCGCCGATTCCGGGCGGTGTCCCGCCGCGCTCGCCGCCGGGAAGCGGACAAACGACACCCGCCAAGAGTCTGCCCAAATTGCCGGGGCAGTAAAAAGCAAGCGAAGGCTTCCTGGGCCATCGCGCAGGCGTCGCGCCTGGCGAGGACGCCGACGCTACGGCAAAATGAGACTTGCTAAGATGGAGGCTGGCGCCTCGATACTCCACCGCTCGTTTCGCTTTGTCCCACGACGCAGGAGTAGGAGAGGGGAGGCATCACAGATCCGGATTGCTCCAGGCGCTGAGCAATTGGTAGGTCGGCTCTCCAACTCGATGGGACGGAATTCTTCCATCGCTGAGCAAGCGCTCAAACTCGTCGGATGATCGGCCCAGTGCCAGTCGATACGCGATCTGTGTGGCCACCCGGGTTTTTCCCGGGTCGAGTTGGACAGGACGGTCGAGCCGGGCTTCAGAACGACGCGGTACTCGAGGATGCATCGGCAACAACCAAAAGGCCGCCAGCAACGCCAGCACAATTGCGCCACACGCGAAACGCCAGGAACCAGACGTTGGTCGGGCGGCACTGCTGCGCCGACACCATAGAAAATCGGCTGCGCGGCAACGCAGCCCTACCAGGTTCATGGAGAGATTCGCGGCCGAAGGACCTCGCAGGCATTCGGTACGCGCAGTACTGAATTCAAGGGCGGGATCAACCGCGGCAAGACTTTGAGCCGTTCGTTGATGCGTTTCGCAGAGGCTCATCATCGCGTCGTGATACTCGCGGCAACCAGGGCAGTGCCGGACGTGATCTCGCACCTCGGCTCCTTCGCGACCGGAGAGAGCAGAGGCCGCGAGCAGGGCAACTGATTTTTTGTAGCGGCGGCAGGGTTTCATAGAGTTTGCTCCTTCCTCAGTCCCGATTGATCGATTTCATTCTTCGCAAGCGTTCCAGGCCGTTGAACAATCGCGACTTGACGGTGCCGACGGAGCAGCCGAGCGCCGCGGCGATTCCTTCGAGCGAATCCTGCGCATAGAAACGGAGATAGACGACTTCTCGTTGTCGGGCTGGCAATCCCTCCAGACTTCTCAGGACTCGCACCGCTCGCTCCGCGGCGTCGGCTGATTCGCTGGGGAGCAAACATGGATCTGAAGCATCGGACAGGCGAGCTTCCACGATTTCCCGTTCCCTGCGGAACAAGAAGGAGAGCGGAATCGCCCGGCGCTTTCTCAGATAGTTCCGATGGCGGTGAATCAGGATGCTGCAAAGCCAGGTGAACAAACGGCAGCGTCCGCTGTAACGACGCACACTTTTCCAAGCTTCCACCAAGGTCTCCTGAACCAGATCTTCCGCCGTCGCGCTGTCACCGCAAAGCGCGGTGGCTTGCCGCAACAGGCCGGCGCCGTGGCTTCGGATCAAATCGCAAAACGCCTCCTCATCGCCCGATTGCGCGCGAGCGATCAGGTCGGCTTCGCCCGCGCGCGTGCCGGCGGCCTCTGGATTTATGACGTCCACAGATTGGTTGCCACCCACTCAGACAGTTTCCGGCCGATTTCGTCCCAATCGAGTGCAGGTAGGGCGGCGCTGCTGCGCCGCCGCACCACAGGAAGTCGGCTGCGCGGCAACGCAGCCCTCCCGGGTTCATGGAAAATGCGCCGGATTTCAAAGAACCGGTTTCCCGACGTTTTTCGCGCTCACTTGAAATGAGGGGCCGCCTTTCTCCACGAAGATGAGCGCCTCCTCAAAGCCGCGGCCATGGAACTTTGACCGAAGCTCGAATCCGCGATCCTCTCCGGCAAATTGGAAACGGCGGAAGGCGAACGGCTCCTTGAGCACAGGGTCGCCGACGCGCTTCAACCCGGCTTCGCCCGCCAGGCGGTACTCGGTGCCGGCGCGCAACATCGCGATGCTGACTTCGGCGGCGAATTCTTTGTTCCGGCAATTCTCGAAGATCGGAAAGAACATGTGCACAAAGAGATTTGGGTGGTTCGCCACGCGCTCGTTGAAGGCTTTGATGCGAGTCTGAAATTCCGGGTACGGTCGCGTCATCAGCACGTCGGCTTCGTCATAAAGAGCATCGACGCCTTTGACGTAGGCGATTACCCCCTCGGGAGTTGAACCGGCGGCTTTGACCACTTTTTCGATCTGGGTGAAGTCGGGATTCTCACCGGCAGAAAGGAACCGGCGGATCAGTTCGCGGATTTGGGTCATGGCTTTCTCTTCACTGGGGGAGCTTTTCTGAATTTCCCGCACGTTGCGGACCAGCCAGTCACGGAACGAATACCGTTCAAACGCGATACATTGGGCGATCGTGCCGCGCGTCGGACTGGCGTCAATCTCTGCGAGCAATTGCCGCAGCGTCTCCGGCGTAAAGCGATAGAAATTCTCGGCGACGGCTGCCGTGATGATATTTTCGATCGCGAACTGAACGAGAGCGGAAATCAGGATGCGGTCTTTGGAGACGTTCCGTCCGAGCACAAATGCGGCGGCCAGATCATCGCGGGCCGCGGCCTGGTCGCCGCGTTGGAAATGCCAGTGAACCCGCAGCCGCGCGGTTTGCGCGGCCGCTTTCGCTTTGGCCAACCCCGGCAGCAGCGCTTCAGGGCCGTCCGTCAGGTCGTAGCCCCAATCACATGGCACTTTGGCTTTGGCCGCGCGGCGGAGCAGCTTGAACGAGTTGTCGTATTGGGCCATGAGCTGGCCGAATCGCTCGTCCGGCTGCCGGCTTCTCCAGTCGTTGGTTCTGACATACGCGGAATCTTCCTCGGAAAGGGAGGGCCACTCGCCAAACGCTTGCCAGTAGAGCAGCGCCGGATTGATGTCCGTTCGGAAGCGTTCGGCAGCAGCCGAGAGGGGAGGCTCAACAAAGAGGAAAAGGAGACAAGAGAGGAAGAGAATTGATTTCATCGTTCGACATGGTTTCTGGTGTGTGTGATTTCGCGGCCGATTGACCGTTAATCACAGATCGAACGAGAAAGGTTCAGATTTTCTCCTCAGGACAAAGTAAGGCTGGCGTTCCCATCGCGCCGGGATCCCGGGATACAGCCAAGGCGTGCCGGAGACCGGGCGCAGTTCGAAGTGATACTGAAGGGGAAAAGGCGAGTCTGAGTATTCAGCCGGAATGACGGTCTGGAATTCGGCGCCGCGCCCTTGCATCTCTTGCGCCTGCCAGACTTCGGCCTGGTTGACGCGCCGGTAGCGCAGACGAATTGACGCCAGCTTCGGCACGTTCTTCGTGTGTATCAGTGACGCTTCGATCAACAGCGGTTTGCCTCGAGCGAACGATTTCGGAGGCGCGTGAAATCGCTCCAGAGCCGGAGGCGCGCTTCGCTCTCCGCTTTCCAACACTGCGCGCACGGCGGCTTCGACCACCTGCCGCTCGACCTTAAGCGGAGCGGCAGGGTCGTCGGCCAATTGCCGAAAAAGCTTCTCCATATCCGCGATGTCTTCGTCGATGGCCGGCAGCCGGTCCAGCCAGTGGCCGCGTGAATGCTTGTCGTAGCCGAACGAGATGTCGCTTCGATAAACGGCTTTCGCGCGTTCCGCCAATTCCGCCCACGCGGTGCGCGCTTTGCGATACGCGTTGAGCGCTTCTTCCAGCGCGGGGCGGTGGCCGCTGCGTTCAAAGAGAGCGAAGAGAACGCCCGCCCGAAATTTCCAGGCAAAGAAAAGCCCCAGGCCGGCCTGAATCGAAACATCCGCGTCGAGCCGGCGGAATTCCGCGCTCCGGGGGTCGCGGACCTTTGACCTTGCATCCCGCAAGAACACTTCGGCGCGCGCGGCCGCGTCCTGCAATTGGGCCGCGCACCATACCGGCGAATATTTCGCGCTTCGCTCCGGATTGAGCAATTCGCCCGCAAAATCGTCGATGCGCGAGAAAAACTCCGGGTCCAGGGAGCTGACCGCGCCAAATCGTTTTGGGTTCAGCGTGTCGCCGTACGGATGGCGCTTGGTCGCATCGACGATCGACATGTTCGTGTAAACCTCCGGCCAGTAATTGTTGTTGGCAGCGGATGGGCAATGCGCGGTCGTCACCAGCGGCAGAATCTTGCCCGCCGATGCCAGGGCTGTCTCGGCCGCGGCCGCACCCGCTCCGAATTCTTTTTTCATCGCCCGTTGCCACCCGTCCGCGTCGCAGTCTGGATTGTAGATACATCTCCCCCACATCCGGTGCGTAAAAAGATATTTTTCGAAGTCGCCACGCGCCGGCCGCAGCGAGGCTTCTGCATACGCGTCGCGTCCGCCGGGCAAACCCGAACCTTTGCGGCCTTTGAATGAGAGCGGCTCGCACAATTCCACGCCCGCGCTGCCGCAGAAGCTCGAAGCCCTTCCGTATCCCGCCGCGATTTCCGGATCGGCCCAGAGCAAGAGCCGCTGTGTGCCCGGCCAGATGCGGTGCAGCACGCCATGGCGCCGGTCCTCGGCCAGCAAATCGCCATAGCCGTAGCGCAGGAACCGGCGCGACCCGGAGCTCCTGGAGAAGAAGCCGGCGTCCCTCGCTTCCCGGGGCGGCATTTCCAACGGACGAATTGCGCCCTGCATGTAGGGCAAACCCATGTGCTCGGCCCAGAATTTGGGCGAGACATTGACGGGCATGCCCGTGGCCAGCGCCACATCGATCATGGCTTGATCCATGCCTTTGGCGTGCATATCGATCTCGACGCGGCGGCCGCATTTCACGACGCCATCGAACACCGTTCGCCAGAAATCGTAGCTCGCCTCCGGCACGCCGCTTTCGCCGTGAATTCGGAACGTCACGCCGCTGATCGCCGGACAGGCCTTGAGCAACATGGCCAGCGCGTCCCGGCAGTAAGCCGCGTGAGTCTCGGGCGTGAGTCCTTCGATGGTGTAGTTGGCTGCCGGGCTGTTGGTCCATTGGTACGCGTGCGTCCAGAGGCCCAATTGAAAGTGCAGGCCGCGCCGGGCAGTTTCTTCGCCGATGAGCTTCAGCATCTCGAGGTTCTGATCGCGTTCCGCATCGGGAAGGGGATGGGCGCGGACGTGGTAGCCAGGCACGGAGAGAAGAAACGGATAAGCGAAGTGGAAGTAGCAATCGCGGATGCTCGTCGTGAAATCGTAGCCGATGCCGAACGTCAGGCTAAAACGATTGAACCGCTGCGTCGCCAGCGTTGTGAGGTAGCGATCCCAAAACGCGCGGTCATTGAACCAAGACTTGTCCTCCACGTCGCTCGTGAATAAACGCGCCACGCTGCGAATCGCGTTCGCCGGTTTCTCGACGATGGGTTTGACTTCCGCAAGCGCTGTGAGCGGTCTCTCCGCGAAGCCCACTCGATCCGCCAGTTCCAGCAAAGCGTAAACCAGCCCGCGCGCGTCGGAGCCGGAGGCCAACAGCACCGGCTGAGTGCCAACTTCGCCGCGAGCCAATCCGAGAGCCTCCGGGGTTTGCGGAAGGGCAATGTTCGCAGCATCCAGCAGTTGCCGAGCAAGGCGCGACGTGCGGCTCGCGGCGAGAATTCGCGTTTGACCGGCGGGCGCTTGATCGAGGCGCTCGTGAAGCTGCGCTTCGACACCGCGTCGTTCCAACGCCTCGCGCAACTGGTTGGCGGCCCAACGAACGGGCCTTTCCTGGGCGACCGCATCGGCGGGGTCGAAGACGATCGAGACTTGCCCGCTTCGATCCTGGGCCGAAAGCGGAAGGCACAACAAGTTGCTGCTGGTGACCGCCGTCGCGGCCACGGCCGTCTTCGTGATGAAACGCCGACGCGATTCGCCGGGGGAGGAATGCTTTTTCTCATGTGGCTTCATAGACGTTACTGAGTGTAAAAGTTAACCGACACTCCGTTCCGTGAACCTGGTAGGGACGGATTCCACTCCGTCCCTGCCTTCCCTGTGCGTTCGGAAGAGCAAGATCAGGGACGCGGTGGAACGCGTCCTTACCATCACTATTTCGTTTCCCGCCGAGCGAGCACGGCTCCGCCCACGATGCCGGCGTCGTCGCCGAGTTTGGAGGCGATGATCTCGATTCCTTTGGCCGTTCCGGACAGCGCGTAATCCTTCGCGGTCTCAACGATGATGGCCATCATGTCATCCTCCAGCGCGTAGATGATCCCGCCGCCCAACACCACGACTTCCGGGTTGAGCAGATTGATGACGTTGGCGACGCCAATGCCGATGTACTCGGCGGCTTCCTCAATGAGCTTTTCGAGAAATTTGTCGCCTTTCCGAAGCGCCTTGCGAAGGTCCCCGCTGCGCATGTCGAGGATATCGTCGCCCAGGATGTCGGTCAGGATGGTTTTCTGGCCGTCTTTGACGGCAGCCTGGATTTTCCGAAAGATCGCCTGGCGGCTGGCGACGGCTTCGAAGCAACCGCGATTGCCGCAACTGCACTTCGGTCCCCCCACTTCGACCACCATGTGGCCAATCTCGCCGGCGGATCGGTTGAATCCGGAGTAGGGTTTGCCATTCAGGATCAAGCCGGCGCCGATGCCCGTGCCGATGAAAATCCCGACCACGTCTTTCGGTTTGGACTGCAACTCGCACTCATACACGCCCAGGGTGCAGACATTGCAGTCGTTCTCCACGAACACCGGCGTGTCGAGCAACTTCTCCAGCTCCTTTTTCAACGGCGCGTCTTCCCAGCCCAAGTTGGGCGCGACGATCACGTGGCCGTTTTCGGGATCGACCGGGCCGGGAGCCCCGACGCCCACGCCTTTGACTTTCTTGAGATCGAGGTCGCACTCGTCCACCGCGTCCCGCACGCACCGGGCGATGCGCTCGATGACCGCTTCCGGGCCACGCTGAGCTTTGGTGCTGACCTTGGCTCGACCGGCACACTTGAGGTTGTGGCTGAAGACCCCGGCGAGAATTTTCGTCCCGCCGAGATCGACCCCAATGTAGTATTCCTGCTTGCCACCGGATTCGGCCATATGACATCAAGCCCACTGCTCTTCATCCATCTGCCCCGAAGCACACTGACTCAGACCTCTGTCTGTTTGCGATAATTCCCAAAGACGAGGGGCCCCAGACTCGATGATCCTATTCACCACAAGCGTTGGCGAAGGTCAATGGGGAAAGGGGCGTTCAGAAAGAGAACGTCCACCCAGCCCTCAGTCCCTGGGCGGAATTTGCGGAACTATGAGCCAAATCTGCGAAACGGACGAGCCGCCCGCCAAAGTCGTTAAATCGTTAAATCGGTCAAATGATGGGAGAAGAAACTGACCGCATCTTGGGAGCAAGCGTCCTGCCCATTTAACCTATTTAACCCATTCAACGATTTAACGACGATTTAGCGATTTGATGCGTTGTATCGCTAACGCTTCACAAGTCGGTCAGAAGGTCCGGGTGCGGCTCGTTGTCGTTGTTCCATCGCCGGAGGGCCGGATCGGTTCGCTGGAACAGCTTTTCTTCCTTGAGGTTCTCGGAATGGCCGTCGCAGAAAGTGAGGTTGTAGGTGCCCCTATGACGCGCTTTGCTGGCTCGCGCGGCATCGGCGCTGAAGAAATT
Organism: Verrucomicrobiota bacterium; assembly: GCA_016190065.1. Lineage (GTDB taxonomy): Bacteria > Verrucomicrobiota > Verrucomicrobiia > Limisphaerales > SIBE01 > VHCZ01. Next base: position 43,660 of record JACPRI010000259.1, read on the forward strand.
CTTCGCCGCTTGAGCATTGTTGCGGATGTTGATGTCGAGCAATCCGTGCCCGCTGTAGGTGGTCGGGCCTTTGAGATTGTAATAGGCCTTCAACATCAGCGGCGTCACCAGGACTAGTGGAGCGTCTCCGAAGGCAATCATGTCGGCGGGCGCCTTTACTTTGGCGTCGGGGATGGCTGCCCATTCGTCCAGGCCGGAGATCTTGGCGTAACCGCCGAGGCCAAGTTCGCTGAGCTCGAACTGAACTCCGCTGGCGTTGTATCCGTAGCTGCCCAACGGCACGGCGCCTTCCGTGCCCCGGATCGTCATGCCTTTGTAGGTCGGACAGCGATACAGAGGTTCCGTCCATTGGCTCGCGGTGTACGGCTGCAGTTCGTCGTACCAATAGACATACCAATCGCTCACATCCGGATTCACATTGTAGATGGGATACGCCTTGTGATCATCGACGTACATCGTGGTGGCGATTCCGAACTGGCGGACGTTGTTTCGGCATTTGGCCGACAACGCGCTGGACTTGGCGTTGGACAGCGCGGGCAGGAGCATCCCGGCCAGGATGGCGATGATCGCGATCACCACCAGCAGTTCGATCAGCGTGAAGGCTCGAAGGGCCGTCGAATTTCCAGTTGCACCACGCGACGTTTTCACAGCACTGAATTGCAAGGTCTAATTCGCCACGCCGACGACCCGATAGAACCGCGCGGTGGTGGAATTCGAGATCGAATCCAGCAGAAAGGGCTCTTTCGTCTCGCCCAATTTCGACCACGAATCGTTCTGTCCGGGGTTGGTCGTGTACTCGACGCGATACAGGCCCGCGTTCGCTTTGTCCCAGTTGATCAGGATCCGGCCGCTGGTGACCGTGATTTTCAACCCCGTGATGCCCGCCACCGGACGCTCTCCCGGGACTCCGGAACGGTTGGTCTCGAAGAGCCGGATGAAGGAAGTCGCCGTCGTGAAATTGTCGGGCGGCGCTGTGCTCTGCTCCCTTGAATTGACCTGGGCAACGATCCCGTAGCCCGAGCGCAGCCAGTAGTAATTGCGGCTGAATTGCTGCGTGACCGGCTGGAATTGACCGTCCCCGAAGAGATCGACCTCGACGTCGTACTGAACCAGTTCGTTCACCCTCAGCGCTTCGCCAAAACCGATGTTCGGATTCGGCAGATTGACCAGGCCGTGCGCGTCCACGCTGAACGTCGAGGTCACCTTGAACACAGCGCTGATGGAGACTTCTTCCGGCGGCGCTGTAGGATCTTCAGGATCGGGTTCGCTGAAGGTCGCGATGTCGATCTGGTAACTGGTGCTCGTCGTCCAGGTATCCTTGTAATTGATGATTTCGGGAAAATCGACGATCGGTTCGCTGAATTTAACGGACGGTTTGTTGGGATTGGCGTCGGCGTCATAAAAGCCATAAACCTTCCGCCCGACGCCCGGCACCTGCTCCAGGTAAAGCCAATTCCTTGTGCCATTGGCCTCTTCGGTTTTCCGCTCGGCAAACTTGGCATTCGGGAAGTCCGCGCCGTGATCGCCGTCGGTCGCGGCAACATAGTCAAAGCGGTAAACCTGATCGCTCGGCCCGGAGGTGAAATCCCAGACTTGCGGCCCGCCCGCGACGCCCAGCTTGCCACTGACGGACACGCTGCCCTTGTTCGCGTAGGCCCGGTAGTACTGCCCGATCTGGTTGAACATGTCCCTGGACGAGATGGTCACTTGCGCGTGCGCCGGGCTGAACGCAGACAGACCGAGCGCAAGGATCGAACCGAGCCGGACGAGATTCTTCGATGATGTCATAGCCGTCTCCAGACTTTGTTAGCAGTCCAATTGTCCCGTGATTTTATAGCACTATCGGTGCCAGCCGGAAGCTGGGCTCGGTGCGATATCCGCCGCGGTTTGCCGGCGAAGCGCGTCGGGATCGAAATCACTTTCGGCGTAGCGCTTCCACAAACCGAGCCGCTTCGGCCACGCTTTTAATCTCGTAAAGTTTCCAAGATTAGCAAGAGCCAACTTGCGGCTTCCCGGCGCGTCGCGCGCGACTGCAACCACGCGTGCGTCTTTTCTCCCGCGTCCATTCGCGGTTCAACTCCGCTTTGAGGTTTAACTTGCTTGGGATCGGTCGTTGCCTATGGTCCGATCCCATCTATGAGCAATTCGACCACGCCCCCCTGCCGACGCACCGGGCTTTCCCCCAACTCTCTTGCGTCCATGGCCGCCTTACTGGCTTTGGCCATCCTGACTCGCGGCGGCGAGGTTGAAGGGGTGCCAGCGGCGCACGAAAAAGAGGGAACCCGGACCGAAACGTGGAAGATCGAGCGCGGCCAGCTCTCGGTGTTGTTTCTGGACAATTCCCAGTCGCCGCGCGTCTTGAGCGGAATTGACGCCTTGTTTCACTCGCAGGCCGCTCCGGAATTCGACGCTTTTGACCCCGACGGCGCGGGTGCTTCCGCCGGGTTGAACTTCGAGCACGTGATCAGCGGCCATCCCAATCCCGCCAATTCCTTCACGCCGCGCAAAGGAAAGTATGAGTTGTTCCGGCTGCCGGATGGCGTGTCGGTTGAGTTGGTCCGAAAAGCGGAGGACGACCCGTGGGCGCTCGCATCGACGTTCCGTTACACGGTGCGGGAACCGCATTACGTCGATTTCGAGTTCCGATGCCAGGCCAGCGATCCCAGACTCTTCGGCGAGCGCGGATATGCCGTTCTCTTTTTCGCAGACTACATGAACGACGTCGAAGAGGTGCCGATCTATTTTCGCGGCGTGGAAATCGCAGGCGCGCCGGAGAAATGGATTCGCGCCGAAGCGCCCTCAGGGCATCCGGACTACAACACTGGCGGCACCTATCGCAGCATCGCGGCTCGGGACCTCGAATACGACCGCAACCACAATTTCAAACTCAACCTCTGGAGCTACGATTATCCCCGCTTTACCCAGCCGTTCTATTACGGCCGCGCTGCGCGCGGGATAGCCTTTATGTTAATGTTTGACCGAATCTGGAGCGCCGAGGACGAGATTCGCTTCAGCCTGTTCAAGTTCAAAGTTCCGCGCCATCCGCGTCCGGCCTGGGATTTTCAATACGTCATTCACAAAGTTGAAGCGGGCAAGTCATACGGCTTTAGGGGGCGGTTGGTGTGGAAGAAATTCATCAGTCCGGAAGATTGCCAGGAGGAATACGCGAAATGGAGCGGGGGAAAATCCAAGTGAAGGGGGACAGGCAGGATGCCTGTCCTACTTTGACGACGTCCAATTGAGCACCTGTTTGTCCTCCAAAAGCCGGCGGCGGAGCTGCTCATAACCCACTTTCTGAACCGGAATTCGTTCGTCGATCGCGAGACTGCCTGCGGTGGCGGCGGATTGGCCCAGGATCATGAAGACCGGTTCCATCCGGATCGATCCGTAGGCGATATGGGTCGCGGACAAGCAGACGGGCACGAACAGATTTTCGCACTCGCTTTGCTTCGGGACAATCGACCGATACGAAATCGGATACGGCTTCACCGACACCTGAACATCGCCTTCGTTGAGCACGCGCCCGTTTTTCGCGATGCGCTGGCAATTATGTGAATCCATGTTGTAAGCGCCCAGCCCGACCGCGTCCTCCGCTTTGACGGTGCCGCGACAGTTGTGCTCGGTCATGACGTAATCCGAGATCAGGCGGCGCGCTTCGCGGACGTAGAGTTGATTCGGCCACCCGCCGGTGTCGAGGAATTCGTCTTTGGCCGGACCCCACCGCTGCATTTCGTCGCGCATGTTCTTGGGCACGCGCGGGTCGGTCGCGAGGAAATGGATGAGGCCGCGCGTGTAATCCTCGTGAGCTTTCGCGATCTTGGCGCGCGTCGCGTAGTCGGCTTCCGGGTATTCGTAGTTCATGCCGATGAAGTCGGTCGAGAACCCGCCGTTGTTGTTGATGTCGGTCTTGCCGTTCGGCATCCAGATCGGGTGCCAGAATTGGCTGAGCGTTGGCTTTTGGCCCGCGGCCACGAGCGCTTCAAGGTAACGCGCGAGCAATTCGTACCGGGCGGGATCGTAGTTGGCAGGTCTCGGCAGCGGGAGGCGCAACGCGGCGTTCGTTGTGAAGCAAAGGCGATAGTTGTAGGTTTGCACCCGATGATCGCCCTCGCCCGGCACGCCGCCGTCGCCCGTTTGAGTGAACGGTAACAAACCGCTCGTGGGCTCGCCCGCTTTCACGTAAGGATCGACGCGCACCGTGAATTGGTGTTTGGGCGTCTCGGCACGAATGCCGTTGAGAGTCTCGCCGTATTGGGAATTCGCTTCGCGTCCGACGGTGTAACTGATCTTGGCCTTCGCCATCAAATCGCCTTCGTAGGTCGCGTCGATGAACATCTTCGCTCGAAAAATCTTGCCGCTGTCCATCGCGATCTCGGTGATCCGCGCGCCTTCCTTTCTCACCGATGCCAGCCGTTGCTGGAGATACACAGGCACGCGAGCTTCGTTGACCATTTGAAAAAAGAGGTTCTCGGCCACGTGCGGCTCGAAGGTCCACTGTTCGTCCTTGCCGTAATGCCGGCCAAGCCGGCGATAGAATTCTCGCGAAATACCGCCGATGGCCGCCTTATTGCCAATGTCAGTCGCGCCTAGGCCGCCCGTGGTCATGCCGCCCAAATGATTCCCGAATTCCGCCACCACCGCCGTCTTTCCCAGGCGCGCCGCTTGCACGGCCGCGACGATCCCGCCGGAGGTTCCTCCATAAACGCAAAAGTCGGTTTCAATGATTTCACCGGCCCGGAGTCCCAGGCATGCCGGAAGGAGAATTGGGAGGAGCGTGATTTGTCTGATTTTCATACGAATCGATTCTTGACGTCGCATGCAGTTAGACTGGGATCGAAACGATTCCCTGGAGCATGGCTTCAAACTCCGCGGCGCGCACGGACCAGCGGCAGTGGGCGTTCATGTACGCCACTTGTTGCTGGAGGCTTTGTCCGAGCTTTTCATCGCTGCGTTTGAATTCCTCCAGGAGCGCCAGCGCCCGATTAATGAAATGCCGGCCTTGAACGATCTTGCCGTCTTCCAGTTCGATGACATGGCCAAAACCAGCCATGACTTCGGGGAGCGCGCCCAGGCCCGAACAAATCACCACGCACCCGGCGGCCATGGCTTCCATAATGCAGATGCTGGAGACTTCCGGCAACGTGCTCGGGAAAAACAAAACCAGCGTGGTCTTGAGCGTCCGGGCGAGAAGTGGCTGGCTCACGTTGCCAATGTAATTCACGCCGAGCATCGCGCGGCACGATTCGTAAAACTCGTACCAGGACCGGTCCAAACGGTGTTCGTTGTTCGGTGGATACATCTCGAAACTGGAGAAAATGTTCAGGGTCACCGTTCGATCCACTTTCCGCAACTCGCGGAAAAACACCGTGGCCGCCTTGAGTCCTTTGTAGGGCGTGCTGGTAAACGCCATCACCGGCGGCCAGGCTTTGAAATCAAGGATCGAATCGCGATCCACGAATAACGACTCGAAGAACGGAGAGATGGCGTTGCGCAACACGAATATCCGGCCGGCGGGGACGTTGCCGCCGGCGATGTAATTGTTCCGCTGCCATTCGCTCACGCACAGAATCAAATCACGAGCGCAGAGGGGCGACCGAAGGAACGCAGTGTAGTTGGCGTCCGGGCTCCATGGATTGTGTTCCCAGCAAAAAATCAGAACGTCCGGGCCGAGCTTCTGCCTCAATTCGCGGGCATGATTCGGTGAATTGAGGACAAGGATAACGTCCGGCTTCCCCCAATTCGCAAACTCGTGCAAGGGCGCGCAGCGAACTCCACGCAAGACGCGGCTCGCCGTGGTTCCGTTGAACAACCCCACCTCATGTCCGCGCCGCGCCAGCTCGACGGCCAGATAGCATTGCGCGGATTGCGAACCCGCCAGCGCTTGTCGGAACGGCGTCTCGACGTCGTATTCGTGCGCCAGATTTGGATTGAGGAACGCGATGCGCATGCGTGGCAAAAACCGAAGCCACTCTATTTGGCCACTGAGAGTTCGCAACCCCGAATGTCCCTGAACCTGGTAGGGACGGATTCCACTCCGTCGCTGACTCGGCTCAGTGATCGAAAAAACAATCTCAGGGACGCGGTGGAACGCGTCCTTACCAGTTCGGGATCCTAGAAACAGCAGTTCAACGAGTAGCAGGACGACAAACTCATTGACGGTCTCCGGCCTTGCCCCAGACTGTCGTCGCTCGATCGCCGTCGGATCAGGAGTCGCGATCGGACGCAAGTCGGGCGCGCGTATGCCGAACTCAGGGGAGCCGATTCAAGACGCGATCAACCTTTTTGCCGGAAACCAAATCGAAAGCGCCGCGCACGCGTTCGAGGGCGTTCTGGCCGCCGAACCGAATCACGCTGTGGCCTTGCACTTCCTGGGCTTGTGCAAACATCGCCAGCGGCAACAAGACGCGGCCCTGGCGCTGCTGCTGAAGTCCATCGAGTTGGAGCCCAACCGGGCAGCCTTCCACAGTAACCTGGGTTTGTTTTTCGCCGAATTGAATGATTTGGATCGCGCGTTGGACGCGTACTCGAAAGCGCTCCGCCTCGATTTCAATTCCGCTCAAACCCATACCAACCTCGGAAATGTCCTGCAAAAGAAGGGGCAGAACGGGAAAGCCCTCGAATCGTTTCAGACCGCGCTCCGGATCAATCCGGAATTCTCCCAGGCCTGGAACAATCTCGGGAGTGCGCTGGCGACCGAGGGCCGCACGCAGGAGGCTATCGACGCCTTCGAGAAGGCGCTCCGCCTTTCCCCGTCGCTTGCCGAGATCCATTTGAATCTTGGAAATCTTTACCTGGCCGAGGGCAACCCTGACGCCGCGTTGGAAAAGTTCCAAACCGCGGCTCGACTTCGCCCGAACTACGCCGACGCGCTCCTCGGCGTCGCACGTGTTCTGAAAAACAAAGACGACTCCGCGGCCGCGGTGCATCAATTACGGCAAGTGGTGCAGCGCGCGCCATCAAATGCGAAGGCATTTCTCGAGCTGGGCAACGTCCTGCGGGAGAGCGGCCAGTTCGACGAAGCACTGGCTTGCTTTGAGAACGCCGCCGCGCTTGATCCCACCAATCTTTACGCCCAATGGAATGCGTGTCTGGCGTTGCCGATCATTTACCCGAACGCCGATGCCATTCAACTTCACCGCCATCGATGGCAGAGGGGGGTCAAAAAGCTGTTGAGCTTCATCGAGGCGCGAGCGAGCGCCGGCTCCAGATCCTGGTTCTCCGCGCCGCACACCAATTTCTATCTGCACTATCAGGGTTTCAACGATCTGGCGGAGCAAAGGACGTACGCCAAGGTGATCTCACGCCTGGCATCTCAGGCTTATCCTGAATGGTCGCGGCCTGTAGCCGCACGTCCCGTCGCCGGCAGAAGAATCAAAGTCGGCTTCATTTCGGCCTTTTTTAGTCTGCACACGGTCTTCAAACTTTTTCACGGATGGATCAAGCACCTCAACCCGGAGTTGTTCGAGACACACTGCTTTCACCTGGGCAAAGATTTCGACAAAGCGTCGAGGCACGTGCGGGATCATGTTCGAGATTTCTTTTCGAACTTTCGATCCAATGACCAAATCATCGAGCAGATCCGGGCGAGCGAACTTGATGTTCTGATCTACCCGGAGATCGGCATGGACCCCGTCACGCAAAGCCTGGCCGCTTTGCGCCTGGCGCCGGTCCAGTGCATGGCGTGGGGGCATCCTGTGACTTCGGGCCTGGAGACCATCGATTATTTTCTGTCGAGCGAACTGATGGAAGGCCCGGACGCCGATTCGCATTATTCGGAAAAATTGATCCGGCTGCCCCACCTCTCCATTTTCTATCCGCCGCCGGACATCAGCATCGCCCAAAAGCCGGAGGGGTTGGGCGAGGCGGACAAGAGCAAGGCACGTTTTCTCTGTCTGCAAAGCCTCTTCAAGCTGCTGCCACAATATGATGATCTGTTTCCGAAAATCGCGGCGCAGGCGCCCGAGTCCGAATTCTGGTTCATCGGTTTGGATTCAAGGGAGCTGACGGAGCTCTTCCGCACGAGGCTGGCCGAAGCCTTCACGAAGCATGGATTCGACCCCGGCCGGCATCTGCGCCTTTTCCCGAAAATGAAGTTCGGACCCTTCCTCGGCCTGATCCGCGAGGCGGACATCATCCTGGACAGTGTCGGCTGGTCCGGCGGGAACACGACGCTCGAAGCCATTGCCTTCGACAAGCCCATCGTGACGCTGCCGGGCGAGCTGATGCGCTCACGGCACACGTATGCGATTCTGCGGCGAATGGGTGTGGAAGAGACTGTGGCCACGGACCTGGAGGATTATGTCAAGATCTCCGCGCGCCTGGCGTCGGACAAACCGTGGCGTTCGCAAATAGGCGCTCAAATCCACGCCAGTAAGGATCGAGTCTATAATGGCTACGAGGCTGTGAAGGGACTGGAACGATTCCTGGCTAACGCCATGACAAAGTAGCGCAGGCATCCTGCCTGCCAGTTTTGCTCGAGAACAACGCGGCTGGAAGCCGCTCGAACTGGCAGGCTGGAAGCCTGCCCTACACCGCGCGCCGCCGATAATTTCCTTGCTGGGGTACGGGAATGCTTTCAAGATCACTCAGGACCAACTCACTCAGCGTATGGACTTCCTCATCTATCTGGTTTGCTTGGTGATCGGAGTTATCTTCGTCCTCTTCACCGCGATAGCAGGCCACTTTTTTGGAGGTCACGACGCGCACGTCATCGGAAGCGGCGGACACGCGGAAGCCGGCGCGGACATGAGCGACGCTCCGGGGATTTCGGTCTTCAGCCCAACCGTCATTGCCTCGTTCGTCACCTCCTTCGGCGGGCTCGGAATCATCCTCAGCCAATTCAATGCGACGAAAAGCCCGTGGATCAGCGCGCCGCTGGCGACCGTTGGCGCGGCCATGATCGCCGGCTCGTTCCTGCTCGTTCTCCGCAGTGTGATGACCAAGACGCAGAGTTCGAGCGAACCTCACATCGCGGATTTGGTCGGTGTCACGGCGACGATCATCACGCCGATTCCGGAAAATGGAGTGGGAGAGATTGCCTACGTCTATGCTGGAAGCCGCTACACCGCGCCGGCGCGCGAAGAACGCGGCGCGGCCATCGGCAGCGGCGCTTCTGTCAAGATCACGCGCGTCGCCGGTTCTCAATTTCACGTGGTCAAAGTTTGAACGCGGCTTAGCCAATCCCAAACATCGCTCCGATCGTATGAACCCAACACCGTTCCTGGCCCAATTGTTACCGAGCAGCGGTCTGATCATCGGCTCCGTCATCATCATCGTTCTGGTGATGTTGGTCCTGTTCGCCTACATGCTCAGCCGCTACACCAAAGTCGGCCCAAACGAGGTCCTGGTCGTCTCGGGTATCAAACGAAAAGTGAAGGACGCCGAAGGCAACGTGCAGCACCGCGGCTTCCGCATCGTCAAAGGCGGCGGCGCGTACATCTGGCCGATTTTCGAGAAAGTCGATGTCCTCTCCTTGGAACTGCTGACCATCGATGTGCAAACGCCTGAGGTTTACACGAGCAAAGGCGTGCCCGTCAAAGTGGACGGCGTGGCGCAGACCAAGGTCAAGGGCGATGACATTTCGATCGCGACCGCTTCCGAGCAATTTCTCGGAAAATCGACCGAAGAAATCCGCAATATCGCCACGCAGACTCTCGAAGGGCATTTGCGCGCGATCCTCGGAACGATGACGGTGGAGGATATTTACCAAAACCGCGACCAGTTCGCTCAGAAAGTGCAGGAGGTCGCGGCGGGCGACATGGCGAACATGGGCTTGGGCATCGTCAGCTTCACCATCCGTGACATCCGGGATTCGCAGGGTTACCTCGAAGCGCTGGGCAAACCACGCATCGCTCAGGTCAAACGCGACGCGCAGATCGCCCAGGCCGAAGCCGACCGCGACGCGATGATCAAGTCGTCGCAAGCCCAGCAGGCGGGCCAGGAAGCCAAGTTCATTGCCGACACGAGGATCGCCGAGGCGCAGCGCGATTATCAATCGAACGTCGCGCAGTACCAGGCGGCGGTGAATCAGAAAAAAGCCGAGTCGGATCTGGCTTACGACTTGCAGAAATTCAAGACCGGCCAACTGGTCAAAGCCGAAGAGGTCCAGGTCAGCATCATCGAGAAACAGAAACAGATCGAGCTGCAGCAACAAGAAATTCAGCGCAAGCAGCGCGAACTGGAAGCCAACGTGCAGAAACCGGCGGACGCCGAACGCTACAAGGTCGAGACGCTCGCTAACGCGAAGAAGTTCCAACTGGAAACGGAAGCGGCGGGTGCTGCCTCTGCGGCCAAGGCCCAGGGATTTGCGGCGGCGGATGTGGCCAAAGCCACCGGCCTTGCCGAGGCCGAAGCCAACAGAGCACGCGGTCTCGCCGAAGCCGCCATCATCGAGGCCCAAGGCAAGGCCACGGCCGAGTCGATGCGCGTCAAGGCCGAATCATTCAAGCAATACAACGAAGCCGCCGTCATCGAAATGATCGTGCGCGTGCTGCCGGATGTCGCGGGCAAGGTCAGCGAAC
>JACPRI010000028.1 GCA_016190065.1 Verrucomicrobiota bacterium
GCGGTTTGAATGATTTGGCGTTCGATCAGCGAGGCAATCTTTACGTGACCGACACGCCCAAAGGAATCATTTGGAAGGTCGATCCGGCGGGCAAAGCCACGCTCTGGAAAGAAGATCCCGTGCTCCTGCCGCAAACACCGGTCGTCCCGTTCCCGTTCAGCCCCGGCCCCGGCGTCAACGGCATCGTCGTCAACACGGTCAAAGGAGTTGTCAACGTCCTGAACACCACGCTGGGCGGCGTCGTGCAAATTCCCATCGACGCCGAAAGTGGCAATGCCGGACCGGCCAGCGTCCTGGTCAAAGACGCTTCGATGGTGGGAGCCGACGGGATTACGATGGATGTCAACGGGACATTTTACGTCGCCGTCAATTCCCAGAACCGGATCGTTCGCGTCACGCCCGACGGAAAATTTTCTACCGTGGCCGAGGGTGGTCTGCTGCATATTCCGTCAAGCCTGGCCTTCTCGCCGAGCGGCGATCAAAACACGCTTTACGTCTGCAACTTCGCTTCCCCGATCCTTCTCGGGAACACGCAGAACGCCGGATTGCTCAAGCTGAATCTGACAACCAAGGAGGTCAGCCCCATAACCTACTTCAATAAGGAGGTCCTCATCAGTCATCCCCGTTATTCGCACCACGCCTCGGTGGTGATGAAATGGGGACATCGGACGATTTACGCTGACCCCTCGGTCGCTCCTGGCCAAGGCGTCGATGCGGCCGCGGTTTTCAAAGGCCTCCCCGCGCCGGATCTGATCGTGATCACGCACATTCATGGGGATCATTTCGACACGAACGCCTTGAAGGCTGTGGTCCAACCCACCACAGTGATTCTGGCGCCGAAAAGCGTCTTCGATCTGATGCCCGATTCGCTCAAGGCCCTCACCACTGTCATGGCCAATGGGGACAAACTAGAGAAAGCGGGCGTCGGAATTGAAGCCGTTCCCTCCTACAACCTGGACCCGAAGACTGCGTGGCATCCCAAAGGCCGTGACAATGGCTACGTCCTTACGCTGGGCGGCAAACGCATCTACATCCCAGGTGATACGGAGGACGTTCCGGAAATGCGCGCGCTCAAGAACATCGATGTCGCGTTTCTCCCGATGAACCTTCCGTTCACCATGAACGTAGAAAGCGCGGCCAATGCTGTTCGTGAGTTCAAACCCAAGATTGTTTATCCATTCCATTATCAGAGCCGCAAACTGACTAATGGCGTCTTCGATTTGGCGGCGCCCCTCACCTCCGATGCGGCCCGCTTCAAGGAATTGGTCGGCATGGATTCCGGAGTCGAGGTCCGCCTGCGCCGCTGGTACGAGCCGCTCCAAATGGTGGACCGCCTCGCTGCGGATCAGGGGGACATCATGATCCAACCGGTGCGTCACGCGACGATTTCGATGACGTGGGCGGGCAAGCGGATTTATTTCGATCCCGCGGGCGGAACGGACGCGTTCAAAGGCTATCCGGCGGGCAACTTGATTCTGGTCACGCACGTTCATCCCGATCATTTCGACACGAACACCCTGGCGCTGTTAAAGGGAACCAACACCGTCATCGTCGCGCCACAAAATGTCTTCACTAACATGCCTGCGTCCCTCCAGGCCATCACCACGGTCATGACCAACGGCGCGGCGGCGACGCTGCAGGGAATCCCGGTGGAAGCGGTGGCCATGTACAACACGACACCCGGCCGCGTCGGCCATCCCAAAGGCCTTGGCAACGGCTATGTGATCAACCTGGGCGGAAAGCGCATCTATGTCTCCGGCGATACCGAGGATATTCCGGAGATGCGCGCTCTTCAGAATATCGATGTCGCGTTCATCTGCATGAGCCTTCCCTCGAACATGGATTTGAAGCAAGCGGCCAGCGCAGTGCGCGCTTTCAAACCCCGGACTGTGTATCCGTACCATATGGTCACCCCGCCGCGCGGCGGCGCCGGGGCGGCCTTCGACGGCATGGCTCAGGACATCACGCGGTTCAAGCAAATGGTCGGAGCGGATTTGAACGTCGAAGTGCGCTCCCGCCCTTGGTACGCGGACTATCAATAACCACAAGCTTCTGAGGCGCAGGGGGCCAGGGGCGCCTCGCTCTGGGAACACACACGATTGAGCGCGCAAGGGGGCGCTCAATCGTTTTTCTTTCGTTCCATAGCTGCCCAGACCTGGGCCAGGATCAGAACAAACCCTTTGAGCACAGGGCCACCTGAAAGCTTGGTTGGATTGTCCAGCACTTGAAGAGAATGCCCGGGCCGATAGATGTGCACCTGCTTTCGTGGCGCGTCGAGCAGCCAGCCCAGGCGAGCCCCGTTTTGCATATACTCCTCCAACTTCTGCTTGACGACCCGAAGCGAGTCCGAAGGCGAACGCAACTCGAGCACAAAATCCGGGCAGAGCGGAAGGAACTTTTCCCATTCTTCCGTTCGGTCTGCTCAAGAACTTCGGACATGCGGTCGTATTCTGCCAGAGGCTTGGCGGCCTGGCAAGCCGCCGGCTTTCAACTTTGCCGCTTGCGGGTCGCCGGAGCCGGATTAACCTTGCCGAGTGCTTGGGTTTGATGATCGCGACTTATTTCTGGCGGCCGTAATCGTTTACGGCGTCAGCACGCTTTTTTCGGTCTTCCTCTGGCGAAAGGGTTTCCGGCAGCACAATCGCCTCCTCTATCTCTTGCTCCTGCTGGCTTTCGGCCTGCACACCCTCGCGCTGGTGGGGCGGGGCTTTTCCCTTTCGCGTTGTCCGGTGAATAATCTCTACGAAGCGATGATGTTCGTCGGGTGGACGATCGTGGCGTCGTATCTGGTGCTGGGCGCCTGGCCGCGCGTGCAATTTCTCGGCGCGTTCGCGGCTCCGGTCCTGTTGGCCATTGGCGTGTTTGCGTTGATGCCGGCGTTGGATCCCCCGTACGCGGGGAAACCTGAATTCAGCGGCGGATGGACCAGCTTTCATGCCGCTTCGATTTTGCTGGCCTACGGCGCGTTCGGTTTGAGTTTTGTGGCCGGCCTGATGTATTTGACACAGGAACACGATCTCAAATTCCACAAGCTCCGCGCGATCTTTTCGCTGATGCCGCCGATCCAGAGGCTGGAAATGATTATTGGCCGGCTCCTGGCGGCGGGCTTCGTGCTGCTCACGGTCGGTCTCGTGATCGGCGCGCATAATTTGCGGCAAACCTCAGGAGTGTTCTATAAAGGCGACGCGAAAATACTGTGGTCGATGGCCGTCTGGGCGTTTTATCTGGCCTTGCTGATCTTGCGGTGGCGATTCGCGCAGACGGGACGGCGTTTCGTGTGGGGCGCCGTGGGCACATTTGCGTTTGTGCTGTTGACCTTCTGGGGGACGAACCTGTTGTCGAACATTCACCAACAATAATTGGCCGTGGGCGATGGGCGATCGCCGATTGCCTATGGCCCGGGACGAATCATAAATCGTAAATCCTAAATCATAACTCCTGCCCCATGCCCGTTCTCGTCGTCGGCCTCAGCCATCATTCCTCACCGGTCACGGTTCGGGAACAGTTTGCTTTTGCCGACGCAGCCATTGCTCCGGCCTTGGAAAAATTGCGCGCGTGCGGCGTGGCCGAAGAAGGGGTCATCATCTCCACTTGCAACCGCGTCGAACTTTACGCCTACACGGCTCGCGAAAGTCACCAGGCCCTTCGGGCGCTGCAGCAGTTTCTTCTGGATTGCCGCAATTGCCAGGAGCCCATTGACGACCAGATCTACGCGCTCGCCGAGCCGCACAGCCTGGAGCATCTGTTCAAAGTGGCCTGCGGACTCGATTCGATGGTGCTGGGAGAGACGGAAATCCTGGGTCAGCTCAAGAAATCGTACGATCTCGCTCTGCAACATCGGCACACCGGGAGCCATTTGAACAAGGCGTTCCAGAAGGCGTTCAACGTCGCGAAACAAATCCGCACCGAAACCAACATTCAACGCGGCAGCGCCTCGGTGGGTTCTGTCGCCGTCGAACTGGCGGAAAAGATTTTTGACACGCTGTCCGATCGCCGCGTCCTGGTGATCGGCTCGGGGGACACGAGCGAAAAAACGGCGCGCGCGCTGTTGAGCCGCGGTGCCCAGAGCATCCTGGTCTCGAACCGCTCCTACGATCGCGCGGCGGAGCTGGCGCGGCAGTTGGGCGGCCGCGCCGTGAGTTTCGACGACTGGGAAAAGGAGTTCGACCAGATTGACATCGCCATCAGCAGCACCTCCGCGCCCCATTACATTCTCGACCGCGCGAAGCTCGCGCCGTTGATGAAGCGGCGCCGGAACCGGCCTTTGCTCCTCATCGATATCGCCGTGCCGCGCGACGTCGAGCCGGAGGTCAATTTCCTTGAAAACGTTTATCTCTACAACATCGACGACCTGCAAGCGATCGCGGACGATTACCTGAAGCTCCGGCAGCAGGAGATCGCGCGCTGCGAAGACATCATCCGTGAAAAAGCGCGGGGCCTGATCGAAGCGTTTGGACACAGCCGTCAGCCGGCTGAGTCAAGGCGGGGATTTCAACCCGGCTCCGTAAGCTCAGGAAACGGTTAAAAGGGTTACAATCGTTCGCCGGCCGCGAAGAAGTTTTGGCGAGGGAATGAACATCGAACGTCCAACATCGAACTCGGAACGTCGAAGGAGCCCGCTGCTTGTTCGACGTTGGAAGTTCGATGCTCGATGTTCGATGTTCATCACGTCGGTTGCGGCTTTGTCGCGCGGCGATCTTGGCGGCTGTTGAATCCTCGTTTTTCAGTTCAAATGTATGTCAGCCACTGACCAACCGATCCGCATCGCCACGCGCGGCAGCGCCCTGGCGCTCGCGCAAGCCCACGGCATCGCGGACGCCTGCCGCGCTGCCTTCCCGAACTTGCGGTTCGAGATCAAGATTATCAAAACCACGGGTGACAAGCTCCAGTCCGTGCCCACGAGCGCCTCGGTGCAGCCGCCCGTCAAAGGCCTTTTCACCAAGGAACTGGAGGTCGCGTTGCTGAACCGCGAGGCGGACTTGGCCGTGCACAGCTTGAAAGATTTGCCCACGGAACTTCCCGATGGCCTGACGTTGGCGGCAGTCACCAAGCGTGAAGATGTGCGCGACGTGCTCATCTACCGCGACGCTGAGTTCCCATTCCGCACTCCGCACTCCGCACTCCGCAATTCCGAGAAGCGCGGCCTCAAGCCTCACGCGACTATTCGCGATTTTCCTACGGGCGCTACCATCGCGACCAGCAGCACCCGGCGCCAGGCGCAATTGCTGGCGCTTCGGTCCGATCTGAAGTTGATCCCGATCCGGGGCAACGTGGGCACGCGCTTGCGCAAACTGGCCGAGCGCGCGGAGCTGGACGGCCTCGTGCTGGCGGCGGCAGGACTCAATCGTTTGCAAGTCCGCATTTCGGCCGACGGAAAAGTCTCGCGCGGCGAAGGCGCGTCGTCGTCCACAGAGGTGCCGCAAGGATTGCTCGCGAGCCCTCTCGCTTTGGAAGAGATGTTGCCCTGTGTTGGGCAAGGGGCGATCGGGATTGAAGCGAGGTGCGGGGATGAACGAATCGCCGCCATTTGCCAGCGGCTAAACCATCCGGAGACCCTTGCTTGCGTGACGGCGGAACGCGCGTTCCTGCGCGGAATGGGCGGGGGATGCTTGAGCCCGATCGCGGCCCTGGCCGAGAATGCGGAAGATCGATTGCGCTTGCGCGGAGTTTCGTTTCAAAACGGCAGAATCCGGCGAGGCGAAGTCACCGGATTTCCGGACGAGGCTGACGCGATCGGCGGGCGTCTGGCGTCGGAGTTGAAGTAGTCTCAGGCGGCTAAATCCTCGAACGCGACCTTGACGACACGGATATCGGCCAGGGTAAGATTGGTCAATGCCATGGTCTGAAGCTGTCCGCTGTGCAAGAGAAGGCAAGCTCGCCCGCAGGCCAGTTTCGAGGGCCGGCGCGTAATAATTGTCGGCGGAGTTGAGAGAGACTGAATCGGACCGGGGTCAGGCTCTCAACTCTCAACTCTGGGCAACTCTCAACTTATTTTTGAACCGGAGGCAACGGAGGGAAGAGAGCCATCGCAGGTTCTATTGAACCGAGAAACGGCAAAGGCAGTTCAGCCCACCAAATACACTAATACACTAAATACACGAACGGAGAGGAAGTTTCCCGGATTACTTGAGGCGAGCGAGGAATTCCACCAAATCCGCCACGTCCTGCGCGGTCAGGCTCTGGAGGAGGAGTTCCGGCATGGCAGAAATCTGTTGGGGCTTCAGACTCTTGAGGTCACGAGCGGTGACGCGGATTTCCTGGGCGTTGGCGTCTTTGAGCACGGCTTCTTCTTCTGTTTTCCGAACCAGAAATCCGCTGTAGATCAGCTCGTCCTTGGTTTCGAGCAGATAGGTCGTGAAGTTCGGATCGATAATCCTGGAGGGGAAGAGGATGTTGTCCAGGATTTGAGGTCGATCGTATTTGGAGGCGATATGGCTGAGGTCCGGACCGAAATCCCGGCCCTGGTTATCGAGGCGATGGCATTGCTGGCACTGGGACGAGCCTTCCTGGAAAAAGATTTTCCGGCCGCGCGCGGCGTCGCCTTTGAGCGCGAGGATTTCGGACGGCTTGACGTTTGCTCCAAGTTTCTTCGGACGCTTCTCCTCCGGGAGAAAGCGCTCGAACAAATCGCGCACTTGAAAGGATGGGTGATCGGTCACTTTATCGAGCACTTCGGTTGCGTAAGAAGGACTCTGAAAAGCCATCGCGCTCGCAAGAGCCAGGGCGCCATTGGGAGTCGCGAGCAAGCGTTCGAGCGGCGCAGCAGCCGGGCCTGTCGGGTTGGCAGAGTTGCCCAGTTTCTCGAGCGCCTCGGCGTTCCTCGCCCGCACCGTTTCGTCAGCCGGATCCCGAGTTTTGTTTTCGGAGAGTTCGAGAGGCAATTGCTTGATCCAATTGTGAATCTGCTTCGCGCCTGCTTCGTCCACAAATCTCGACCCGATGTGCGGCATCCGGCCCTGGCCCGTGGTCAGGATGCGGTAAAAGAGCACCGAGCTGTAGGGATCGCCCGGCGTCATCACCTGAGCGCCGACAAGTCCGAAGGTGCCCTGGGACGCGAGGCGGCCAATCGCTTTCATGGCGCTGAGCTTGGTCTCGTAATCGAAGTGCGATACCACGGATCCACCGGCGCCTTCCCGGTGGCAATGGGCGCAATTCACATGGAGCCAGGATCGGGCGCGTTCGTTGAGGTTGGTGAACAAAGCTGCTTGAACCTCTTCGGCCTGGCGGCTTTTGATGCCCGGAAGCGGCGGCGGCGCCTTGGCCGGGCCGAGCGTGATATAGGTGCGGAAATTGAAATCAGCCAGCGTGTCGTAAGGATCGCTGAGTTTGGGGCGCGCGCGCTCGTCCAGCGGTTGATCGAAATAACGCAGGTGCGAAAAGGTCCGAAGTTGGTTCGCAGGCGTGACGGTTTCGTTGCTCGCGGGGGAAGGGTTCATCTCCGCGGGCAGACTTGGGGAAATCGGACGATTCGCCACGTATCGAACGGCGCGATTCAATTGTGGCGCCGTGAACGCCAGCGCGTAGTTCACCCACGGATTGTGACAGCGCAAACACTCGCTGCGCGCGTGAAAACGCCAGGTCTGTTTCCGGCGTCCTCCCGGCACACGGTCATCCTTGATCTCGAAAGCCTGTTCATCACCTGTAGCGTCCACGAGCGTCGCGTCCGTCTGCTCATTGTTCCAACGGTAGGAGTAAGCGTGCCAGTCCGCGCCGTCGTAGTGGAGGATTTGGGTTTCGACGCGACGCGGCAACGCCGAACCGCTGCGTTCGAGGTAAAGATAAAGCGTCTTCGCCAGCACGGAGTTGGTCGGATAGCGCCATTCGTTTTTGCTCTGGTAAAGCCAGACATTCGTGGCGCCAGTCTGAATGAATGAATTTCCCGGCAGCGCGACGAACCGCTCGGCCAGCGCATGGTCGGACCACATTTCGGCGTTCACGACAAATGGAAGCACACCCGGGGCGGGCACGTGGCTTCGCGTCGATTCAAACAAGCCGGTCTGGCTAAGCTTGCGCGGGAAATTCAGGTGCGCGGCCGACGGCGGATTTTTTTCCAGCCGATAAATCCCGCCCACATAATCCACGATATAAAGCTCGCCGGAAGGATCTTCGCCGAAGCAGATAATCTGCAGCGGCGTATCCACCAGCTCTTGCAATGACGCCAGCTTGTTGCCCTCGTTGCGCAGCGCCCAAATCTTGCCGGTCACCCAGTCACCGTAAATGTAAGCCCCGACCAGATCTTTCAGGCGGTTGCCGTAATACACGTAGCCGCCGGTGATGGACGCAGCTTCCGAGTGCGGATGCGCTTTGACCGGCGGCAGGATGGGCGTGGCGCCGCGCGGCCAGTCGGGGTGGATCGATTGCGGGCCTTCGACAATGCTCCAGCCGTAGTTGCCGCCCTTGACAATTCGATAGACCAATTCCCACAGCTCCCAACCGACGTCGCCGGTCCACAGCTCGCCGGATTTCTTGTCGAAACTCATCCGCCACGGATTACGAAAGCCATACGCCCAGATTTCAGGCCGGGTGCCGGCCACGCCGACAAATGGATTGTCCGGAGGCACTCGGTACTCTTTGCCTTCGTCCGCTCGATCGACGTCGAGGCGAAGAATGGCGGAGAGAAGATCGGAATTATCCTGGCCGGTCTTCAGCGGGTCCGGTGGATTCGGCCCCGCGCCATCGCCCGTCGAAATGTAAAGATAACCGTCCGGACCAAACTGAAGGCTTCCGCCGTTGTGTCCGCCCGAAAGCCAGGTGATCAGAATCTTCTCGCTGGTGGTCTCGAGGCGAGGCGGGTCAGTTTTGCTGACGGTGAAGCGCGAAACGCGGCTGCCATCCTTCAAGTCCGATTTCAGGACGTAGCAGACATAGACGAATCGGTTTTCTTCAAACCTGGGATGGAACGTCACTCCGTAAAGCGACTCCATTACCGGGATTTCCTTTTTCAAATCCACAAACAGGTCGGTCCTCTCAACTGTGGGTTCGTTCGGGAACGAAAAAATCTTCCCGCCCAATTCGGCAATCAGAAGCCGGCGAGTGCCCGGGAGGCTGGCGAAATCCACGGCATTGCTGAAGGCGAGTTTCGGGAAGACACGTTCAATGCGGTAAGGGAGCGGCAGCTCCGGTGTCCCGATGATGCGGGAAGTCGTCCACGGAACGCGTTTGTCGATGCCGAAACGACGTTCTTCGGAAGATTGGGTTGGTTCCGCCGCACTCAACTGAGGCGCTACGATCAGGCTCAACCACAGCGCCAGAAGAGCGCTCCAGCGGTTCAAAAAATGACGTCGGGAGGCAAAGATAATCATATTCGCAGAGAGGAATATCGGCGTTATGGCGCTGAACCGACAATGCTAAGGAGCCAGATCTGATCTCGCGGCACAACGGTGGGGAATCAGACCTTGCCGTAGAATTCTTCGACGACTTTGCGGAAACTGTTTTGTCCGACGTTGACGATCTGGATTTCACGCATCGCGTTCTCTTCCGAGTCGCTGGCGTGCGCCGCGTTGACCATAATAGTTTGGCCAAACTCGCGGCGGATCGAGCCGGGCGGCGCTTTGGACGGGTCGGTTGGGCCGAGGATATCGCGAATTTTTCGCACGGCCTCGGGGCCTTCATACACGAGCGCGATGCTTTTTTCGGTTCCGGGAGCCTGCATGAGGGCGTCGTCGCATTCACTCGGAGCCTGGCCGGACATGAACTTGACGATATTTCCGAACTGATGATCGCCGTAATGCGGCCCCAGGAGCTGCCCCAGCCGCTTCTCTTCCGCCAACGGAATCGAAAACCCCAGTTCCTTTTCCAGCACGGTCTTGGCCCGGGTGCCGACCATTTCTGTCAGTTTCGTGCGCAGGACTTCGCGGACCGGTCCGTAGAACTCGACCGCTTCCGCCACGCTCATGCGATGGACTTTGATACCGACAATGTAAAGACCGGTTCGGGAAAAGAAATCGATCATGTTGCCCGGACGCCCGGTCGGAAACCGGAAATTGTCCGGTTTGATCAGCACCAAAGTTCGCTGCGGTTTTTCCTCGGGCGCGTAACCTATGGTGTTTTCAACGATTCCCCCGTCGGGGTCCGAGTAACGCGTCCAAAGTTTTAGCTTGGTGGCCGCTTCTTCAACGTTGGGCGCCGCCAGAACGGCTGGCTCGAAGTAGCGCACTTGATCCCGTTCGTCGAGTATCAGGTCGCCATAGGTATCCCGAATCGTCTCTCCGCCTCGGCGATTGGCAATGATATGTCCGACGACCGCGCGCGTTTTTCGGACCGCTTCGCTTCCCTGGAACAGCAGCATCATCACGCGCCGGCGGCGCTGGGTTTTCGGATCGGGTAAGAAGTTTTGAATGATGTAATCTCGAATCAGCTCCTGAATCCGCCGATCCTGTGGATCGTTGGCCGACACGATGGCTTCGGAGTATTCTTTCACCAGTTCCGCACTCGGTGCGAACATCCGCGCCGCCACTAAATCCAATCCCGTCCGCGTGATCAAGCGAGCCAGGATTCCTCCCGTGCGGGATTTGTGGAGGGAGTAAGGGGTAATAATGACGTAAGCAAGTTGCTGAGGCATACGAATCGAAGAAAGGGAAATCAGGCGGGAGGCAACGACGGTGTCTGCGGGGCTGCCGCAGCCGGAGTCGCTTTGCCGCCGAGGATTTTGAACATGACCACGCCGCAGGTCGGGCATTTTCCCTTGATCGCCTTGCGACCGTTTTTCATCAGCTCTTCAACGGCGTCGGCAATTTCCTTTTTGGCTTTGCACTTAACGCAATATCCTTCTGGCATACAAATGTCCTGATGATCCGCCTACGCCCTTGCGTGGTTCATGGCGATACCTTACGGGCGGCCCGTCCAAAACGTCAACTGGGAAACCTTCGGAAATCTGAGGAAATCTCAACTTATTGGCCCGAAAAGCATAACTTTTCGAGGCACCGCATTCGGCCTTTAAGACAGCGCATTGAGGTTCAGATGGGACCAACGAAGATCCGGATCGGTCGTATCAGATCCTGCTTGTAACCAATGATTTATACGCTGGAATTACCGTGCTTAAAGCTCACACCGTTGATTCCATCACAAGCCCGCGACGATAGTAAAGTTTAGATCGAAGTGAGATGCCGTGCCTGACGTTTCGGCGTCATGAAGCGCGGCGCTGGGCGTGGCGATATCAGATTCAGATTGGCTGGAAGCCAGGGGCGGAGGAATCCGGGGATCTCAGCGCGACCGCTTCGCGAATAATCGCGCCACAAAACCGCCGCGATCTCCGGCTTGTCGTGGCTGAGCACCGCCGTCAGGCATTGGAATAACATCTCCGCCAGGTTGATCAGTCCGATGCTGTGGCAGCGCCCAAGTTTCTTGTATAGCCAGTCACTCCACCGCATGAAACTGGCAAACGGTGAGGTTGAATTCTTCCAAAGCCACGGCGTGGTCTCGATGAAATTCCCGCTGTTCGCGACCAGATCCCAGTAC
>JACPRI010000266.1 GCA_016190065.1 Verrucomicrobiota bacterium
ACCGGCAACTGTGTTGAATTCGGAGATAACACTCCTCGGCACAGATCCCCACGCTCTCGATGTCAATCCATGGCCTTAAGGCGAGGTCGCACGCGCTCGGTTTCGGTTTTACGAAACAGGCCAGCGATGTCGAAATAAACTCAGCTCAAAACGCGTTTTGCCTTCAGTCAACAAATCCGCCAGCACACTGCCGATGGCGCTGGAGAATTTGAAACCGTGTCCCGAGCAGGGACTGGCGATCAGAACTTGCGGATAGCGCGGATGTGAATCGATGAGGAAGTGATGGTCCGGCGTATTCGTGTACATGCACACCACCGCGGACCGCAGCGGACCGTCCGCATCGGGCATGAGTTTTCGGATGATCCTTCGCATGGCCTCCGTCTCGTCCGCGTGGATCTCGCGGTCGATCGCCTCCGGTGACGTGACGCGACCTTCGTGATGGCCTGCGACTTTGACGCCCTCGCCCAGATCAGGAAAGCCGTAGAAAAAGCGTTCCGGTTCATGTTCCCAAAGGTAGATGGGACAGCGATCCGAGTGGAAGTTCTCCGGGGCGCGCTTGGCTTCAAACCAATAGAGCACCTGCCGCTCGATCGTGAGAGGAATACTCAAATCCGGGAGGAGCGCAGTCACCCAGCTCCCACATGCAAGAACGAGTCGAGAAGCTTGGAATTGCCCCCGAGAGGTGACCACCCGTGCCGTGCCCGCATCAGCTTCCCAGCGCGTGACGGCCTCGTTCACGTGAATATCGGCGCCATGACGTTTGGCGTGAGCCAGATGAGTTTCAACGCAGGCTTCGGGGAACAGGATCCCGGCGCGGGGTTCCCAGACGGCCACCATGTCATCCGTCGGCTGCAAGGCAGGAAAACGCCGGCGAACCTCCGCCGCGGAGAGGATTTCATGCTGAAGCCTGTGTTCCACCGCGCTTTGCTTTGCGCCGCCGACCACGACTCCTTCCGGGCGGCCGATCATCAATCCGCCCGTTTGCACAAACAGCCGACGACCGGACTCGCGCTCCAGGTCAGCCCACAATTCATAAGCGTGCTGGACGAGCGGCACGTAAACGGGATGCTCGAAGTAGGCCTCGCGAATGATCCGCGTCTGGCCATGCGACGATCCCAACGTGTGCGGCGGCGAGAAGCGGTCGAGTCCCAAAACCTTCTTCCCTCGCCGGGCGAGGTGATAGCAAGCAGCGCTGCCCATCGCGCCGAGGCCCACGATGATTACGTCGTATTTTTCAGACACGGGGTAACGGTAGCTGACCCGGTTAAATCGTTAAAACGTTAAATGGGTTAAGAGGGTTGAAACGGCCAAAACGTCAAAACGGAACACCGACTTTATCGCCTCTGCATCGTAACGTTGTAACGCTTTTAACGATTTAACCCTTTTAACTCATTTACCCCCTAGCCCCCCAACACGCGCGCTCAAATTCGTTGCTCCGCAATTGTCCGCGACCTATGCTTTGCGCAATGCAGACACCGAAATCATTTCAACCGCCGCCACGGCTGCTCATGGGGCCGGGACCGAGCAACGTCGCTCCCTCTGTGCTGCAAGCCATGTCGCGTCCGTTGGTCGGCCATCTCGATCCCGCGTTTGTCCAGATGATGGAAGAGATCAAAGGGATGCTGCGCGGCGTATTCCAAACTCAGAATGAAATGACCTTCCCGGTCAGCGGCACGGGCAGCGCCGGCATGGAATTCTGTTTCGTCAATCTCATCGAGCCGGGTGACGAAGTCGTGGTCGGCGTCAATGGTGTGTTCGGCACGCGCATGGTTGAGGTTGCCGAGCGTTGCGGCGCCAAAGTCACCAAAGTGGAAGCTCCTTGGGGGCGCATCATCGAGCCGCAGCAAATCGCGGACGCCCTGAAGCAATGCCGCCCCAAGTTGGTCGCCGTCGTTCACGCGGAAACCTCGACCGGCGTGCTGACGCCCGTGGAGGAGATCGCCCGTCTCGCGCACGAGGCCGCCGCTTTGTTCGTCCTGGATACCGTCACTTCCCTTGGGGGATGTTCCGTGAAGATTGACGCCTGGCAAGTCGATGCGGTCTATAGCGGCACGCAAAAATGCTTGAGTTGTCCGCCGGGTTTGGCGCCCGTGTCGTTGAGCAAGCGGGCGCTGGAAACCGCGGCGCGCCGCAAACGGAAAGTGCAAAGCTGGTACCTGGATGTCAATTTGCTGTCCTCCTACTGGGGCCAGGAGCGGGTTTATCATCATACCGCTCCGATCACGATGAACTACGCGCTGCACGAAGCGCTGCGGTTGACCCTGGAAGAAGGCCTGGAGAACCGTTTCCGCCGGCATCAGCAAAATCATGAATCGCTCAAGTCGGGTCTGGCCGCGATGGGTTTGCGCCTGGCCGCGCAGGAAGGCCATCAGCTTTGGCAACTGAATACGGTGACTGTGCCGGACGGCGTCGATGAGGCGGCCGTGCGGAAACGGCTCCTGTCGGACTTCAACATCGAGATCGGAGCTGGCTTGGGTCCTCTTAAAGGCAAGATTTGGCGAGTGGGCTTGATGGGAGAAACCTCGACGAAGGAAAATGTCAAAACGTTCCTCCGGGCGCTCGGACAGATTCTCAAAGACAGCGGTCGCAAGGTGGATTTGGAAGCGGCGTTGGCCGCGGCGGGTTGAGGAACCAACGACCAAACCCCGGCGCGCACGGCCCGTTCCCTCTCCCTTGAGGGAGAGGGTCAGGGTGAGGGTGAACGCGCTGGACAAACCGGATGCGTTGAGATTGAGCAACAACTCTTCCTCACCCCCGGCCCTCTCCCGCTGGGAGAGGGAGCCAAGGACAATTAGGATTAAGATTACGAACGGGACAATGCGGCGTTCGGAATGTTCGCTTAATTCAACAGCAGTGCCACAAGGGAAGGGCGCGTTCAAAGCGCCTCGACGCGGACATTGGGAAACAGCCAAGAACCTTCCGGAACGCCCAGTGTGTTTTTCAACGCACAGTCTTTTCTGCGCCGGAATTCTCAACTAAAGTTTGACTTAATCCAGAACGCCTCCTAGAACACTGAAGCGCTGCTCGAATGATCTGACGTCGTTATGCAAGCCACGCAACCCGCGCGTTTCCGAGTTGGTCCTCCCCCAAACCCTCCCGCTCTCGGTTTCACTTTGATCGAGCTGCTCGTGGTCATCGCCATCATTGCCATCCTTGCCAGCATGTTGCTTCCGGCGCTTTCCAAGTCGAAAGCCAAAGCGCATGGGATCAAGTGCATGTCCAACTTGAAGCAGTTGCAGTATGCCTGGCATTTCTACGCCGACGACAACAACGATAAGATTACTTCCTCCGCGTATCAGAATCCGGTTGAACCGACGGCCTGGGTCGATGGCTGGCTGGATTTTAACGGGGGCAACCCGGCCAACACCAACACGCTGATTCTTCGCGACCCCAATAGATCCAAGTTCGCCGCTTATCTGACGGAGGTCGAGATTTACAAGTGCCCGGCGGATTTCAGTTATGTGAACATTCGTGGGGCGCGAGTTTCGCGCGTCCGCAGCATGGGCATGAGCCAGGCGCTCGGAGGCCCAGGCGGCTGGCTTCCGCCAGGGAGTTACAATGAAGGGCACAAACGCTACAGGACTTACTACAAGACAGCCGATATGGTCGATCCGCCTCCGGCAAAACTGTATGTCTTGCTGGATGAACATCCGGACAGCATCAATGCCGGGGGCTTTGCCAATCAGATGGTGGAAAACGCCGCCCAAGCCAGGATTATTGATTTTCCAGCCAGCTATCATAACGGCGCGTGCGGGATCTCATTCGCGGACGGCCATGCTGAGATCAAGGTTTGGAAAGACCCGCGCACTAAACCTCCGGTCAGAAATAATAACAATTTGCAGTTGAACGTCGCCTCTCCCAACAATCAGGATATGATCTGGCTCGCAGAACGAACGTCGAGCCGGCTGGGTATTTGAGGGGATTGCATTTGTGCTCGTACTCGGAACACCAGCGACGGAGAAGCGTTGCTACTTTTAAGCCCCGGCGGGGCGGCATCCTGGTCGTTCCCAGGCGCCGAAAACCCGGCTCTTATCACGAGCCGATTTCAAAGGCGAAGATGCCGCGCTGACGGGGCTAGTTTTTTCGAGCAGCGCGTCGCGTCAGGAACACGACGCGCTGCGGTTGCGCCCGAATCTCTTCAAACCTTACCTCTGCTCGGCTATGACATGTAAAGTTTGTTGCCAATCTGCGCGACGGATGCGTGTTTCGAGAATCTACCGAAGAATTGTTGAGTCTGCGGAAAGCGAATACTGCGATCGATGCTACCCCGGTATCTGACCGTCTCTGCGGAGCAACTCGGTAAAGGCCAACCCGTCCGCGTGGAAATCCTCGGCGGCACCGAGTCCCTCGCCCAGCACATGGCAGAGGCGATGCTCCAGGAGATCGAGCATGCTCAGCGCGCCGGTCGCGGCGCTACGCTGATCGTTCCCGTCGGCCCGGTCGATCAGTTCCCGATCCTGGCGAAGATGATCAACGAGCGAAAATTATCCTGCCGGGACACGGTTTTCATCAACATGGACGAGTATCTCACGGATGACGACCGCTGGATTCCAGAAGAGCATCGATTGAGTTTTCGTGGATTCATGAACCGTGGTTTCTACAATTTGATTAATCCTGCGCTTGCTCCGCAGCTACAGAATCGAGTCTTCCCGGATCCGCAGAAATTGTCGGCGCTTCCGCAACTCATCGCGGCGCGCGGCGGTGTGGATGCGTGTTTCGGCGGGATCGGCATCAACGGACACCTCGCCTTCAACGAGCCCCCCGAGCCGGGAGAGCAATGTTCCCTGGAGGAGTTCGCCGCGCGGCCCACGCGAGGGCTGAATCTGGCGCGCGAGACCCGGACGATTAATTCCGTGACGGTTGGCGGCGAAATCTCGATCATCCCGAAGCGAGCGGTGACCGTGGGCATGAAAGAAATCCTGGCTTCGCGGCGATTGCGCTTTTACTGCAATCGCCCGTGGCAAACCGCGGTCGTAAGGCGGGCGCTTCACGGCCCAATCACCCCAGAGTGTCCGGCATCTCTGCTGCGTTTGCATTCAGATGCGGCGCTGACGATCGCGGATTATGTGGCGCCGCCGCCGGACATCCGGCTCCGATGATGCCTGGGCCTCTGTAAACCACTAATCGACACTAATGAACACTAATGAAACAAGATCTCCGGTTCATCCTGTGGCCGAGTTCGTCAGCCGTCAGGTCTGCTGAGATTAGTGTCTATTAGTGTGCATTAGTGGTTTAACCCTGTCCTCGGATGAAACTTTGCTTCGGTCGTGAACGCGTGATGGCCGTTGTCGCCCATCCGGACGACGCCGAATTGCTGTGTGCCGGCACTCTGGCCCGCGCGAAAGCAGACGGAGCGTCGGTTGGAATCTGTGTGCTGTGTCGCGGAGACAAAGGGCAACCGGCAAAGTCCGTGGCCCATCTGGCGGCCGTTCGCAAAAGGGAAACGGCGGCCGCTGCTGAGCTACTCGGGGCCGGAGTTTACTTCGCGGGCTTCGCGGATGGAACACTGACGGACAATCCTCGAATCCGGAAGGTTCTCACGCAGATCTACCGCGAGTTTCGGCCAACCCTGGTCCTGGCTCATTCCGACGAAGATTATCACCCGGATCACCGCGCCGCCTCTCAATTGGCCGAAGCCGCTTCTTGGTTCTCCGCCTCGTCCGGGCACAAGTCTCCGTCCCCGGCCCTGGAACTGCCTCCGGCGCTCTGGTGGATTGACACGGTGGGAATGAGCCGCTTTCAGCCCGGCTTCTATATCGACATCTCCGATTACGCGGAACTCAAGGAACGAATGCTGGCGTGCCATCGCAGCCAATTGTCTCGCGCGAAAGATGCCAACTTCACTGCCGTAGCCGACTTGATGCGCCTTCAATACCGAACGCGCGGCGCTCAAGCCGGCGTGGCGGCGGCCGAAGCCTTTCAAATCCACGACGCCCTGAAACGCACGCGAGCCTGGTGAGTTACCAATTCAGGCTTGAGAAATCTGAGCCGGGACTTTAGAAAACTCATTCGTGCGTTACGTCCATCGAGAGCTGGAAACCCAAGTGCTCCAGGCCGCCCGGAGTTTTGCTTCCGTCGTCCTGACCGGGCCCAGACGCGCCGGCAAGACCTGGTTGCTCCAGCACCTGCTCCCCAAGGCGTCCTATTTCCTGCTGGAAGACCCGACGCTGGTCGCGCGCTTGCGGGTTGATCCTCATGGATTTCTGGATGGACTGAAGCCGCCGGTCGTCCTCGACGAAGTGCAGCATGTCCCCGAAGTTTTTGCGCTGGTACGCGCGCGCATTGATCAGCGTCCCCGCCTGTCCGGCCAGTGGTTTCTGACCGGCTCGCAGGAAGCGCCGCTCATGCGCCGCGTCACGGAATCCATGGCGGGCCGCGCCGCCGTGCTCCAACTGCTTCCACTTTCGACGCGCGAGAGCCCGAAGGTGTGCCTGCTCCACGGCGGCTATCCGGAAGCGGTGGCCCGGCCGGCCGGGGCGCGATTGTGGTTCAGCTCCTACGTGCAGACCTATCTGGAACGCGACGTGCGGGCGGTGACCGCTGTGAAAGACCTGGCTACGTTCCAGCGTTTTCTGGCGCTGCTGGCCAGCCGGCACGGACAAGTGTTGAACAAGACCGACCTGGCCGCACCTCTGGGTGTCAGCGTGCCGACCATCACCCAATGGCTGGGCGTGCTGGAGACAACCGCGCAAATCCTGATTGTTCCACCCTTTTACGACAACTTCGGCAAGCGTTTGATCAAGTCGCCGAAAGTGTACCTCGCCGACTCAGGTCTCGCCTGCCACTTGCTGGGTGTGGATTCGACCGCGGAATTGGCCAAGTCGCCGTTCCTGGGTGCGTTGTTCGAGGGCTTCATCGCGGCGGAGATCGTCAAGGCGCAGGTCAACTCCGGACGGCGGCGAGAGCTGTACTACTTCCGTGACGAGCAAGGGTTGGAAGTCGATTTCCTCGTACCGGGCCGGTCGGGTTCGGTTTCGCTCGTGGAATGCAAAGCCGGGCGCACGGTCACGCCCGCAATGGCCGCGTCGATGCAACGGCTGGCGGAGGCGTTGAAAAAGAAGCGGCCCGGCCAAACCGCCGTGGACATGACGCTCGTGTACCAACCGGCCAAAGCAAACGCGCCAACTTACGCCGTTGCCCCTGGCGTCCGCGCCCTGGCTTGGCAGGAGTTCGTCTCGGGACTCCTTTGAATGCGTCCGTCTCCTTCGCGGAATTGGTGAAATCCGTGTCTGCGCTCATGCTCGGAATCAACTCGTTCCGATTTCCTCGTAACTTTCCAACACAGGTTTTCTGCTGAAGGATTGGCTGCGAGCCGGCCTGAACGTCCAGCGCGGGGTCAAAGCTCAAATCGCCACGGTCGAAGAAAGTTGGTTCGGACCATTTCCAGAGAGTCAGAGCCGCATGTGCTGATTCCATGCGGCGCGAATCGCCGACTGATCGCCAGAACTCAGGATGCCAAGCCGCCGGCCCAGAATGGCCCGCTCCGCCGTGACCAGGCGGTCAAGTCGAGCCACGGAAGGCTTGGCGAGCCCGGCGCTTGCCCAGTCGCTCAGTGTCACGTCAAGCGGACCTCGCCGAAGAGCCGAAGTGACGCGACAAACAAGCACGTCCTGCTGCCGGTCAAAGAGCACAAGGACCGGACGCGGCTTGCTCACCGCGCCAGATGTAAACGGAAACTGGCAGATGAATATCTCGCCAAACACGCTATCGGTAGCTGTCGTAAACGGCGTCCTCGGGAGCGTCGTCGCGCGCGAACTGTTCGTAGGCGCCATGACGCCAATCCCTGTCTTCCGGTTCCTCGGTGGTGAGGATAATAATTCGCGCCGGTCCCGATTTCGGAAGCAGCGCAGCCACCTCAGGCGGGATGTTGACCACGCCCTCCTCACCTAACTCTGTCGTAAACTCGACCGCATGCATGGCAGAATCGTAGTCGTGCTAACCTGCCCGGTCAATCCGCGCCGTGCGGGCAGCGCCGACCTCAGAACAACAAAAGATTCAGGTCGGGGAAAGTGGCGGATTCGACCTGGAAAAAGCACTTCAGCCGCAAAAGATCGCAGAGATCGCAAAGACCGAGGAGTCATCGCAAACAGGTTTCTTCACCAAACGGGTGAGTTCGAGAGCGTCCCACCTCCCATCTCTTTGAGTTCTATGCGCTCTTTTGTGGCTAATCAACTGCCGGATTAAAGTTCAATTCTCCAACTTCTTCGTTCTCTTCGTTGCCTTTTGTTCGGAAAACAGAAGCAAAACGGAAACGGAGAGTAGCAAACAAAGGAATTCGCTTTCCGCGTTCGACCAAGAGAATTAGAGCGCTGAACGAAACATACATCGAGGTAAGCCAGGCACTCTTCCTCCATTAGTGTGTATCAGTGTTCATTAGTGGTTTCCAAATCCTCACCCATGCTGAACCGCCGCCTTCAGGGCCGGCCCCAGTTTACCGATCCAGCTCGTTCAACATCGCGACGATTTCTTCGACGATCCGTTCGCCCGTGCCCGGCTCGGCGTAGCTGTGATAGCCGGTCCAGACTTGATAGCCGCCCAGCTTATGGGCATCCAGATCGGGCAAGTAGCCGATCCAATCATTCGCCAACTCGGCGACGTACGTGTAGCGGAAAGGCGACCGGTTTTTGATGTCCACACCGAGCTTCGTGAAATACTCGGCGGGGACGCCCACGATGGCGACGTCGCCGACGCGCAGCGCCTGCAGCCAGGTCTCCCGTTCCTGGCCGCGTTGCGGCGCCAGAGCCTTTCGCATCTCGCGAAACACTTCGATGACCTTCTCACCGTACGCGCCGACCCATTTGCGGCAGTACCGCGTGACGGCTTCGTCCTCTTTCGTTTCGTCGAACTGGCGCACTTTGAATTTGAACGGGCGTTTCAACGCGGCCAACTGCGCCACAGGCCGTGGCTTCGCTTGCTTCAACGCCTCGGCGACGGC
>JACPRI010000260.1 GCA_016190065.1 Verrucomicrobiota bacterium
AAAGCCTCAGCCATGGAATCAGCCCCTCAATCCCAGATCAGCGTGATCATCCTGAATTATCAGGGCGCGGCGTGGATCGAGCGCTGCCTCGACTCTTTGCGGCGGCAAACGATCTTTTCCAAGATCGAAATCATCGTGGCGGACAATTCTTCGACGGACGGATCAGACAAACTCGCCGAGCAGCTCCTTCAATCCTGGCCGAACGCGCGCTTCATTCAGCACGGCGAGAATCTGGGTTATTGCGAAGGAAACAATCGCGCGGCGCAAACGGCGTGCGGCGAATACTTATTTTTCCTGAACAACGATACCTGGCTGGAGCCGGACTGCCTGGACATTTTACTCTCGCAAGTACGCGCCCAACGCGCCAGCGCGGCCACGCCCCTCGTGTTGAATTACGAGGATGATACCCTCCAGCCGATCTGGGGCGCCGGGTTCGACATCTTCGGGTTGCCCAGTTTTGCCACACGCTACGACCGAATCCGCGAACTCTTCATGCCGCCGGGCTGCTGTTTCCTAATTGAGCGCGAACTGTTCGACCGGATTGGCGGATTTGACAAGGCGCTGTTCATGTATGCCGACGAGCTCGATTTGTCGTGGCGACTCTGGATTGCCGGGGGACGACCCATTGCGGTCTCGACAG
Organism: Verrucomicrobiota bacterium; assembly: GCA_016190065.1. Lineage (GTDB taxonomy): Bacteria > Verrucomicrobiota > Verrucomicrobiia > Limisphaerales > SIBE01 > VHCZ01. The sequence continues at coordinate 641 of JACPRI010000260.1, forward strand.
CGCGACTTCATCATCACCTGGCCGCGAACGTGAATCCGGAAGGGGGGCGCATGAGCGAAGTGCGGACCAGCGACAGAAAGCGGTTCTACACCAATCGGAACGTGCTGCTCGTGCTGCTCAAGAATTGCCAGCACGTGTTGCTGCTGCTGGTTCCCATGCAGCTTGCGCTCTGGACGGCGGAAGCGCTCGCGAGTTTGCTGCTGGTCCGGCGCTGGTCGTTCATTCGAAAGGCCTACTGCGAAGCTCTGGCCGATTGCTGGCGGTTGCGGAACCACGTGTGGGCCGAACGCCGGCGCATCGCTCAATTCCGCGACCGCGGCGACTTCTGGATGATGCGCTTCCTGCGCGCGCGCTTCAATCGGTGGGAGGAATTGCGGCGCATATTCCGTCACGGACCGCCGCGAGTTGGAGCGGATTGAATCTCCAAATCTCCCATTGAAGAGCGTGTTCGATGTTTGTTCCGTACGGAACAGATTTCATGTAGGACCCGCAGCTCCACTCCACCAGGCTCATTGCACGAGATCCGGGACGGATTGTAGTTGACCCTGCCGCAGGCGCATTTGACTTTCCATCCGGGCGACAATTCTTAGGATGACGCCGCATGAAAGGCATTATTCTGGCGGGAGGCGCCGGCTCGCGCCTGTATCCGCTGACGCAGGTGGCGAGCAAACAGCTCCAGCCCGTTTACGACAAGCCGATGGTCTATTACCCGCTGACCACGCTAATCGAGAACGGCGTCCGCGAGCTGTGCCTGATCTCGACGCCGCACGATTTGCCGCGCTACCGCCAATTGCTCGGCGATGGCGCAGCCTGGGGTTTGTCTATCGACTATCGCGAACAACCGCGGCCCGGTGGGATCGCGCAAGCATTTCTGATCGCCGACTCCTTTATCGGCGACAGTCCGGTCGTGCTTATTCTGGGCGACAACATTTTCTATGGCGGCAGCGAATTTCGCCAGGCTTTCGCGGATTTCCGCAAAGGCGCGTGCATCTTCGGCTGCCACGTCCATGATCCGGAGCGCTATGGCGTCGTCGAGTTCGATGCGGACGGCCATGCGATTTCCATTGAGGAAAAACCCAGACAGCCCAAAAGCAACTACGCGGTGCCGGGCCTCTATCTCTACGACAATCACGTCGTCGCGGTGGCCAAAGCTTTGAAGCCTTCCGCGCGGGGTGAACTCGAAATCACCGACGTGAACGTAGAATATCTCAATCGCGGCCAATTGCGGGTGTATCGATTGAGCCGGGGTTTCGCGTGGCTGGACGCTGGCACAAGCAGCAGTCTGCACGAGGCGTCAGCGTTCGTGCAAACGATTGAGAAGCGGCAAGGCATCAAGATCGGGTGCCCGGAAGAAGCAGCTTTTCTCCGAGGATTTCTTTCGCTGGACCACCTGGCCGCGCTAACCCCCCGGATGCCGAATTGTGAATACCGGGAGTACTTGAACGACGTCGTCGCCGAAGCCAGGCGGCTGGCCGAGGGGCGTTAATCCGTTTCGAAGTGGTATGATTATTTTGTTGGGCGCGACCGGGTACATCGGGCAGGCGTTTGTGCGGGGCTTGAAGGAGCGCGGGACTTCGTTCATCGGGCTTTCCCGGAAGGAAGTGGATTACACGCGGTTCGAGCCGCTGCTGAATTTCCTGAAAACCCAAAAGCCGATTTTTCTCATCAACGCCGCAGGCTACTCCGGCAAACCGAATGTCGATGCTTGCGAGACGGCCCGCGCCGACACGCTGGCGGGCAACACGCTCCTTCCCCAAACAATCGCTCACGCCTGCGCGGCCACGGGCACGCCGTGGGGACACGTGTCGTCCGGCTGCATTTATGATGGCGCGAAGGCGGCGCGCGGCGGCCAGGTGTCGGTGGAAAAGGATCTCACGAAGCCGGAGATTCGCTCGCTGGTGGAGGAGCACCCGGAGGCCATTCATGGATTCTCAGAGACTGATGAACCCAACTTCACGTTCCGCAGTCCGCCGTGCAGTTTTTATAGCGGCACGAAGGCGCTCGCGGAGGAAGCGATCACGGGCCTCGGTCAGTGCTACATCTGGCGGCTGCGCATTCCGTTCGACGAGTTTGACAATGCCCGAAATTACCTGAGCAAGGTTCAGCGCTACCGAAAGGTCTATGACAACGTGAACTCCATTTCGCACCGCCGCGACTTTGTCAACGCCTGCCTGGATTTGTGGAAATTGCGCGCGCCGTTCGGGACCTACAACGTGACGAATCCGGGGTTCACCACGACCCGGCACGTGGTGGAAATGCTCCAGCGGATTCTCCGCCTCCATCGCGCTTTCGAATTCTGGGCGAACGACGCGGAGTTTTATCAAGTGGCGGCCAAGACGCCTCGGTCCAATTGCGTGATGGACACTCGCAAGCTGCTGGCCGCGGGGGTGAACATGCGGCCGGTTGAAGAAGCCTTGGAGCACTCGCTGAAGAACTGGAAGGCCGAGGGCTGACATCATGAAGGGTGAACATCGAACATCCAACGTCGAAGATCGAACGTCGAACGTGCGGGTGCTGGTTCGAAGTTCGATGTTCCTAGTTCGATGTTCGGCGTTTTTCCTCTGGCTTTGAAAACCGCGCTCCATAAGCGAATGGACGACGCCATCCCGTATCTTGACTTGGCGGCTCAGATGCGGCCGTTGCGCCGGGACATCGACGCCGCGATTGCGCGGGTGCTCGATCAATGTGCGTTTTGCCTCGGTCCGGAGGTGGCACAGTTCGAGAAGGAATTCGCACGACTTTGCGGCGCCAAACACGCGGTCGCCTTCAACAGCGGCACGTCCGCGCTGCACGTCGCGATGATTCTCCTGAACATCGGCGCAGGCGACGATGTCATCACCACGCCGTTGACTTTCGCGGCTACGAGTTGGGCCATTTCTTATGTCGGCGCGCGGCCAGTTTATGTCGATATCGAGGACGCCACGTTCAATCTCGATCCGAGCCGGGTGGAAAAAGCCATCTCACTCCGGACTAAAGCCATTCTGCCGGTTCACCTTTACGGGCATCCGTGCGATCTCGACCCGCTCTTGCAGATTTGTCGGAAGCACAACCTGAAACTCGTCGAAGACGCGGCTCAGGCGCACGGGGCCGCGTATCGCGGCTGCACCGTCGGGACGTTTGGGGCGACCGGGGTTTTCAGTTTTTATCCTGCGAAAAATCTCGGCGCTTGCGGCGAAGGCGGCGCTCTCGTGACGAACGACGCTGCGCTCGCCGCGCGCGCTCGTTCCTTGCGCGACCATGGCACGACGGTCCGCTATTTCCACGACGAGATTGGGTTCAATTACCGGATGGAGGGCCTTCAAGGCGCGGTTCTCGGAGTCAAGCTGAAGCACCTGGGCGAATGGAATGCGGCGCGCCGCCGGATTGCTCATCGTTACCACGAATTGCTGGGCAGCACGCCGCTCAAATTGCCGTGCGAAGCCGGATACGCGCAGAGCGTGTATCATCTTTACGTAGTCCGGCATCCGCGCCGCGACGATTTGAAAAGGCACCTCGAGGCCAATCGCATCGGGTATTCGCTGCACTACCCGTTGCCTCTGCATCTGCAGAAATGCTACGCCTCCCTGGGTTACAAATCCGGGGATTTCCCCGTGGCCGAGCAAGCCGCGCGCGAATGCCTGTGCCTGCCGATTTATCCGGAGCTGACCGATGCGCAAGTTGAACGAGTGGCCAGCGTGATCCAGGACTTCTTCGAGACCAGACGAGGCACTACTGAGGTCGGTGAAACAGAGTAATGGAGTGTTGGAGTGTTGAACAATCCATTACTCCACCACTCCGTCACTCCGGCTCCATTACTCCGTTCCGAATCAGCCGTTCTAAGACTTCGCCTCTGGCGGCGTGAACAGCTCGATGACATGCCCGTCGGGATCTTTTACGTACATCTGTAACGCGCCGTCGGGCCGCGTCCGGCGCGGCAGGTAGGCGATTCCGATCCGTTGGAAGTGTTGTTCCCACGGCGTCAGGTCGTCCACGCGCAAGGCGAAGTGATTGCTGCGGTTCCCGCCATAGACCGGTTCCGTGCGGTTCCCGATCAAGTGCAGTTCCTGAACGCTCCCCAGTCGAAACCATGCGCCGGGAAAAGTGAAGGCCGGTCGAGGGATCGGCTCCAACAGCAGCGCGTTCCGGTAAAACTCGCAGCTCTTCTCGACGTCCTGCACATGAATTGCGACGTGGTTCAGTTCGTAATGTTTCATGGGTGGTCTGTTTCCGGAAGAGCCTAACCCAAATGGGGCGCGGGTGTCGAACTCGGCGTTTTGCCTCGAAGAATCGAGACTAACTAAAAGCCAGGCAACCTTTAAGGATGCCTGGCGGCGTGACTACTGGAGTTGAACGGGTTTCTAACCAGTAGCAACGTTCAAAACCGTCGTCGAGTCGGTCTAGTCGCGGCCACCTTTGCGGCGTTTGGCATCGTCCTTGGCTTGATCTTTGGCCGCGTCGATGACTTCACGATGGTCTTTAAGCTGATTTTTGACGTCGTCGGAGCGCCTCTGAAGCTCGTCCCGAAGCTCCTTTTGCCGATCGAAAAACGTCTGGCGCTTTTCCTTGATCAGCTCGCGGAGTTTCTCGCGGTCCTCTTTGCTCGCCGCCGTGTACTTCTGCCGCAACTCTTTTTCCTGATCCAGGAACGCGTTCCGGGCCTCCTTAAACAGGTCCATGAGCTTTTTGACGTCGTCCGACGGTCCGGAGCGCTCTGATTTATCCTTGTGGTCCGGCCGGGTCGGTTTCTCGGATTTCGTGACGTTCAAAGCCTTGTCGATCGTCGATTCGATCAATTGGGGATCGACGGTTTTGCTCGGCGTTGCGGTTGTCGCCGGCTGAGTCACTTCCCCGGGCTTCTTTACGGGCACGCCAGGGATAGTCGGCGTGACGGCTTTCGCCGGGGTCGCAGGCAGGGTCGCCGTAACTGGCTTCTGCTGTCGATCAGACTCCCCTGACTTGGCCGCGTCAGCCGCATGGCCCGCACGTCCTATCAGGAGCAGAGTTACCCCTGAGACGAGCGCAAGAGTTTTGGATAGTTTCATAGGTCGCTGTTGTTTGTTGGTGCATAGCTACAAAATACTATCGGCCGCAATTCTACTTTGCGTCTCAGTTCGATTTAGGGCAGAGATCGTGCCAACGTTATGTGCCCACGTTAACCTGTTTCAGCATCGAGAGATAGCTCTGATCATCCGGCGAATTCAACACCTGTTAGCCGGTGAGACATCCCCAACCCCAGTGCTCACCAACCGCTTAATGGGGTTACGCCCCCAACGGCGGCTGCGGTGTCTTTTGACCGGAAAGCCGGTACCGAATGTAGTCTCTGGAAACCCCGAGCAAGCGGGCCGCGGCCGAGACATTATTCGAGGTCTGTTTCAGAGCACGCTGGATCAGCCGGTTAATCGCCTCTTCCATCGAAAAACCTTCCGGGGGGAATTGAAATGCCGAATTGAGCCAGTCGTCAATCTGTGCAAGCTCGGCCGGTAGTTCCTGCGCGGTCACGCCGAGGTGCTCGAACTTCAGTTCAGCGCCTTCTTCAAAAACAATTGCTCGTTCCAATTCGTGCGCCAGTTCCCGGACATTTCCGGGCCAGCGCTGGGCCTGCAAATTCTTTTGACCCTGAGGATGGATCGGTTTGCGCGGCAGACGATGCCGCGCCGACAATTGGTCCAGAAGCTTCTCCGCCAGCTCCAATATGTCGTCCCCTCGGTCACGCAACGGCGGGATGTGAACCCGATACAAATCCAGGCGATGATACAAATCTTCGCGGAATTGCCCGCTGGACACGATGGATTTGAGGTCGCGGTTGGTGGCCGCGATCACCCGGACGTCGATGGCGATTTCTTTGTGCCCACCAACGCGGCGAATCTTGTGGTCTTCAATCGTCTTGAGAACTTTGGCCTGGAGCGGCAAGGAAAGGCTCGGCAGTTCGTCCAGGAAAAGTGTTCCGCCGTTGGCTGCCTCGAACAGGCCCATGCGCGCGGTCCGGGCGTCGGTGAACGCCCCGCGCTCGTGGCCGAACAACTCGGATTCCGCCAGAGTTTCAGGCAAAGCCGAGCAGTTAACCTCAACCAGCGGCTGGCCGGCACGAGGGCCCTGATGATGAATCCATCGCGCGATGGTGGTTTTCCCCGTGCCCGTCTCTCCCTCGATCAGGACCGGTGGAAGAAAACTCTCCAAACGGCGGTCGGCGGCAAGGATTTTTTCCAACTGCGATTGGAGCGAAGCGAGGGACGAGCCAAAAAAGAAGGAGATACCGCCTGCGATCACGTCGCTTCGGCGATGTTCGGTCAAACGCTCGCTCTGCTTGGCTCGGCGGGCGCGGTTGATCACGAGAGGGAGTTGGGCGGGATCGAAAGGTTTGACCAGATACTCCAAGGCGCCAAGGCGGATGGCCTCGATCGCACCCTCGATGCGGCCTTCGGCTGTCATGACGATCACGCCGGTATAGCTGGAAAAGCATTTCTCGCGGAGCAGGTCGATCCCCAATCCGTCCGGCAAATTCACATCGAGCAAAGCGAAGTCAAAGCTGAGATCCGCGATCACCTTCTTGGCGCGCTGGATCGAATCGACGCCGGTGACATCCGCACCGAGCCGCTCCAGATACGCGGTGATCTGCTTCCGGAGCAGAGAATCGTCTTCGATGATGACGATGCTAAAACCTGTCAAATCTGAGTTTTGCATGCTTGATGAGCAATCGGCCCAGGTCCACGACTCGACACCATAACCCTGAAGCCAGGGGAGAAGCAACCGGGAGATTCAAATCATTTCTTCTTCGGCAGAGGAATTCTGATCACCTGTCCCTCGCGAATCCGGTTGGGATTAAGGTCGGGATTGACTTCCTTGACCTGTTCCTCATTGATCCGTCCACGGCCTTGCTTGGCAAACTCCTCATTGTAGGCTGCGATAATCTTAAAAAGCAGATCGCCTTTCTGAACCTTGTAATCAACGGTTTCTCCCACTTCGGCACGCTCCGTGGTGGGCTTGGGATGTGAAGGAACGGTCGCGGGAGGCCTCGCGATATCTTTGATGCTGTTGAGGCTGTTCACGATCAGCCGGTTGTCCTCTTCCCTTTTCCTGTCCACCTCCTTCAGTTTTTCCACCAGGGCGTTGAATTGCTCGATTGTGACCAGGCGCGTAGTCGCGTGAGAGCTGTCGTCCTTCAGCCGGCTGATCTCCCGTCTCAGCGAGGCAACTTGTTGTTCCAGTTCCTGGATTCTCGACCGAAGCACGTTCTCCGTTTCCGTCAGATTCATGACTGTGGCATTGAGACGTGCAAAACGTTCCTCATTGGCTTTGCGCTCAAGGGCGGCTTCCGCGGCTGAACTCTGACCGAAAGATTGTGCCGGCATGAGCACCAGGGAAACCAAAAGCAAAAAGTGGAAAGGTTTCATAGCGCGAAAATAGGAGCCTGCCCGCGAAGGCGCAAGTGAGAAGCAGAACAGCGCAACGCACTCTTGAGCCCTGATGCCCCTGAAATGACTATTGACTTCACTTGCGCGTTTGCTACGTTCTGCGCTCTTTGACACGAAGTGTTTCGATGAAAACGTATCTGCCCAAAGTCAATTTGGACCAGCGCAAGTGGTTCGTAATCGATGCCAATGGCGCGGTCCTGGGTCGGCTCGCCGTCCAAATTGCGAATCTTCTGCGCGGCCGAATCAAGCCGATTTACACCGATCACCTCGACACCGGTGATTTCGTCGTTGTGGTCAACGCGGAAAAGGTTCTCCTGACTGGCAAGAAGGAAACGAAAAAGAAGTTCATGTCCTACTCCGGCTGGAAGGGCGGAGAGAAATACCGGACGGTCGAGCAGGTTCGAGCGCGGCATCCGGAACGGTTGATCCATCACGCGGTCAAAGGCATGATTCCCAAGAACCGACTGGGACGCGTGCTGCTGACGAAGCTCAAAGTGTACTGCGGCAACGAGCATCCGCACGTGGCGCAAAAACCCACTCCACTGGCGGCCCATAACTAGAACTTGGCTATGGCACAAACGACTGAATACCTCGGCACCGGCCGGCGCAAAAGCGCCGTGGCCCGCGTGCGCCTTGCTCCCGGCTCCGGCAAGATCACGATCAATGGCCGGCCGTTCGAAAGTTACTTCGCGATCGAAGCCCAGCGGACGATGGTCTTGCAGCCATTGACGCGAACGGAGACCACGGCCAAATTCGACGTGCGCGTCAATGTGCGCGGCGGCGGGCTGACCGGCCAGGCGGGCGCCGTGCGGCACGGGATTGCGCGCGCTCTTTTGGCTTCCGACGCCAACTTCCGCTCGGCCTTGCGCAGCGAAGGCCTCCTCACGCGAGATCCGCGCATGAGGGAGCGCAAGAAGTACGGGCAACCCGGCGCTCGAAAGCGGTTCCAATACAGCAAACGCTAAACGGAACAGGATTTGATGAGCCCCGCTGGTTGACTCCGGCGGGGCTTTTTCATTTGGGCGATCCAGCGCGATCAGATCGGGAATTGACAACTGCCGCTTTCACCCGACAACTCACAACGCACATGAAAACCAAAGTCGCCATCGTCGGCGCTTCCGGATATGCCGGCGAAGAGCTCGTCCGGCTCCTCGCCTTGCACCCAAACGCGGAGTTGGCCGCGTTGACTTCCCGGCAATATGCGGGCCAAACGGTGGCCCAGGTTTTTCCCAAATTCGCCCATTATCCGAAAGCGAAGACCTTGAGATTTGGCGAACCCAACGCGGAGCTGCTGGCTAAGCAAGCGGACGCCGTTTTCCTGGCCCTGCCGCACGGGGTCGCCGCCGAATATGCTGTTCCCCTGCTGAAGCTCGGCTGCCGAGTGCTTGACCTCAGCGCAGATTTTCGAGTGAAAGATCCTGCGGTGTATCAGGAGTTCTACGCGCACGAACACCCGGCGCCAGAACTGCTGAAGGAAGCGGTCTATGGTCTGCCCGAATTGAACCGCGCGGCCATTAAGTCGGCGACGCTGGTGGCATGCCCGGGTTGTTACCCGACGAGCATTCTGCTCCCGGCCATTCCATTGTTGCGGCAAAAGCTCATTCGGCCGACAAGCATCATCGCCGATTCCCTCAGCGGAGTCAGTGGCGCGGGCCGCAAAGCGGAGCTCGATTACCTGTTCGCGGAGTGCAACGAAAGCGTGAGGCCCTACGGCGTCCCCAAGCACCGCCATCTTTCCGAGATCGAACAGGAATTCTCCGCGGTCGCCGGTGAAAAAGTCGTCATTCAATTCACACCGCATTTGATTCCAGTGAACCGCGGGATTCTCACGACACTGTATCTTGCGCCGGTCGAACACGGCGCCGATGTGATCAAGGCCGAGGCGTTGAATGACAAGATTGCGGCGTGCTATCACAACGCCTTCGCGAACGAACCGTTCGTCCGGCTACTCGAGCGCAAGGCGCTGCCCGACACTAAAAATGTGGTCGGAACGAACGTCCTCGAAATCGCCTGGCGCCTCGATCCGCGCACCGGTCGGCTGGTCGTGATGAGCGCGGAGGACAACATCGTGAAGGGCGCGAGCGGCCAGGCCATCCAGTGCTTCAATATCATGCACGGATATCCGGAAACCGCCGGTTTGATTTAGGCGCCGAGTCGAAGTTGCGCGTCAAACTGCGCTTTGTGAAAGCACGGATCAATTGGTTCAAAAGACGAGTGAATTGAATGAAAAGTGGGTTCAAACAAATTCCAGGCTCTGTCACCGCACCGCAAGGGTTCCTCGCGAGCGGCGTGTTTTGCGATATCAAGCGCCTGGGCACGGGCAAAGGCTCGAACCAAGGAAAGAAGCGCGATCTGGCCCTGATTGTCTCCGAGGTCCCGGCCACCGTCGCGGGCTTATTCACCACGAATCAGATCTGTGCCGCGCCCGTGAAGGTTTGTCTGGAACACGTGAAGCAAGGAACCGCGCGAGCCATCGTGGTGAATTCCGGCAACGCGAACGCCTGCACGGGCAAACAAGGCCTGAAAGATGCCCTGGAAATGGCGCGGATAACGGCCGGGGCCGTCGCCGCGAGTGTGAGGTTGCAGTCGGCTTCGTCGGCAAACGAACGGAATCCCCCGCATTCCCAGGAACGCGGCGAGCGGATTCCGTCTGAACACGTTGTTGTCGGATCCACGGGGCGCATCGGCGTGACGCTGCCGATGGCGAACGTGAAGCGAGGCATTCTCGCCGCGGCCAACTCCCTGGACAGTTCTGTGCAGAGCGCGCATCACGTCGCCGAGGCCATCATGACGAGCGACACAAAACCGAAGCGAATTGCGGTGGAATTCAAACTATCCGGCAAACCGGTCCGGATCGGCGGGGTCTGCAAAGGCGCGGGCATGATTCAGCCGGGCATGAGTCTTACCGGCCAGCGGCCCGCGGCGGCATCGCTCCACGCCACCATGCTTTGCTTTATCACCACCGACGCCGCCATCGAAGCAGGAGCGCTTCAAATGGCGTTGAACGAAGCCGTGGCCCAGAGTTTCAATCGTATCACCGTCGATGGCGACATGAGCACCAACGACACGGTGCTCGTGCTGGCGAATGGTCTGGCGAGGAATCCTCGAATCCAAGCCGCCGACGTAAGGGGCTTCACTTCTTCAGATCCGAAATCGCGCGTGGCAGCGCGGTTCCAAGCCGCGCTCAATCACGTTTGTCTCGAACTCGCCAAAATGATCGTGCGCGACGGCGAGGGCGTCTCCCGGTTTGTCACCGTCAGAGTCAGCGGCGCGAAATCTTTCGCTGACGCCGACGCTGCCGCGCGAGCCATCGCGAACAGCGCGCTCGTCAAGACGAGCTGGCACGGCGGCGATCCGAATTGGGGCCGCATCATTGACGCGCTGGGTTACAGTGCCGCAAAGGTCGTGGAAGAGAGAGTCGATATCGGCTACAGCGCGCCGGGCAGCCGGAAGGTTGTCTGGAGCCTGAAATGCGGCCAACCGACTCGGACTTCCTTCAAAGCTTTGTGCTCCGCCGTCGCGGCGAAGGAATTTGATCTCCATATCCAATTGAATCTCGGTCATGCCCACGTCGTGATTTACGCCGCGGACCTGACCGAAGAATACGTGGACTTCAACAAAGGGGACGTGACCGATCCGGCGTCGCTAGGCGGTTGATGCACCTGCCGTTGTTTAGACTTTCACGCCTTCGTAAACGGCGCTCAATGGCAACGCAAAATCCAGGGACGGGAGTCGCAGTTGCAGGTCGGGTTTGTTCGCAATTTCGGGCTGCCATTTGTTCGCTCGGCGGAAAACGGTTACTTCCATTTTGTCCTGCGCGACCAGGACGTATTCCTCCAGGGTCTCGATTTGTGTGTAGCTTAAGAACTTCTCGCGCCGGTCCGTGCGCTCCGTCTCCGGCGAGAGCACCTCGATCAGCACCTTGGGGAAACGGCTGAAATACCGGTCCGTATCGCGCGGGTCGCAAGTCACCATCACGTCCGGGTAGTACATGATATCGTCGCCGCCAATCCGCAGCCGAACTTTAATATCCGAGATGAATGTTCGGCAGGGCTTTCCGTGCAGATGCGAGCGCAAAGCACTGAAGAGATTTCCAGCCACGGTATTATGGTCTCGGCTGGCCCCCGCCATCGCGTAAACCGTGCCGCCGAGATATTCATGCCGCATCTCGCTCTCCAACTCGCCCGCGAGATACTCTTCGACACTGACGAATACCGAATTCTCGACTGCTTCCATGAGTGCAAATCTTCTGCCAAAGGGAACCGTTTGGCAAGAGTCCGCCTGCCAACCTGCAAACAGGGTTGCAACCTTAGGTCGGGCCTGTCTTTGATCTTCGCCATGCAAGACTTGATCGCCAAAGCCGCGACCCTGCTCGAAGCGCTGCCCTACATCCAGCGCTTCCGCAGCCAGACGTTCGTCGTGAAGTACGGCGGCAGTTTCATGGATTCGCCGGACGCAGACGTGCGAAACGGAGTGGCGCGCGACATCGTGTTCCTGGAAGCCGTCGGCATCAACCCGGTCGTCGTGCACGGCGGCGGCAAGGCCATCACGCGCGCGACGGACGCAGCGGGGCTGAATGCGAGCTTCCTCCAGGGAATGCGCGTGACGGACGAAGCCACGGTGAACGTCGTCGAACAGGTGTTGTCGCGCGAGATCAATCCGGAAATTGTCAAAACGATCAACGCGTTGGGTGGCAAAGCGCGCGGATTTTCCGGCACCGAAATCTTCACCTGCCGCAAGCTGTTACTGAAAGGAGCAACCGGCGAGGCGGTCGATATCGGATATGTCGGCGAAGTCACGTCCGTGAACACGGAGCCGTTGCGCGAATGCATCCGCCGCAGCATCACGCCGGTGATCAGCCCGACGGCCCGCGGCCAAGACGGCAAGATTTACAATTGCAACGCGGACGTCGCCGCGGCGCAGGCTGCAATCGCGCTCAAAGCGAAGCGGCTGGTTTTCATGAGCGATGTGCCCGGACTTCTGCGCAATCCGAAGGACCCGGAGTCCTTGATCGCCCACTTGCCAATCGAGGAGGTGGAAAATCTCAAGCGCGAGGGCGTCATCGACCAGGGCATGATCCCGAAAGTCGATAGCGCCGTGGCAGCCATTCACGCGGGCGTGGAAAAAGTTTCCTTTGTCGATGGCCGCGTCGATCACTCCATCTTGCTGGAGATTTTCACCGACGCAGGCGTCGGCACGGAAGTCGTTTGCTGAGCCGCGCGCTAGGGCGATCCAGCAAATCATTGAACACGCTGATCAAATTTGCAAAGATTGAAGCCGTGAATAACTCCAGTGCGTATCTCCTGCGCGAGAATACCGGCACGACCGGACTGGAGCAGACTGCTCGCACGGCGGCCGAAACGCTGGCACATTTTGGCATCCCTCATCTGATTGTCGGCGGTCTGGCCGTGCAGGAGCACGGCTACGCACGCGTCACCCTGGATGTCGATATGGTGGTTCCGGACGTGTTGGGGGCTGCAGAGTTTCTCACTGCGGATGTGTCGGGCCCACTGGTGCGCGTACCGGGACACCATGACCGCGTGAAGGACCGTCGGAACGGCGTGATCATCGATTTGTTGCCCGCAGGCAAGGTCTTGAAGCGGGGGTGCAAAGTGCCGTTTCCCGAGCCGAGAGCCGCGACTGACCAACCGCAAATCGCAAAGCTCGAAGACCTGATTTCACTCAAATTAGACAGTTGGCTCAACACGCCGATTCACCGCCATCAAGACAAGACCGACGTGATTCAACTGATCTCTCGCCGAGATTTGCCCCGCGACCTGGCAGTCGCCCCCGTGGTCCGCGACCTCTACCGCGAAATCTGGGACGCCTTGCAGGCTGAGAAATGAACTGCGAGAATTCCGGGAATCCAAATCCCGGAGGCACCGGCCATCCATTCACCGTTGAAATGAAAGAAGTTATTCCTGCCCCACCTCCAATTGTCCGCAACGACGTCGCCGCGATCCAGGCGCTGTTTCAAAAACACGTCGTGCCGAGCTACGGGCGATTCGATCTGGTGCTCAGCCACGGTTCCGGCAGCTATGTTTGGGACGTGACGGGCAAGCGTTATCTGGACCTGGGCGCCGGCATCGCGGTTTGCGCGCTGGGTCACGCGCACCCGGCCATCACGGAGGCGTTCGTGGAGCAATCGCGCCGGTTGGTTCACGTGTCCAATCTCTACTACCACGAGCCGCAAGGCCGATTGGCCGAAGCGATCGTAACACTGCTCGCGCCAGGCAAAGTCTTTTTCGGCAACAGCGGCGCGGAAGCCAATGAAGGCTTGTTCAAGCTCGCCCGCAAGTTTGGCCACGCCGAAGGGCGCTTTGAAATTCTCACCGCGCACAACTCCTTTCACGGCCGGACGCTGGCGGGGATCGCTGCGACAGGCCAAGAGAAAGTGAAGAAAGGGTTCGGGCCGATGGTCCCCGGGTTTCGCCACGTCCCCTACAACGATCTCGACGCGGTGCGTAAAGCAATTTCGCCCGCAACGGTCGCAGTGCTCATCGAAGGCGTCCAAGGGGAGGGTGGCATCACGCCGGCTGCGCCCGATTACCTGCTCGGCCTTCGGGACCTGTGCAATGAAAAGAAACTGCTACTTCTCATGGACGGTGTTCAGGACGGCCATTTCCGGACGGGACGATTTCAAAGCTTTCAACGGATTCTGGAGGGCGCGACGAACGGAAAGCCGTTTCTTCCGGACGGACTCTCGATGGCGAAATCGCTGGGAGGAGGTTTTCCCATCGGCGCTTTTTGGGTGCGGGAACCGCACGCCGATTTGCTCGGCCCCGGCACTCATGCGTCCACGTTCGGAGGCACGCCGCTCGGATGCGCGGTCGCGCTGAAGGTTTTCCAGGTCATCGAGCGCGAGCGCCTGGATGAGAACGTGCGCCGCGTCGGAGACTTTCTCAGGATCGAACTGTCGCGTTTGGTGGAAAAAATCCCCACCGTGTTCAAGTCGGTGCGAGGGCTCGGCCTGATGATCGGGATCGAACTCGCATCGAACATTCCGGCCTTGGCCAAAGAAGAGAAAGCTGCCTCGCTCCAATTTGTAAATCGCCTGCATTCAGCGGGACTCCTCACCATTCCAGCGGGACTCAACGTCGTCCGGCTCTTGCCCCCGCTGAATCTGAGCCTGGCCGAGGCTGAGGAAGGCGTGCGCATCATCGAACGCGTCGCCGTCAACCTCGGTGCGTGATCCCTGCCCAATTGCCAAATTGCCTTGAGACTTTTCGG
>JACPRI010000269.1 GCA_016190065.1 Verrucomicrobiota bacterium
CATCAGGCCGTGCGCATGGCCGCCGGGATGTTTGACATCTCGCACATGGGCGAGGTCTCGGTGACCGGCTCGGCCGCGTTGGCGTTCTTGAATTCCGTTCTGACGAATGACCTCCGCAAGCTCGCCTCTGGCCAGGGCCAGTACACGCTCCTGTGCAACGAACGGGGCGGCGTGATCGACGATCTTTACGCGTATCGGCTGGCTGAACAGGACTTCCTGCTGATCATTAATGCTTCGCGCATCGACGAGGACGTCGGTTGGCTGCAACGGCAGTTCCAAGGGTTTGCCTCCACCGAAGGGACCGAACTCAAGGACGTTTCAGACAGCATCGGGGCCGTCGCCGTCCAGGGACCAAAGGTCGCACTGTTCATCGACCCATGTTTTCCCGGTTCGCTCGCCGGCGGAACGCGCGTCGCGAAGCCGTCCGATTTGAAGAAGAATCAGATTTGCGCGGTGAAGTGGAACGACGCCATCGTTTGGATCGCGCGAACCGGTTACACGGGAGAAGACGGCTTTGAGATCGTGGGCAAAACCGAGGCCATCGAGTCGGTCTGGCGGCAGGTCATGACGACGGGCCATCCGTTCGGGCTGAAGCCGGCCGGCTTGGGCGCGCGCGACACGTTGCGCACGGAGGCGTGCTATCCGCTTTACGGCCACGAACTGAACGAAAACACCACACCGATCGAGGCCGGTCTGGGCTTTTTCGTCGCGCTCGACAAAGGCGAATTCATCGGTCGGGCTGCACTGGCCGCGCAGAAAGAGCGTGGTGTGACCCGAAAATGCGTCGCCTTCAAAATGACGGAAAAGTCCGCGCCACCTCGCCCCGGCTACCCGATCTGGAGCGCGGCCCCGGACGCGAAAAAGCTCGGCGATGTGGCGAGCGGAACTCAGAGCCCGTCGCTTGGCCTTGGGATCGGAATGGGTTATGTGCCGGCGGAATTCGCGAAACCCGGGACGCCCATCGAGATCGAGATCCGCGGCAAACGTTCGCCCGCCGTGATCGTTCCGAAGCCCTTTTACAAGAAACCGGTTTGACGAACGTGGTTTCAAACATTAAACCGGGACGCGTTGTGACTGCGGCTTGCGCTTTCAAAATCATCCGGGCCCGCGTTCCTCCTCACCCTGACCCTCTCCCTCAGGGAGAGGGAATCACGTCTCCACCCTTGCACTTGAACCAGGGTTATGGATTTGGCTCAGCGCTGAGCGCGATTCTCCCTCTCCTGAGGGGAGAGGGCCGGGGTGAGGGGAAAGGACGCGGGACATTACCCCAACGCAGTGCGAGGTTCACCAAACGCCCAATGCTCCGCCCCTTATGACCAAAGTTCCCTCCGAACTGAAATACGCGAAAACCCACGAATGGGTGCGCATCGATGGCAACCTGGCGACCGTCGGCATCACCGATCATGCGCAGCACGAATTGACCGATGTTGTGTTCGTGGAATTGCCTGCCAAAGGCCGTGATCTCAAAGCGGGCGAGGCCTGCGCTGTGGTCGAGTCGGTGAAAACAGCCAGCGACGTGTACGCGCCGGTGAGCGGCAAGGTGGTGGAAACCAATCAAGCCGTGGTGGACGATCCCGCGCTCGTCAATGCGGAGCCGTATGAGGGAGGTTGGTTCTACAAAATCCAAATGTCGCAACCGGCGGAACTCAACAACCTCCTGAGCGCCGCCGACTACGGCAAGCTGGTGAATCGATAGTCGGTGAATCCCCAACGATCACGCCGCCTAAAGAGGATTCTCATCTTACCCATGAACGCCCATCCCGGAGCGCGGCCTTCAGGAGGCTTCGACGCTCGACTCCAGACCAGAGCGGGGCTCGAAACCGCATGAAGGCTGCGCCCCGAATCGTGATGGGTTGGTGGTTTGCGCGCCATCTTTCGCTTCTGTTGCTCTTACTCGCTGGCTGCGCCAAACATCCTTCGCACGGTCCGGTTCCGATTCCCGGCGCTAACACCGATGCGGCGTTCCATCAGCTTTCTGAAGAGTTCCTCGCGGGTTACCTTGCCTTCCGTCCCCAAACTGGAACCGGACTCGGACTGCATGAGTACGACGGGAGGATGACCGATTTCAGCCGGGCGTCCTTGGATGCTGAATTGACGCGGCTGAAGCGATTCGAACAACGTTTGGCGGACTTGAAGACCGAAGCTTTGAGCCGTCAAGCGTTCTACGATTATCGAATTCTCCGCGCGGCGATCCAAAGCGAAATCTTCAAGTTCGAGGACATGGGCATTTTCAGAAAAAACCCCATGACCTACGCCGGCGGGTTTGATGTGAACATTTACATCAAGCGGAATTTCGCCCCGCTCGAAGACCGCGTGCGGTCCATCATCGCGATTCTGAACGAAGCGCCGAAAGTGATGGCCGCGGCCAAAGCCAATCTGGCGGACTCGCTGGCGAAACCGTACGTCGAAACCGCCATTGAAGTCGCCAACGGCGCAGCAGCGTTTCTGGGCAGAGATTTGGCGGAGGCGTTGAAGGAACTCAAAAACGAAGCCCTGAAAGCGGCCTTCGAGGCGGCGAATCAGCGGGCGATTTCCGAGTTGCGCGGCTACGTCGCCTGGCTCGAAGTGCAAAAGCTGCCCAAATCGCACCCACGCTACGCGCTGGGCCGCGAGAAATATCAGAAGATGCTCAACGTGGAGGAGCTGATCGCACTGTCCCCCGAACGCGTCCTTGAAATCGGCCTGCAAGAACTGCGGCGCGAGCAGCAAATCTTCGCCGAGACCGCCCGGAAAATCGATCCGTCGCGCAAGCCGATCGATGTCTTCCGCGACATTCAGAAGGATCATCCGACCGAAGAGGGCCTGATTCCCGAGACCCGGAAGAATCTCGAAGCGATCCGGCAATTCTTGATCGACCGCAAGATTGTCACCTTGCCTTCGGAGGTTCGCGCGCGTGTGGACGAGACGCCGCAGTTTGCGCGCGCCACGAGTTTCGCTTCCATGGACACGCCGGGGCCGTTTGAAACCAAAGCCACCGAGGCCTATTACTACGTCACGCCCGTGGAGAAGCATTGGACGCCCAGGCAAAAGGAGGAATGGCTCACGGCGTTCAATTATTACACGACGGACATCGTCTCGATCCACGAAGCCTATCCCGGCCACTACACGCAGTTCCTTTGCTTGAACGCGTCGGCGGCGACGAAAGTGGAGAAAATCTTCACCAGCTACGCTTTCGTCGAAGGATGGGCGCATTACGCCGAACAAATGATGATTGATGAGGGCTTTGGCGCCAGCAAGACGGCGCCGGCGGATCGGATCAAAGCGTTGAAGTATCGGCTGGCGCAATCGGATGAAGCGCTGCTCCGCCTCTGCCGGCTTTGCGTGTCGATCAAAACGCATTGCGAGGGAATGACGCTGGACGACGCCACGAAGTTTTTTGAGGAGAACTGTTATTACGAACCCAAGCCCGCGCGCCAGGAAGCGCTGCGGGGAACATTCGATCCGCAATACCTCTATTATACCTTGGGCAAACTCCAGATTCTGAAACTCCGCCGCGATTATCAAAAACAGGAAGGCGCCGCCTACTCGCGCAAGCGATTTCACGATGAAATGCTGCGCCACGGCGCGCCGCCCATCCGGCTGCTTCGGGAAGCGATGCTCAGAAACCGGAAGATCTGGGATGACGTGCTCTGAGTGCACGCGCCGGGAACTCGAATGAGACCCGCCCAAACTTCGTTTCCTTCGTTTGCTTCTGTTGAGTTCTGAGTGTCGAAAAAGCAGTTCAACCGCAGAGATCTAAGAGCGCACTCTACTGAATTGTTGGCTCGGTTTGGGTCGCTTTTAGGGGTTGCGCAGGCCAGGGCCAACCGTTAAGGAAACCGACATGAACCAACTTCAAGCCTTTGGCCCAATCTCTCGCGCGCGCGTTTCAGCGTTTCACGTTTACGTCATCATAGTCGCCTCGGCAATCGCCTCTGTTTCGCCTCAAGCCGCCGAATCGTCCGGCTCCTTGCAAGCCGGCCTCGCCGCGCGCGACGTAACGCCGGAGGTTCCCATCTGGCTCGCAGGATATGCGGCGCGTAAAAGGCCTGCCGACAAGATTGATCACCCGCTTCTGGTTCAAGCCATGGCGTTGAAGAGTGCCGCGGGTGCGCGGTTTGTCTTCATCTCGCTCGACAACTGTGAAGTCAGCCAGGCGTTCACCGCGCCGGTCGTCAAAGAGATCGAAGACAAATACGGACTGAAGCGTGGCGAAGCCATGATCGTGTCGAGCCACACGCATTCGGCCCCGGTTTTGGAGGGCACGCTGGAGACGATGTACCATTATTCGGACCCGGACGCGCAGCGTGTTCGTAAATACAGCGCGCTGTTGCGCCAGAAGCTGGTCGAAGTCGTCGGAGCGGCCTTGGCGGATCTGAAACCCGCCCAGTTGGAACACGGAATCGGTCGGGCCACGTTTGCCATGAATCGCCGTGTCTATCGCGACGACGCCGTCGTCTTCGGCGAGAACCCGGATGGCCCGGTGGATTGGGACGTCAACGTTCTGAAAGTCAAAGGCACGAACAACACCGTGCGCGCGGTCGTGTTCGGTTACGCCTGCCACGGCACGAGCATCGCCGGCGATGATTTTTACATCGTTTCAGGGGATTACATGGCGTACGCGCGCCAGCACATCGAATCGCTTTACCCTGGCACAACGGCCATCTATCTGACGGGCATGGGCGCTGATTCCAATCCCTCGCCGCGCGGCACGCTGCTGGACTCGAAACGACATGGCGTGGAATTGGCGGGCGCGGTCCTGGGCGTCCTCGATCGGCCCATGCGGCCCGTGTCGGGAAACTTGAAACTGGCGTCCGACGAAATCGAGCTTCCGTTCGAAGACCCGCCCAGCCGCGAACAACTGGAGAAGGATGCCCAATGCATATACGCGTACGTCAAGAGCCGCGCCGAACTCTATCTCAAGAATCTCGCCTCCGGCAAAAAACCGCCGACCGGCATTCA
>JACPRI010000264.1 GCA_016190065.1 Verrucomicrobiota bacterium
AGGTTAAATGGTTAAAACGGGTGCCTTCCCTCTTCGCAGGCGTAGCGCAGATTTCCAATCTGCCGTATCGCCGAATTGCATTCGGCAGGGCTCGACCGGCTCGACGTGCTGCGGATTTCAAATCCGCGATACGGCAGAGTGCAACTCTGCGCTACGATCTCCGGCGTTCGCCCTCCTCGGCAGGACTGAGGCATTACTAAAACTGTTAACTCGATGGCTTCATCCGCGCCCTTCCGCGGTCAAATCCTCGCAAAATTAGTCCGCGCCGACGATTTGCACGTCCGCGGACTTCTTCAGCTTCTCGACGTAGGCCGGCAATTCCTTTTCGACCTCCTGTTTGAGCAACCCCTGTTTGATCCTCTCGACGACGCGCGCAAACTCCATCGTTCGAACCGGAACCCGTTCGATTGCCTTGATGATGTGATAACCGTAGCGCGTCGTGACCAGGTCGCTCACCTGCTGGGGCGCCAGCGAAAAGGCGGCGGCTTCAAATTCAGGAACCACGGAGCGAGACTGATCGTCCCGGGCCCGCGCGATGGTGTATTCTCCTCCTTTGTCCTTTGAGGGAGTGTCGTCTGAGAAGTCCTTCACCAAAGCGGCAAAATCCTCCCCTTTCTTCGCGCGATCCAGAATCTTCTCCGCCAGGCGCCGCTTTTCCAGCTTCTGGTCCGCGGGCAAATCCTGTCCGGTCTTTGCGTCTTGCGTGGTAAACAGAATATGGCTGACGCGGGCTAATTCCGGTTCTTGAAACAACTGCGGACTCTTGTCGTAAAACTCCCGCGCCTGCGATTCCGTGACGACCTTCTTGGCCCGAATCTCACGGTCGATGACGGACTCCACGATCGCCTGTTCGAGCATTTGCGCCCGGTATTGTTCGGGGGTCATTCCCACCGCCAGCAGTTGCCGATTGAAGGACTCTTCGGACGGCGCCTGCTTCTTTTGTGCGGCCACGAGTTCCTCGACCAGCCCTTTGGCTTTCGTCCGGTCCGCTTCCGTGGCGCGGCTCAGCACCAATTGCGTCGTGATAAGTTTGTCGAGAATGTCCGCCTCGATCTTCTTGCGTAGCGCGTCGGGAACCAGCTTCCCGGCGGCCACCTGGTTGGCTTTGAAGGCGACATACAAATCGTCCACCTGGCTTTGCCGAACTTCCACGCCTTTCCCTTTGGCGAGAACCCGGTCCGCGAACAGATTGGTCGCGGCGACGGAGAATTTGGGTTTGAGGGGAGTCTGAGGGATAGGTTCTGCGGCGCCGAGGCCAGGACAGATATCGGCCAACGAGAGAGCGATCAGAAGGAACATCGAACCTCGAACCTCGAAGATCGAACACCGAACCGTTCGTTCGATGTTCAGCGTTCGACATTGGACGTTCGACGTTTGCGGCCATTTTGCCCGGTTTAAGTTTGGCGATTCGGTCTTCGACGTAGCGCAGACTTGCAGTCTGCCGTATCGCCGATTTGCAATCGGCAGCGCGCCGACAAGTTCCGGGGCACTCGATCTAGTCTGGAGCTTGCGGAATGCAATTCCGCGATACGGCAGATTACAAATCTGCGCTACGCTCAACAGATATTTTGGCCGGAGCTCCTCCGTGCCGGAGGGTCGGCCGGGCTGCCGGAAAGTGTCAAACTCGCTGGCTTGCATTTCGATGCACTGCCTGTGATGCCTCATGGTCCTAAGGAGTCATTCAAAGTTTAACCACGCGCACGTTGCTGATGTCGGGATCCTTCCGCACTTCGTCCAGCAATTCCTGCGGCGGAACGCTGTCCAGGTTCAACACCGTCAGCGCTTGTCCGCCGATCTTCTCGCGGCCCAGGCTCATGCTCGCGATGTTGACCTGATATTTGCCCATGAGCGTGCCAATGTATCCGACAATGCCCGGGCGGTCTTTGTTCGTCATCAGGAACAAAACACCAGCAGGGACGATTTCCACCGGCTGGCTGTTCAAACGAACAATGCGCGGCTGGCTGTGCGATCCGTAGAACGTCCCGCCCGCGGCGATGCGCTGCTCTCCCGAATAAACCGCCACGTGCAACCACTCGCTGTAATCGGTTTCCTCGTTGGACTTGATTTCTTCAACCAGCAAGCCGAGCGAATGCGCGAGGGTCCGCACGTTCACCTGGTTCACGTCCTTCCCGCCGGCCGATTCCAGGAACCCTCGCAAAACCGAGCGCGTAATGGGATCGCCCGGCAGCGTCGTGGCCTTGCCGCCGTAGGTGACGACGAGCCGGTCGTTCCGCTTGGGCGCCAATTGCGCGACGAGTCGTCCGAGCTTCTCGCCGAGGTTCAAATACGGCTTCACCAGCGCGTAAGTCTTGGTGTCCAGGTTCGGAAGATTCACGGCGTTGCGCACGGCGCCGTTCAATAGAAAATCCGTGATCGCTTCCGCCACTTCGATGCCGACATTATCCTGCGCTTCCTCCGTGCTGGCCCCCAGGTGCGGCGTCATGATCACCTGCGGCAAACCGCGCAAGACAAAATCATTGGGAGGCGGCTCGGTTTCATACACGTCGAGCGCCGCTCCCGCCACCTGGCCGCTTTGAATCGCGGCGCACAGGTCGGTCTCGTTGATGATCCCGCCCCGCGCGCAGTTCAGCACGCGGACACCCTTTTTCATTTTCGCAAACCCGGCGGCATTGATCATGCCTTTGGTCTCGTCCGACATCGGCATGTGGACCGTGATGAAATCCGACCGCGCGTAGAGCTCGTCCAGCTCGACCATTTCCACCTGCAACGCTTTCGCGCGCGATAAGGCCAGATAAGGATCGTAAGCCAGGACGCGCATGCCGAAAGCCATGGCCCGGCGCGCTACCTCGCTCCCAATGCGGCCCATGCCCAGGATTCCCAGCGTCTTGTTGCAAAGCTCGACGCCCTGGAACGCCTTGCGGTTCCATTCGCCCGCTTTCATGGAGCTGTGCGCTTGCGGAATCTTGCGCGCGAGCGCCATCAACATGGAAAACGTGAGTTCGGCCGTGGAAATCGTGTTCCCCCCGGGCGTGTTCATGACCACGATCCCGCGTTGCGTCGCGGCCTCGACATCGACGTTATCGACGCCGACACCGGCGCGTCCCACGACGCGCAACTTCGGCGCCGCTTCCATCACCGCGCGTGTGATCTTGGTCTCGGAGCGCACGACCATGGCGACAGCATCCGCGGCCAAAGGAAGCAAGTCGGGTTCGAGCAGCCGTTTCGGCAGCACGTTCACTTCAAATTCAGATCGTTGCTGAAAATACGCGATCCCTTTCGGTGAAATCGGGTCGCAAATCAGAACCTTCATATCAAATGGAGTGCGGAGTGTAGGGAAAGCGCCCCGGCCGGTCAAATCGCAATCCGGCCGAAGAGCAGGCGCAAGTGATCCGGTTTGCCTATCAGCTCGATGCGGAACGACAATTGAACGCACACGAAGCGACCGCTCTGGCCGAGCGAATGGTGAGGGCTTCGGGTCCAGCGAAAGCTCTCCTGCTGCGAGACGCGATCCTCCGCGGTTTTTACGGCGGGAAAGGCCATGCCTAAGATTCGCCGACGGCACCTTCCTGCGGCGCTGCCCAACCTCCTTCTCGATAGAATCGAACAACGGCGGATCGGAGTTGATCAACTTGGGCTGGTGGCAGACTCAGAAATCCTGACGCCGGGGAAATCGAGTGAGACCGTTCCGAGGGCTAGCGATCTCCCTCACCCCGGCCCTCTCCCGCTGGGCGAGGGAGACTCGATTTCCACCTTGGACAAAATCGGCGCATTCGGTTTGTGCAGCGATTGTCCGGAAGGCTCCCTCTCCCAGCGGGAGAGGGCCAGGCAAATTCCACATGCATCAAAAACGAACGAATCACTGAATCGCGAAAATCCTTCCAAGGCAAAAGTAGCTCCGCCATATCCCCCAGCACAGCGCCATGAGCCTCAGCAAAGGTCAGAGTCTCGGTCCGTACGAAATTCTCTCCCAAATCGGCGTCGGTGGGATGGGCGAAGCCTAGCGCGCCCCGTCCATCCGCATGTTCCTCAGACGTCGGCTTGACCCAGCCACAGCCGAAGATATAGTGATTCACTATGAAAACGGAGCTGCTGCCTATTCCAGTTGATGCGGATCTGAACTCGCTCGTGCGCCAGGCCGCCGGGGCAACCGGATTGAAGATGGCTGATGTGATGCGGCAGGGGCTGCGGCACGGCGTACCGGCCTTCGTGCAGAGGCTCCGGGCGGCGAATCAGGAGCGGCCACCGGCCTGTCTAAAGTATCTGGACGAATACCCGCCTTCGCAAGTACGAGCCAAGGGCTTTAAAGCCGAACTGCGCCGAAAATTGGGCCGGAAGTATGACCGCGCGAATCGCTGATGCGGGGTTCATCATTGCCCTGAACAGTCCTGCGGTCACGGAGCGAAACTGGGCGCGGGCAGTGCTGCAACGATGGAACGCGCCGTTTATCACCTGCGAAGGCGCGCTCATTGAAGCCGCTCATTTTTGTGCTCCTGCCCTGATCGCCCGGCTCGTGGACGAGGGCGATTTCGTGGTCAGCTTTGATCTTGCCGAACAGATCGGTCCGGTCCGGGCGTTGCTCGAAAAGTATGGCGATCAGGAGATGGACCTCACGGATGCCTGCATCGTGCGAATGAGCGAGTTGTTCCCAGACTGCAAGGTTTTTTCAGTCGATGGTGATTTCAACATTTATCGCCGTTTTCGAGATCAGCCAATTCCCACCGTCTTTCCTCCGGACCTCGGCGCCTCGTCCGTTTCATAATTCGGAGCAAGAAGCCTGGCCTGCCCCTGGTCCGTTCTGAAAAAGTCTTCCAACGCCAAAATGGTTTGACCATAATCTCCGGCACAGCGCCATGAGCCTCAGCAAAGGTCAGAGTCTCGGTCCGTACGAAATTCTCTCCCAGATCGGCGTCGGCGGGATGGGCGAAGTCTATCGCGCCCGCGACACACGGCTGGAGCGGACGGTCGCGATCAAGATCCTTCCCTCGGAGCTTTCCTCCAATTCCAACTTGAAGCAGCGCTTTGAACGTGAGGCCAAGACCATCTCGAACTTGTCGCATCCGCACATCTGCACGTTGCACGATGTGGGACACGAGGACGGCATGGATTATCTCGTCATGGAGTATTTGGAAGGGCAGACGCTGGCGGAGCGCTTGAGCAAAGGGCCGCTGCCGATTGAGGAAGTGTTGCGATACGCTCTGCAGACTTGCGAGGCGCTGGACAAAGCGCATCGGCAGGGCGTCGTGCATCGGGATTTGAAGCCGGGCAACATCATGCTCACGAAGCATGGGGTGAAGCTTCTGGACTTTGGGCTGGCCAAGCTGTTCAACCCCTCACCCGTCGCTTCGCGCCACCCTCTCCCATCGGATGGGAGAGGGCAGGGTGAGGGCCTTTCCGGTGAATTGACAGTTAAGGAATCGCTGACCGAACAAGGCACAATCCTGGGCACGGTGCAGTACATGGCGCCGGAGCAATTGGAAGGCAAAGAAGCCGACGCGCGCACCGACATCTTCGCCTTTGGCGCGGTGCTGTATGAGATGGCCAGCGGCAAGAAGGCATTCAGCGGAAAGAGCCGGGCCAGCCTCATGGCGGCGATATTGGAGCGGGAGCCGGAGCGGCTTTCCCAAATTGCTCCACTGATTCCGCCGACGTTGGATCGAGTCGTTGACGGATGCCTGGCGAAGGATCGGGAGGAGCGCTGGCAGACGGCGCACGATCTGAAGCTGCAACTCAAGTGGATTCTGGAGGGGGGATCGGAGACGGGACTGCAGCGGGCCGTGGCCGCTCGTCGAAGGAATCGGGAACTGCTGGCATGGGGCATTGCATCTGTGATGACGCTGTTCGCCGGCTTTGGCCTCTCTGTGGCGTTGAGGAAAGATGCGCATGAGCCGAGGCCAATGCGGTTTCAGATCGATTCACCGATCGGGACGTCCATTCATTTGGTCGCTTTGTCTCCGAGCGGTCGCAAACTCGCCATGATTGCACGGGCAATAAATTCACGACCACAACTCTGGATTCAGCCGCTGGATTCGTTACTCCCAAAGGCTGTAGCCAACACGGACGGCGCAGCATTTCCTTTCTGGTCTCCAGACGAACGCTTCGTTGGGTTTTTCGCGGACGGCGCGTTGAAAAAAGTGGATTTAGACAGTGGCATGGTCGTTTCGCTTTGCTCGGCACGCAACGGACGTGGGGGAACGTGGAGTGCGTCGGGAATCATCCTTTTTGCGCAAGGTGGTTCCGTTCCTCTCCATCAGGTTCAGGGGAATGGTGGGATTCCTGCCCCAGTTAACATGGGCGAGCCTCAGGGCCAGTATGGATTTCCGTGGTTCCTTCCCGATGGGGAACATTTCGTTTTCTGGGCCGGGGACGAGCTGGCGGAACATTCCGAGGGCGGAATATTTCTGGCTTCGATCAGATCGCCCAATCGGGCGCGGCAAATTCTGAGCGAGGCTGGCAATGCGATCTATGCGGCAGGTCACTTGATTTATTTCAGCAACCGCAAGCTTATGGCCGCGCCTTTTGATGCCGGATCGCACAAGTTGATCGGCCACTCGTTTCCGGTTGCCGATGCGGTTCAGTGGCAACCGTATCATGTCAACACCGGCGTATTTTCGGCAGCGCAGGACGGGAGCCTTGTTTATTTGCCCGGGCATGGGAGGACGAATTCCGTCCAGTTGACGTGGTATAACCCGGATGGCGAACGTTTGGAGAGTGTGGGTCAACCGGGCAACTTTGCGGTCGTTCATCTGTCCCCCGATGGCCGATTGGCAACTGTGGATCATTTGGATACCGAGATTGGGAGGTCAGACATTCTTATTTGGGATTTGCAGAGGAAAACTCCGCTGAAGGCGACCAGCCACCCGGCCCACGACCGGCATGCCATCTGGTCGCCAGACGGCAAATGGATTGTTTTCTGCTCGAACCGAAACCAAGTGTTCGATCTCTTCATAAAGGAAGTCGATAGTGTGCGGCCGGAGCAACCCCTTTTTCAGTCGCCCGATTCCAAGCATGCACGATCGTGGTCATCCGACGGACGTTATCTGCTCTTTGATCGGGCGGGCCTAAAGACCGGCACCGAGACTTGGTATCTGGACATGAAACAGGAGCCTCCCAAAGCCGAGCCTCTCTTGAGCTATGGTCACAACACCTACTGGGCGCGCTTTTCGCCCGACGGAAAATGGATTGCCTACCAGTCTAACGAGGAAAAAACCATGGAGGTTTTCGTCATTTCTTTCCCTGAGCTGAAGGGCAAACGCAAGATTTCCATTGGTGGAGGCTTTGCGCCCGGATGGTCACGCGATGGATCCAAGATCTACTACGTGGATCCCGAGACCATTTTGACGGAAGTCGAGTTGGATAGGAACACGAATGGGCTTGAGCCGCGGCAACCGCGGCGCCTCTTTCGATTAAGCGGTCCGGTCTCGCCATTCGATGTTGCACCCGATGGCCGAATTCTGGCGACTATTGAGGTGCCAACAACCAACTCAGCCCCGCTGACGGTGGTGCTGAACTGGCCGCTGGAGTTTCAGAAGAAATAACCAACCATGCCCGAGCTCAGTCGTTTTTACGGAATCATCATCCGGATGTTTTATGACGACCATCCGCCGCCGCATTTCCACGCTACTTACTAAGGCGAAGAAGTTCAGGTGAACCTCGAAACACTCGAAGTCATGAAGGGTCAGATACGCCGCCGTGCCCTGGCGCTCGTTCTCGAATGGGCACGGTTGCACCGCCATGAATTGCGGCACGCATGGGAGATGGCGAGCCGGAATCAAGAACCTGACAAAATTGAACCGCTGGATTAACCTTCTGTCGTGATTCGAATCGTTGAAGCAATACCGCACGAAGGTTATCGGCTAAAAATCCGATTCAACGATGGCGTTACCGGTATTTATGCGGTTCAGCCGGAGCGTCGCGGCGGCGTTTTTCGCAGGCTGCTCGACCCTGCGGTTTTCAATGCGGTGCAGGTCAATCCTGACTTTGGCTGCGTTGAATGGCCCGGTGGCGTGGATCTTTGTCCCACGTCAATGCACGAAGAAATCCTTGCTCCTATCGAGAGTTCAGCTCAACCGTGAAATTTCGGGTTTGGTTCCCCTTCTCGCCTCTCGCACTTTCGGGAAGAATCACAAAAATCCTTCCAAGGCAAAAGCAGCTTCGCCATACTCGCTCAGCACAGCGCCATGAGCCTCAACAAAGGTCAGCATCTCGGTCCGTACGAGATTCTCGCTCCAATCGGCGCCGGCGGCATGGGTGAAGTCTATCGCGCCCGCGACACACGATTGGACAGAATCGTCGCGATCAAAGTTTTGCCGTCGAACTCTGCTCTTTCCTCTTCACTGAAGCAACGGTTTGAGCGTGAGGCTAAAACCATTTCGGCCCTTTCTCACCCGCACATATGCGCGCTTTATGACATCGGATCGCAAGCTGAGATCGATTATCTGGTCATGGAGTATTGTGATGGTGAGACACTCGCCACACGGTTGACCAGAGGACCGCTGCCTCTCGATCAGGTAATTCGATGTGCAATTCAGATTGCCGACGCGGTGGACAAGGCGCATCGGCAGGGCGTGATTCATCGCGACCTCAAGCCTGGCAATATTATTCTGACAAAGAATGGAGCGAAGCTTCTCGATTTTGGCCTGGCAAAGCTGATGACCGCGACTGCGGAGGAGTTCGACCGCGACGGAGTCACCGCGCTGGCCACGAAGCAAGAACCATTGACGGAAGAAGGCGTGGTGCTTGGGACATTTCAGTACATGGCTCCGGAGCAGCTCGAAGGGAAGCCCGCGGATGCCCGGACCGATCTGTTTGCCTTGGGCGCGGTGCTGTATGAAATGGCGACGGGCGCCAAAGCATTTTCTGGGAAAAGCCGAGCCAGCCTGATCGCTTCCATTCTCGAGCATCATCCGGAACCCATTAGCCGGCGCCAGCCAACCACTCCGCCGGCACTCGACCATGTTGTCGAGCGCTGCCTGGAAAAGGACCCCGAGAATCGCTGGCAGAGCGCTCGCGACATCGTGGCCGAGTTGCAGTGGATCGAAGCGGCGGGATCTCAGGCCGGAGTGGCGGCACCTGTGGCATCGCGACGGCGGAAACGGGAAGCGACAGCATGGACAGTCGCTGCGCTACTCGTGTTGACAGTGCTAGCGACAACAGTTCTGTGGTTGCGTCGCGGACAGAAGCAGGCACAAACTATTCGGCTTACGATTCCCGCGGTGACTCCGCAATATCGCATGAGCCCCGCGTGGAGTGGTGGCAGCTTGCGCGTGTCTCCCGATGGAAAGCGTGTCGCCTTTGTCGCGGCACCTGTTGAGAAGGACGAAACTATTCTCTGGGTGCGTTCGCTGGATTCATTTGATGCCAAACCCCTGGAGGGGACCAAGGGCGCAGTCGCGCCTTTTTGGTCGCCGGACAGCCGCCTGATCGGATTCTTCGCTAATGATGAGCTGAAAACCGTCTCAGCGGACGGTGGAGTGATTCAATCAGTCGCGAAGATCGGATCAGGGTTTCTGGGTGCAACCTGGAGTGCGAACGGGTGGATCGTATTCGCCTACGGACAAACCGGCATCAAAAAAGTCTCCGTGTCCGGGGGTGACCTCAAAACAATTACCAAAATCGATCGAAGCCAGAACGAACACGCCCACCTGTTCCCGCATTTCCTTCCGGATGGCGAACATTTTCTGTTTCTCGGGAGTATCCCCGAAACAAAAGGTTCGCGCCAGAATCATCGGCTGTACGCCGGATCGCTCAAATCCGAAGAAACAACCTTCATAGCCGAATTGCCCTCACTGGCCGAGTATGTTGAACCTGGTCTCCTGCTTTTCGTGCGGGAAGGAAACTTGATGGCCCAGCGGTTTGACCTGAAGGAACTGCGTTTGTCCGGGGAACCAAAACTGGTCGGCGGCCCAGTGGTCTATTTCCGTCCGACGGGTGGTGCCGCGTTCTCGGCTTCGGGAAGTGGTGTCATCGCGTTCCATCTGGCCACTGAATCAAATCGTCTTGTCAAGGTCGATGACTCGGGAAAGATCTTGGAAACAATCGGTGATCCAGGAGGCTTCTCGCAAGTGCGAGTTTCGCCGAAAGGCGGCCAAGCCGTTGTTTCTGTTGTGGACATGAGAAATGGGACGGGAGATTTATGGTTGTACGGCTTGGATCGCAGAACAAAATCTCGCTTCACGTTCGAGCCAGGTTGGGAAGGCACGCCTGTTTGGGCGCACGACGAATCTGCCATTTATTTCGCGGCCGATTGGAAAGGCTGGCCGGACATTTACCGCAAAGACGTGGGTGGATCCGGTGAAGCCACTGATGTGCTCGTAACGGATGGGCTTCAGTTTCCGACTGATGTTTCCTCCAATGGACGCTTTCTAATCTACGATCATACAGGAACAACCGATAGCTCCGGTAACTCGGATATTTTCATTCTACCGCTGGAGAAAAATGCTAAACCTGACGCATTGATTCAGACGCCATTTAACGAGACAGGTGCCCGGTTTTCACCCGACGGAAAATGGATCGCCTTTTCATCAAACGAGACGGAAAAGAGTCAGATTTACATCCAGCCTTTTCCAGGCCCCGGCCAGAAGACACAGATCTCGACCGACGGCGGAGAAATGCCGCGCTGGTCGAAGGTCGCAACGCGCCTCTTTTACAAAAACCGAAAAGAATTAATGGCTGTCCAGGTCGATGAGACAATTCGATCGAAGGCGCCTCGCCCGATCCGAGTTTTCGAAAGCGCGTCGGAATTCAACCAGTTCGAGGTTCTTGGCGACCGCGAATTTTTGATGAGCATCGTGGACGAAGTTCAGAGCCGTCCGCCCGTCCATGTCATCCTAAACTGGCAAGACTCGCTTGGGCCGTAAGC
>JACPRI010000024.1 GCA_016190065.1 Verrucomicrobiota bacterium
CCGGAACTGGCCGCGGCCCGGGAACGTGAGCGCGCGGCGCAAGCGCAAGTTCGTGGAACAAAAAGCGGTTACCAGCCGCGCCTGAGCGCCTTTGGCAGCCTGGATTACGATTACGGATCGAGATTCAACCGCGCCGGCGAGAGCTATACGGCCGGCGTGATGGCCGAGTGGGATCTCTGGGATGGACACCGCACTCGCGCCAAAGTCCGCGAAGCCAGGGCCGCCCTGGAATCTGCGCAGGAAGAACACCGCAAGTTGCGTTTGGCGCTCGACTTCGAGTTGGAGCAAACGCGGCTCAACCTCAAAGCAGCGAACGAACGTCTGGCCGTAACCGATCAGGTTATTGCCCAAGCCAGCCAGAGCGCTGATTTGACGCGCGCCCGCTTCGAGCAAGGCTTGGCTCTCCCGGCGCAATTGATCGATGCCGAGACGGCGCTGGTTGCAGCGCGTGTCCGTCGCGCCGAAGCCGAAGCCGACCAGCGCATCGCCATTGCAGCGCTGCGCAAGGCGCTCGCCTTGCCCCAACTGGATCCTCCGCCGAGTAGCAAATGACATGAAACGATTTCCTCGAAAGGCTCACGGCCCGTTTGAAAAGTGGGTAGCTGTAGCGCAGAGTTGCACTCTGCCGTATCGCCGATTTGCAATCGGCAGGGCTTCGACGAGTTCCAAGGCGCTTGGGCTTGTCGCGAGTCCGCGGAATGCAATTCCGCGATACGGCAGATTGAAAATCTGCGCTACGCTAAACGCATACTGCGTGGCATTCGGAGCAATTCTTGCCGCGACGATACTTCTTACCGGTTGCGGCTCGAAGCCTGAACCATCCCGATCGAATTCATCCGAGCTGCACACCGCCAAAGTTCGAGTGCAAACCGTCGAACGCAAAGCACACGTCATCACCGAAGAAGTCGCCGGCACGGTGCGGGCCAAACTCCAGGCCACGCTGGAAGCGAGATTGAGCGGGCGCATCGAGAAGTTGCCGGTGGTCTTAGGGCAGCCAGTCAAAGCCGGTGATTTGGTCGCCCGTCTCGACGCCGCCGAAATCAAAGCTCGCCTTGATCAAGCCGAAGCCTCCTTGGAACAAGCCGAGCGCGATTGGAAGCGAATCTCCGCCTTGTTCGAGCAGCAGGCCGCCACGCGCGCGGAATTTGAAACCGCTCAAGCGCACCACCGGGTAGCCAAAGGCGCTGTGGCAGAAGCCAAGGCGATGATGGGCTATGTGGAAATAGCCGCCCCCTTTGACGGCGTCGTGACGAAGAAATGGGCCGACGTGGGCGATCTCGCCGCACCGGGCAAACCTGTGGTCTCCGTCGAAGACCCATCGGCTCTGCAACTGGAGGCCGACGTGCCCGAAGCCATTGCCATCCACGTTAGACTCGGCGCGCTCCTCGCCGCACGCGTGGACGGGGTGAATGAAGAATTGACCGGCGCGGTCCGTGAAATTGCTCCCAGGACCGACTCCCTCAGCCGCACGCTTCGAGTCAAAATAGATTTGGAGAAGCAGCCCAACTTGCGATCAGGCCAGTTTGTGCGGCTGCTTGTGCCGGCGGGCGAGCGCCATTCCCTTCGTGTGCCGGCCTCGGCCGTGGTGCAACGCGGACAGTTGGACATCGCTTTCGTCGTCGCGAATCAGCGCGCGCAATTGCACCTCGTCAAAACCGGCAAAACCGCCGGCGGCGAAGTGGAAATTCTCTCCGGTCTCGACGCGGGCGATTCCGTCGTCGTTGACGGCGCGGGCCAGTTGACCGACGGGCAATCCGTGGAGGTGAAGTGAAGCCCGGCCTCCAAAATCCGCAGCCTGAATTGGGCTTCGCCGGGCGCATCGCGCGGGCGTTCATCGATTCGAAGCTGACGCCGCTGGTGATCGTCACGTCGGTGCTCCTGGGCGCAGCGGCAATCGTGATGCTGCCGCGCGAAGAAGAGCCCCAGATCAAAGTGCCGATGATCGATGTGCTCGTCTCCATGCCCGGCTTCAGCGCCAAGGAAGTCGAGGAACGCGCCACGCGCCCGATGGAGAAGCTGCTCTGGGAGATTCCCGGCGTGGAATACATCTACTCGACTTCGCGCCCCGGCGAGAGCCTCGCCATTGTGCGGTTCAAAGTGGGCGAGGAGGTCGAGAATAGCCTGGTGAAGCTCAACCAGAAGCTGCAGTCGAATTTCGACCGCATTCCGCAAGGCGTGTCGCGCCCGCTCATCAAGCCCAAGTCGATTGACGACGTGCCGATTCTGGCGCTGACCTTTCACAGCCGCCGTTACGATCATCTGACCTTGCGGCGTCTGGTTGCGCAGGTGGACGACGCCGTGAAGCAAGTGCCACTGGTCGCCGAGACCACCCTCGTCGGCGGCGCGAAAAGGCAGTTGCGCGTGCTGCTGGATTCGGTCCGCCTGGCCTCGCGCAATCTCAGTGTGGCCGAAATCGCGCCGATGCTGGCGCAGGCCAATCGTCAGACCCTGGCCGGCGGACTGACGAGCGACAACCGCGAAACGCTTGTCGAAACGGGCGGTTTCTTGAGCAATCCCCGGGACGTGGGCAACGTGGTGGTTGGCGTGCATGACGGCAGACCGGTTTACTTGCGCGATGTTGCCGAAATTCAGGACGGCGCGGAGGAGCCTTCTCAGTACGTGTTCTTTGGCCGAGGCGCGGCAGCCGACGCCAGGCCATCTGAATTGAGCAACCCTCTCACAGATCACCCCACGACGGCGACCACGCTCCCCTCTCCTTGGGGAGAGGGCCAGGGTGAGGGGAAAGGAGGCCAACTTCAATCCGGCGCATCGGATTTGCCGAGCACGCTAACCGCGCACAGTCAGGGCAATGTGCGAAGTTCATCTAGGGAAATTCTCACCCAAAACGGCGAGCAACCTGCCGTCACGTTGAGCATCGCCAAGCGGCCGGGCGCAAACGCCATCGCGGTCGCGCACCAAGTTCTAAAGAAGATCGAGACGCTCAAAGGGCGCATCCTTCCCAACGACGTGGAAATCTCCGTCACCCGGAATTACGGCGAAACGGCGGCGGAGAAATCAAACGAGCTGTTGTTGCACATGGGCATCGCGGTGATCGGCGTCTCGCTGCTGATTCTTCTGGCCCTCGGCTGGAGAGAATCGGGGATCGTCGCCATCGCGATTCCGTCCACGCTGGCTCTGACACTGCTGGTGTTCCTGCTTTACGGCTACACACTCAATCGCATCACGCTGTTTGCGCTGATTTTTTCCATCGGCATCCTGGTCGATGATGCCATCGTGGTCGTCGAGAACATCGTCCGGCATTTTCATCTTCCTCAAAACAAAGGCCGCAGCGGCAGCGCTATCGCCGTCGAAGCGGTGAACGAAGTGGGCAATCCGACGCTGCTCGCGACGTTCGCGGTCATCGCGGCGGTGTTGCCGATGGCTTTCGTGGGCGGCTTGATGGGGCCTTACATGAGGCCGATTCCAGTGGGTTCGAGTGCGGCGATGTTTTTCTCGCTGGCGATCGCATTCATCGTGACGCCCTGGGCGTCCATTCGCATTTTGAATTGGCGGCGCGGCAATCGAAGTGCCGAAGTGCCGACGGATGGTTCCATTCCTATAACAGTTGCCAAAAGCAATTTCCGAGACGCTGGCGATGCCTTGCCGGGCATCGAGGCAAACCGGCAGGTTCGCCCTACCATTTCGGAAACCGGTATCTCAAATGAATCTGCTCTGGCTCACGCCGAAGGCGGCCAACCTCCCGATGATTTCTTCACGCGGGTTTATCGGCGCGTGATGGGACCCCTGCTTGCGGAACCGAAATGGCGGCACCTTTTTCTCGCCGGCATTTTGCTCCTGCTGCTGGCGGCGATGGCGCTCGTGGGCCTTGGCTGGGTCAAGGTCAAGATGCTGCCGTTCGACAACAAAAGTGAGTTTCAAGTCATCCTCAACATGCCCGAAGGCAGCGCGCTGGAACGCACGGCGCAATGCGCGCGGGAAATCGCCGCCACAGTGCGCATTGAGCCGGAGGTGACGAACTACCAGATCTACGCCGGGGTTTCCGCGCCCTTCAACTTTAACGGACTGGT
Organism: Verrucomicrobiota bacterium; assembly: GCA_016190065.1. GTDB lineage: Bacteria > Verrucomicrobiota > Verrucomicrobiia > Limisphaerales > SIBE01 > VHCZ01. Next base: position 4,029 of record JACPRI010000024.1, read on the forward strand.
GCGCCACTATTTTTTGCGCCGGGGCGCAAATATCGCGGACTTACAGTTCAACCTCGTTGCTAAAAGCGAGCGGAAAGCTCAAAGCCATGACATTGCCAAAAGAGTCCGTCCGCGAGTGGCCGGCATCGCGGCGAGATACGGCGCGCGCGTCGCTATTGCCGAAGTGCCGCCCGGCCCGCCCGTGCTGCAAACGCTCGTGGCTGAAATCTACGGCCCCGACGAAGCTAGCCGCCTCGCACTGGCGAACAAAGTGATCGGCATTTTCAAAAGCACGCCCGGCGTTGTTGACACTGATTGGTACATCGAGGCGGACCAGCCGAAGGCGCGGTTTGTGATCGACAAGGAAAAGGCGGCGCTCAATGGCGTCAGCGCGGAGTTGATCGCTGACACGCTGCGGATGGCCGTGAGCGGAGCGGCGGTCGATTTGCTCCACGTCCCGCGCGACAAGGAGGACGTGGACATCGTGCTTCAACTCCCGCGCGCGAGCCGCACCGCGCCGGAGGAGTTGCTCGCGCTGCGCGTCCGTTCGCCGGCCAATCCCGCCGCGCCGCTCGTGCCCCTGCGCGAATTGGTCAAAGTGGAACAGACGATTGAGGATCGGAGCATTTACCACAAGAATCTGATGCCGGTCACCTATGTCATCGGCGACGTCGCGGGTGTTGTGGAAAGCCCGGTTTATGCGATTCTGCAAATGAACAAGGCAATCAAACAACTGGACGCATGGGAATTTCTCCAAACGGGTCTTCCTCGCTCCACGAGGAACGAGTGGGGAGAGGATCGAGGAGAGGGGCAAGCCAAGAACAACGGCCCTCCTCTCCCCAACCCTCTCCTCCCTTGGCAGGGAAGAGAGGGAGAAACCCAATCGAGAGTGGAAGCGACCGGTGAGGCCAAGAGTCCGGTCAATATCTACAACGCCGTTCAACCGTTCACGGACGACGCGCCATCGATCAAGTGGGATGGCGAATGGCAGATCACTCTCGAAGTGTTCCGCGATCTCGGCACCGCGTTTGCCGGCGCTCTGGTGCTGATTTTCGTTCTGATGGTCGGCTGGTTTCGCTCGTTCCTGACGCCGCTGATCGTGATGGCGGCGATTCCGTTTTCGCTTGTGGGCATTTTGCCTGCGCACGGACTCATGGGCGCGTTTTTTACCGCGACTTCGATGATCGGCTTCATGGCCGGTGCGGGCATTGTGGTCCGCAACTCCATCATCCTGGTCGATTTCATCGAACAGCGCCTGGCGGAAGGAAGGCCATTGGCGGAAGCGGTGGTGGACGCCGGCGCGGTGCGTTTCCGGCCAATGCTGCTGACGGCGCTCGCGGTGGTCGTCGGGGCAGCCGTGATCCTGGCCGATCCAATTTTCCAAGGTTTGGCCATAGCGCTGATGGCTGGTGAAATCGCGTCGTTGCTGATCAGCCGTCTGGCGGTCCCGGTGCTCTACTTCATGGCCTACGAAAAGAAGTTCGCCAGCATTGAGCCTGGACAAGACAAGCAGGCGGCGCATCTCTGAATGAGGCGTGCGTAAACTCCACCCTCTCTTCCTCGTGACCTCGGCTGCTACGGAGAAGTGGGGATTCTCAGGCAGATTGCGCGCCGTGCGGCCTGCCCGGGTTCAGCGGGCTGAGGGTTTGGCGTGCGCCGTTTGGCGTTGGTCCTCCGCGATCACTTGCTTCAGAACAAACGGCCCGAACAAACCGTAGCCCACCGTACTGTATTCGCTTCCGGCGGGCGGTCCTGGATTCGGCGCTTTTTGAAACATGCCTGGCCAGGCCGTGCCCAGCGCAGGCTTTCCATGATGCGGTCCCAGCGTGTTTTTCAAAGTCCCAATGACGACGACTTCGACCGAATTCAGTCCGGGGCGGAGCCAGCGAGACACATCGCATTGCCAGGGACGGCTCGCGATGTAGCCCGCGGTTTTGCCGTTCACGATTACCTTGGCGACACTGCCGTACCACGCCGGCAAGGTGGCCAGGTACTGGCCGTTCAACTCAGCCAGGTCGAACTGTTCGCGGCACGCCACGCCCGCGCCATAGAACGGATGGCCCTGTTCGTTCCAGCGCCCAAGATGCAGCGACGCATCCGCGACGATGACGAATCCGTGTTCCACCGCACGCAGGGCGAAATCCCCCAGGAGATAAGCCGGCTCAAGCTCGTGATAAATCGTGAACGGCGCGGCTTTGATGGTTATCTGATTCTCTCCTGCCCTCGCCGTGACTGTGAGATCGATCCGTCCAAACGCCTTGTCCAACCACCACTGTCCTTTCGTTGGCAGCACGGATTGGCCGTTGCAGGTGATGGCATAAAGATCGGGTCTTTCGAGAATCAACGACAAATTCCCCGGCACCGTTCCTTCGATCCTAAATCGATAAGTCGCTGCAAAGCCGCTCGACTCCGGGAATTTTTTCGCGATCAGTTCGTCACGAAACTGGACCGCGCTGTCCCACGGATTTCGCGGCAGGCCGTTCTTCTGAAACGCAAACTGAGACGCTTGATAAAAATAGAGATTTGTCCGCGTCTCGCTGCCCGCGGTGATATCGACGTAATCGAGCACGAGAACGTTCGGTTCGAGCCGGCGAATCTCCGGCGGTGAAACGGCGACAAGGGTGTTGGTTTTGCCTTCGCCGATGGCCAGCGGCTTCCGAGTTTCCTTCGAGAGGAAAACCAGCAAACTCCCCGAAGGAGGCAGATCAAACTGGAAACTTGCGGCATTGTTCTGGGTTTGGAAAGGGTAGGCCGTGACTTGCCCGGTGTCCGGATTCCATTTCTCAACCCCTCGTGCCGTGGTCTCGACCGAACCGGAAGAGGAAGATTCAAGACTCGAATTGACCAGGAAGAGCAACTGGCCGTCGTCGAGTTGACGCCGGTGGTGAAAGAGAATGCCACGGTCTTCAGCCGTTCGATGAATGGTGAAGCCATCGCGCTTCATACGCGCCGTGAGAAGCGCCGGCAGAACACGGGCATCGACGTTTTGCCAATTGGAGTGTTTGGCCGCGAGTGGGCCGCGCTGGGAGAGAGCACCATCGATCCGAGCCGGCGGTTCGCCGGCGCAAAGAACTGCGCCACCGGAGTCGAGGTAGCTCTCGACCAGGGCCATGGTTCTGGCGTTCAAGGTTTCGGTCAGAGGCGGAATGATCAGCAAGCCATACTGGCGCTGCCCGACTTTCAAAACGCCGTTGGCTACCGATCCGTGCCGCGCGAGAATGTCTTCGCAACCGAGGTCGTACTCGATTTGCGCCGCCTCCAAATCCACGATCAGCTTTTGGAACGTGTTTCCAAGTTCCCCCAAACGCGGGTGCTTATTGGCCTCACTGTTGTACATCCAGGCGGTCGTGGTCGGCTCCAGCACGAGCACGGAGTTGATTTGCTGGCCGTGCGAGAGCGCCGCGGACAATCGCGCGAAATAGGTCGCGGAGACATGATACGCTTCCCACCAGGGTTCGTGATACGAGAACGACTGCGGATGATCGCGTTTGCGCGCGCCACGAAGCGTGATGTAGGAAAGATGCTGATCGAGGGTGTTCACGCCGAGGACGGACAGCCAATCGCCGATGCGTTTCATGTCTTCGAACCGCAAGTCCCATCCGCCTGCGCCGTACACTTCGCAGAGCGTGCGTTTCAAACCGAGCTGGTTCGCGACGCTGGAGAGTTCCTTGACGGCGCGCGCGTTGCCGAACTGGGCGTGCGTGTCCTCCTGGTACTGATTCATCAGCGTGTCGATGGCGGGGCGCTGCTGCCACGCGTACAGAGCCATGTTGTCCGGGACGATCAAGCACCGCGGCCATTCGTGCTCCCAGTAGTGGCCCGTGAATTCGAGGCCGTGCTTCTCGCAGTAATCATGATACGGCTTCGCCCAGCGTCCGACAAACAGGTCGAGCAACACTTGAAAATAATTGTGCCGCACCTTTTGCCAATCGCCGACTTCGTGGCTGAGGGAGGGCAATCGGTCGAGCAGGCTGTAACCCCACTTCTTTTCAAACACCACCGGGAGATCGTCGGTCCACGGCAATCCGCCGGCCGGATGGATTTGCGGCTCGTCCGTGAACACGCCGGGAATCCGCTTGCCGAACTCCGCTCCGACCTCGCGCCGGTAGGCCTCCAGCGTGACCTCGAGGAACTTCTCCGTGACGCCCGGGTAAAGCAGATCGACGTAACTGCGTCCGCCATGCCAGGGAGAATTGCCGGACCGTTGAACCGAAGCCACCACGTAGCGAGCCTCCGGCAATGACTCGCCCGCCCGGACGCGTGGCGTGAGATTCTCACAGCCGCGTTCGCCAAGTCCGAACGCCGCGAGGAAGGAATCGTCGCGCTTCGGAGCGTTCTTCGATTCGCGAAGCCAAAGACCGCGCCCCCGGGATTCCGGCATCAGTTCGGGAACCCAACCGCCCGCGAACCCGGACGGATACGAGTTTTCGTCGTAAATCCAGACGTTCATGTCGAGCTGCTCGGCCTCTTTCAAGGCGGCCTTCCAAAGCCGGAACCAATCGTGCGCGAGATAAGGCGTCATCAACCCGGGACGCGGGTGAACGAAAACTTGTTTGACGTTCTCCCGCGCCAGATCGCGCAACGATTCGATCACTTGCTCTTCGGTCAGCAGATCGTTCCAGACCCAGAGCGGCGCGGTGCTGTATTCCTTGCCGGGTTGTGCGAAAAGCCGTTTTAGCCGGGAGGAGTCCCGGATTTCGTGGCCGAGCGTTGCCGTAACCGTGTTCGAACCCATGTCTTTTCCGCTCGGCCACGATGATTTCCACCCGCGCCTGAACAGAGCGGCATACTTGCGGGTCAACTCAATAAACTGCCGGCCATACTCCTGGGATGCGCAAACGTCGGTGCCTTCGTGAAATTCATTCCAGGTTTCTACCATCACCACCTGGGGGGGACTCTGGAGCATCTTGAGCCAGTTGTTCTCGTAAAACTTGCCTTGCGCGCGCGGCACGATGAGGGGTTTCCGTCCGGGAACCGCGGAGTGATCGTAACCCGGCCCGAGTGACGCGATCCCGGGATTCTTCAAACCGAGGGCTCCGCCCCAGGCATAGGCATTGTCCGCTTTGACGCGCCAGGAAATCTCCCGAACGATGTACGGTTCTCGCCCCCCGAATTCTTTCGCGAACTCTTGTTTGGTAAAATCGATAGCCTCCTGATTGTGCTTCTTCGCGAACGCCGCCGAGTAGAGAAAAACGATGGGTTTGCCGTCGATCATCGCCCAGTGCTTGGCCGGGATCAGGGAAAAGAAATCCCGGATCGTGGCATAAAACCAGCGCTTCCCGAATTCCGTGGTCAGATCGACGTGTTCCCGCCACGCATTGTGGCGGAGCGTGCTGGTATCGTAGAAAAGGCCGATGCGAGGCGGGGTCTGTCCCTCCCGCAGCAGTTCTTCCCGCGCCTGGACGAGCGGCTTCAGCCCAGCGTAGCTCCAATGAAGATGGGCCTTCTCCGGGTGTTCGGACGGCGCGCCCCAAAAGACCGGCAGAAGAAAATCGATCCCGGCCGCCATCATGTCCGCCAGTTGCTGTTTGTGCCAGCGGACGGATTTGTAAGAGAATTCCTCTAAAGTTGGCGGGTGAGTCGTCAACGCGTCGGTCCCATCGCCATCGAGGATATGCTCCTTCGAATAGCTGTCGTACCAGTAGAAGTAATACGTCCCCACGATCCGCTCTTCGGCTCGAAAGCTTTGGCTCTCCGCGAAATCTTTTGATGTGAGGTTGGTGAATGGACCGTACGCGCCAGGCAGCACAGGAGCATTCTGGGCGAACGATCCGTCCGCGTGCAGCGCGAGGAGAATCAGAATGGCGTAGAATCGTGTCACACTCTGCCAGCTTGAACCTTCCAGGTCCAATTCACCTGGCGGATGCAACCCTGACGCAACGGCCGTCCATGAGCTTTGATCCTGATCAAGTTTTGACCTGCATCAATGGAGGCCGGCACTTGGAGCAGCTAAACTCCCACCACGATTAGACATTATGCAGTTGTTACACCTCTACCTCTCGCCGGGGCACAATTACTTTGGCCATCATGGGCAGGCGCCGGGAAACCATCCGATGCTCGAAGTCCAGGCCGCTCAGTGCATCTCCGGTGCCGGCATCCGCGGTGACCGATTTTACAACTACAAAGACAACTACAAGGGCCAGATCACTTTCTTCGAGGACGAAGTTTATCAATCGCTCTGTCAGGAGTTCGGGGTCTGGGACAAAGCCGCTTCCGTCTTTCGGCGCAATGTCCTGGTCCGCGGCGGCCGATTGAGCGAACTGATCGGCCAGGAGTTCCAAATCCAGGACATTCGGTTCTTCGGCGTGGAAGAGTGCAAACCTTGCTATTGGATGGACCATGCGTTTTGTCCGGGCGCGGAGCAGGCGCTCAAAGGGCGGGGCGGACTCCGCGCGCAGATCCTGACCAGCGGCGTGTTGCAGGTTCGTCGCGAGACGCAGAGCGTGGACGATCTTTTTCGGGTGTACACGTCGCCCCAGCTCGCGGCGGCGTGATTGCATGACTATTGGACGTTTGGGAATTCCCGGATGCGGCAAAAGTGGAACCCTCTCCTTGGGGAAAGGGAAGGGTGAGGGGAAAGGTCGCGGGCCTTTCAGCAACGGGTCAGAAACTGAGATGGACTCCGGGCCGTAAAGTGTTCCTCATGAAAATCGTTTCCAGGATGACTCGAACTCTCCTGCTGATCGGGGCGTGGACAGTTTCGTGGGCGATTCCGGTTCACGCCGCGGCCGAGCCGGTCATTCTCGAAACGCCCATGCTTCGCTTTAGCCTCTCCCCCGACGATGGAAGCTATTCCATTGAAGACAAACCGACGGAAGTGACCTGGCGCTCCAATCCGTTCCAGCCGCGCTTGGGAGAGGTTGCGCTCAAGCTCGATAACAGTGTTCGCCGCTTCGGCCTCAGCGAATGCAGAATCACGAAGACTGAGCCAGGCTTAATCGCGACGTTCACTCCACTAGCCGAAAAACCGGGCGCTCAAATTCGAATTGGCATTGCGCCAGGGAAAGATTCGCAGACCCTTGAATTCTCCTACGAGAACCGCGGCGGCCTTCAGGTCGAATCGATCCGCCTTCTGGACGACAGTCTGTGGGTGACGGATGCCGAGCATGGATATCTGGTCGTGCCGGTGCGCGAGGGATTGCTCATCCCGGCTGATAGCGGCCTGGCTTTCACGCACCGCTTCGACACGTATGCTTACGAAGGCTGTCACATGGAGATGTTCGGGATCGTCAAGAATGGAGCGACCGCTTTGATCACCTGGGAGGATCCCTACGTTGCGCTGGACGTTCGAAGCGCCTTGACGAACGCGCCGGCGGCGGGCGACGCGAAACAGATTTTGGCGCCGTCGGTCGTCTTGAGCAAGAGCGCCCGGTCCTTTCGAGTTCACTTCGCGGGCCAAGGAGACTACGTGAGCCTCGCGCGCGAGTACCGCCGGATCGCGTCGGAGAAAGGTTGGTTGTCGCGCTGGGAGGACAAGCTCAAGAATCATCCCGAACGGGCCAAGCTTTTTGGCGCCATCAATTTCAAACTCTGGAGCGCGCTGGACCGCCGGATGAACGAGGCCAGCACGAAGGAAGACTCCGTCCGCGTCAACTGGACGTTCGATGAAGCCGCGCAGATCGCCGAGCATCTCAAGAACGATCTCAAGCTGGAAAAGGTCTTGTTCATTTTGGGCGGTTGGATTCGGCGCGGCTATGACAACCAGCATCCGGACGTGCTCCCCGCCGCGCCGGAGTGCGGCGGCAACGACGCTCTGGCCGATTGCGCCCAACGCGTGCGGCGGCTCGGTTACCTTTTTTGCCTGCACGACAATTATCAGGACATGTATCGCGACACGCCGTCCTGGGACGAAAGCTTCTTGATGAAACGGCCCGACGGCGGCATCGCCGCCGGCGGCAAATGGGCGGGCGGCCGAGCTTACCTCACCTGCTCCCAAAAGGCGGTGGAATTGGCCAAACGCCCGCAAAACCTGCCCGCCATCCAACAACTCACGCGCGCCGACGCCTTCTTCATCGACACGACCTACGCCGCCGGTTTGATGGAGTGTTTTGATCGGCAGCATCCGCTCACGCGCCGCGATGACTTGCGGTGGAAACAGGCGATTTCGGATTACGCCCGCGATGTATTCGGCATCTTCGGCAGCGAGTGCGGACGCGAATGGGCCATTCCGCACAGCGATTTCTTCGAGGGCTTGACCGGCGTGAGCGGGCGCTATTACCACGACGCCAATCTGGTTTCAAAGCTGGGCGCGGCAGTAGTGCCGCTGTTTGAAATGGTGTACCGCGATTGTATCGCGATGTACGGCAAATACGGTTACGACCCGTCCAAAGCTGCCGAATACGTGCTCCATCACATCAGCCTGGGGCGGCCTCTACACTATCACAACCTTCCTCCGCACCTGTATTGGAATACTCAGCCGACCGCCGCTTCAGCCGGGACGTCGCCGGACGGGGCGGACGTTTTCACGTGCGCGGACCGCGGCTGGGCTGAAGGCCTGCATCGGGTGGATCGCTTCGTCAAGAACACTTACGAGATCCTCTCGCCATTGAATGAACTCACCTCCCAATCAGCCATGACGCGGCATGAATTTCTGACCCCCGACCGCAAAGTGCAATACACGAGTTTCGGCGAGGGCGAGGGGACCTGCGAAGTGATCGTGAATGCAAGCGCGAAACCGTATGAGCATCGCTCGCGTTTCGGCAAGATGCTCGTGCTGCCACGCTACGGCTTCTCCATCGAGTCACCGACGTTCACGGCTTTCCATTCCTTGAGCTGGAATGGCCGGCGGTACGAAGCTCCGGTTCTGTTCACGCTCCGCAGCGTGGACGGAAAACCGTTGGAAAACTCACGCCAGGTCCGCGTGTATCACGGATTCGGCGATGATCGAATCGACTTCCGCGGCCAGACATGGTCCGTGCAGAAGGAAAAGGTCATTGAGCCAATCCAACGAAACGGGGAGTGAAACAGAACTTAACCACTAATGAACACTAATCCCAAAAGAGTTCGACCGCAGAAGGGTTTCAACGACTGGGTGAACCGCAGAGCCCTTTCCATTAGTGTCGATTAGTGGTTCAAAAAAGGTGCCCATTATGAAACGCCGAGAATTTCTCCAATTCGCCGCGAGCGCAGCAGTCACCGGTCTAACCACCACGCTCGCGGCCGAGCGCCAGCGCGAGCAGCCCGCAAAAACTCGGATCAGCGCGTCCAAGCTGCCACGCTGGCGTGGATTTAATCTCCTGGAAAAGTTCACTGCCGAACGCAATGCGCCCTTCCGCGAGTCGGACTTCGAGTGGATGGCCGAATGGGGTTTTGACTTCGTCCGGCTCCCGCTCTCGTATCGATGCTGGACGGATCCAAATGACTGGCTCCTACTGAAGGAATCCGCCGTGAAAGAGATTGATCAGGCGGTTGAGTTTGGCCGGCAGTATGGAATTCACGTCAACCTCAACTTTCATCGCGCGCCGGGCTATTGCGTGAATCCGCCGAAGGAACCGCTGGATCTCTGGAGTGATCCAAAGGCCCTCGAAGCTTGCGCGCATCACTGGGCGCATTTTGCCCGGCGCTACAAAGGCATTCCCAGTTCCCAGGTGAGCTTCGATCTTTTGAACGAGCCGGCCGCCCTTCCGGAAAACACCTATGCCTCGGTCGTCAAAACTCTGGTGAATGCCATCCGCGCGGAAGATCCGGAGCGTCTAATCATTGCGGACGGCCTGCGCTGGGGACGCGATCCGGTCCCATCGCTGGTCGATCTGGGCCTCGGACAGAGCACGCGCGGTTATGATCCGATGCGGATTTCGCACTACAAGGCCTCGTGGGTCCGCGGCTCGGATCAATGGCCCGTCCCGACGTGGCCGCTCGTCGAGAATGAAAAATCAACGTGGGACAGAGCACGACTCAAACAGGAGCGAATTGATCCCTGGCAAAAACTGGAGTGCAAGGGAGTCGGCATTCACGTCGGGGAATGGGGCGCGTTTCAGCACACACCGCACAAGGTCGTATTGGCCTGGATGCGCGACTGTCTGGAGTTGTGGAAAGACGCGGGCTGGGGCTGGGCGATGTGGAACCTGCGCGGCTCCTTCGGATTCCTGGACAGCAACCGGAAGGATGTCACTTACGAAAACTTCCGCGGTCGCAAGTTGGACCGAGAAATGTTGGAGCTGATCCGAGGATTTTGATTTCTATCAAAGCAAGTTGTGCATCGCGCCATTAGGTTGCCCCAACTATGACAAAAACGACGGAACACACGATCGACGTGCGGACGATCCCGCCGCGCCAAAAGCACCCGACTATCTTTAACGCCTGGAACGAACTGGCCGATGGGGAATCACTTCTCATTCTCAACGATCACGATCCCCTGCCGCTCTATTATCAGTTTGCCTGCGAGTTCGCCGGGCAATTCCAGTGGGCGTACGAAGCGCAAGGCCCGGAGCTCTGGCGCGTGCGGATCAGCAAGGGCGACTTTCCCGATCCCGGCTTCGTGCCCAGGAAAAAGGCGGCGGCGGTGCCGAACGCGCCATCGATCGATTTTGTTCAACCGCTGGTTTTGGACACGCGCCCGTTCTTTCAGCGAGGCGAACCGCCTTGCCACGCGATCGACGAAGCCGTCGCCACGCTGATCCCGGGCCAGACGTTCCAAGTGATCGCTCCTTTCGATCCCGTTCCGCTGCGGCGCAAGCTGGAGAATGAAGGTTTTTCCGTTCGATTCCGGCAGCTCCAGGACGGCGCCTGGCAGCTTGAATTCAGGAAGTAGGCTGGCTGGCGGCGGCCGCAAGCAAAAAGGGGTGAGCTTTTGCCAAAAGGTGTGTAGTCGCCGTGCCTTAACCACGTATTAAACACACGTGGGCAAAAAATGTCTGCCCAGCTAAATCCAAAAAGCGCATCCAAAATCAATGAAAATACCGAATCTCCTTCAAAGAAAAGCCCTGGGGTACGCGGCGTTGGCGACGTTGCTCCTGACTGCAGGTGGGGTCATAGCCCAAGTCAAAAAGGGCAAAGTGCGGCCCATGACCACGGCTCAATGGATGAAAGGCGTGATGAAACCCCATTGCACCGCCTTGAAAAATGGTTTGGAGGCGAGCCCATCCAAAGACGAAATCTGGAGCGAATTGGCCGTTCACGCGGCGTTGATCAACGAGGCCAGCTATCTCTTGATGGAGGATGGTCGCTGTCCGGACGGCGTCTGGGCCAACGCGGCCGGCAAGACGTTGCGTGAAGGCAGCGCGGAAGTGCTGAAGGCCATCGAGGCCAAAGACACGGCTGGCGCCAAGGCCGCCTTCGAAAAAATGACCAAAGGTTGTGCCGCGTGCCACGAGAAACACCGGGAAAAGAAGTAGCGCTCCCATGAACTGCCTTATGGAGTGCGCCAGTCCACTCTGCTCCTTACACGGATCTCCAATCCCAACGGGATTGCGTCTTGCAGCCCAGGGTTGCGAGGAACGAGCTACCCTGGGCTGCAAGACGCAATCCCGTTGGGATTGGAGATCCGTGTAAGGAGCAGAGTGGACTGGCGCACTCCATAAGGCAGTTCATGGGAGCGCTACTTCTTTTCCCGGTGTTTCTCGTGGCACGCGGCACAACC
>JACPRI010000267.1 GCA_016190065.1 Verrucomicrobiota bacterium
CCATGGACCTCTCCGTGCTCCCCCACGAGCCGCGCCAGCAACGTCGCGTGGTAGCCCAGGTGCATTCCAATATCGACCACGACGTGCCCCGGCTTGACCAGGTGCAGCAAAGCTTCGGTCAGTTTGGGCTCGACGAAGCCGTAGCAGGCGATCTCCTGGCTCACGGCCTCTCCGGTCACGACGGCGAAGTTCTGCAAATGGAAGGCGTCCGCCGTTCGGATGCTTCCCGGCGGCCCGCCGATCACGCCGAATTTCAACAACTGGTTGCTGACGAATCGCCGCGGGTCGATCCAGGGTTTCTCCCAGGCCCGGGCTTGCTGATAGCGCAGGCAACGCTGGAAATCGTTTAGTAAATCCGAAATACCCATGCCGTCAGGAGTGAGTGGTCCGAGCAAATCTTGATCGTGCGTTTCCTGGAGCGTCAGGTCGAAGTCTCACGCGCGAATTGCAGATTTTCAATTGCCAATTTCCGATTCTCAATTGGCTCGGCACATCCACAAGTTGTCGGTGCCCCGTAGCGCAGATTTGAAATCTGCTGTATCGCAGGATTGCATCCTGCTGGGCGTCGGCGTGGCCTGGTGCGTTGAGAATGCCTGGCACGCTGCCGATTTCAAATCGGCGATACGGTAGAGTGCAACTCTGCGCTACGGGCGTAGGAATCACCGACAACTTTTGAACTTGAAACATTAAACTTTGAACTCCAGCGCGGCGGTCAAGAGGTCGCACCTTGTGGTTGGGGCGTCAGCCGTGCTGGGTTCATGGGCGTCCATTCGCGGTTGAATTGCTTTGATACAGCTAAGCGAGGCGTTCAGTCCTCGCACCGCCGCCACCAGAGATCGGCCTGCCAAAGCCGCCCGGCCCATTCGCGGCAAGCCTCGTTCATGTCGTCGATCTCGAATCCCCAGTTCGACAACGTGGACGCGATTTCTGGAAGCAAGGATTGATCCGTGTAAATCGGTTGCAGGGAAACCTCCACCACGATCCGCTGGGATTGGGACAAGACATGTTTGCCTCCGGCGATGACCCGGCCTTCATAGCCTTGCACATCGATCTTCACCAGATCGGGCGCAGGCCATTTATTCTTCGCGGCCAGCTCGTCCAGGGTTGCGATTTGCACCTCCCGTTGATGCACCGGTCGGGTTCCCCAGGCGGCCGGCACCTCGCCTTCCAGAGGACGGAGGAGCGAGGAAGCGGTGTCGTTCTCTGTCACGTAAATCTGCCGCACTTGTTCGGCATCGCCTGCCGCCACCGGAATGATTTCCCAGCGTGCGCCGGCCGGTTGGCGTGCTTTCGCCCGGGCCTGGTACTCTGGCTGCGGCTCAAATAAGAAACATTGTGTGGGCGAAAATATGGACTGGCACATCTCGGTCCAGCGGCCTTCGTGCGCGCCAATGTCATAGACGATCCGCGGGCGGAACCCCTGGTCGTGCCAGCGGTGCAGTCGAATGAAATGGTCCGCGTCCCAGCCGCGTCTCCAGGCGGTGATGACGCGGGGATCTTCGGCAAGCTGGAGGATCCGGGCGCAGCCGCGTTGAACATTGGCGCGGGCGAACCGGCTCAGGCGATACGGCCAGGCGCGGTTTGCCAAATCGTTGGACTGTTGCCAAAAAGTTTTGGCGGGGGTGTTCGAGTTTCTGCTCACGCGCGTCGATGGCGACAAGGAAGGACAACGCATCGAAAAAGGCAAGTAAATCGCGGCGGTTCTCTGATCTGAGTAGAGCCTGTCCGGGAGACAACTTTGTCGCAGCCTTTGTCGAACGGCCGGGATTTCTCAAAAGACCAAGGCTTCGACAAAGGCAAAAAGGCGCTCCAAGACAAGCTCTACCTGGCTCCGCCATCCAAACATTCTCGAATCAAATTGGCCAGCACCGGAAACTGGTACGGCTTGGGCAGGAAATGCACCTTGGGGCTGAGCGACGTTTCCACCTCCGCAAAGTCCGTGCTGTAGCCGCTGGTGTAAATCACGCGAAGATCCGCCCGCTGCGTGAGGCACGTCTGGGCCAGCTCGCGTCCGGACATCCCGCCCGGCATGACCAGATCCGTCAGGAGCAAATCGATTTCAGCTTTGTGCGCTTCCCAGATGGGCACCGCCTCAGTGCCGGACGCGGCTTCCAGGACGCGATAGCCATGGCGCCGGAGCAACCGGCAGACGAGTTGTCGCACGGCCGCTTCATCTTCGACGACCAGGATCAACTCCGTGCCATCCTGGACCGCTGAAAGGGAAGGCGCCGGGGTGGCGAGAGCAGACGTCTTTGCCGCGATCGGCAGGAGAATCTTAAATTCAGTTCCCTGGCCGGCTTCACTTTCGACTTCGATCCATCCGCTGTGCTGGCGGACGATGCCATAGACCGTGGACAGCCCCAGCCCGGTGCCTTTCCCAAGCGGCTTGGTCGTGAAGAACGGCTCGAAGATTCTGGGCAGGACGGCGGGGTCGATGCCGCAGCCGGTGTCCGCCACGCTCAATCGAACAAAGCAACCTGAGCGGGCTTCAGGATTGGTCCGCCCGGCGCTCTCATCCAAGACGGCCGCCGCGGTGCGAATCGTCAACGCGCCTCCTTGCGGCATGGCGTCGCGCGCATTGACGGCGAGGTTCATCAGGATCTGTTCGATCATCGCGGGGTCGCCCTCGATCTCGGGGAGGTTCGGCGTCAGGTTGAACTGGAGCGTAATCTTCTCTCCCAACAGCCGTCCCAGGACGTTGGTCCAACTTTTGACGACGTCATTCAAGTCAAGCCGGCACGGTTGCATGACGCGCTTTCGGCTGAAGAGCAGCAACTGGCCGGTCAAAAGCGCCGCGCGCTCCGCCGCCTGCGTGATCTGCTGCAACATGTCCGTTTGTTCGGGGTTGGACCGGCACAGATCGTAGAGCAGGCTCGCGTGGCCCTGAATAATGGTCAAAATGTTGTTGAAATCGTGGGCGACGCCGGCGGCCAGTTGGCCGATGGCGTCCATCTTTTGCGAGTGACGAAGCTGCGTTTCCAGATGCCGTTGCTCCGTGATGTCCTGGACCGTCCCCGCCAATTGCACGGCCTTTCCGGCCGCGTCGAGAAGGAATTCAGCGCGTTCGCAAACGAGCCGTTCGGAACCGTCGGGCCGGAGGATCCGATGCTCGATCGTGAACCGGCTCCGTCGGTAAAGGGCGACCTCGAACGCGTTCTCCACCGTCAATCGGTCTTCGGGATGAATCGCTTGAAAGAACGCCTCTCGGGTCGGGCTGAATTCTCCGGGCTCGCGGCCAAAAATGCGAAACGTCTCCGCCGACCAGTTCAAGTGGCCGCTCCCGAGCTCGAAGTCCCAGCTTCCAACGTGGCCGATTTGCTGGGCGAGCACGAGCCGCGACTCGCTGCTGCGCAGAGCTTCTTCAATGCGCAATTTCTCGTCGATTTCCGACCGAAGCGCCTCGTTGGCGCGCGCCAATTCCTGCGTCCGCTCGCGCACTCTGGATTCCAATTCCTCGCGCGCTTTCTGAAGGTTCGCTTCCGCGCGCTTGCGTTCGGCAATTTCGTGCTCGGCGGACTGCAAGGCGGCGGCCAGCTCGGCATTGCGGCGTTCGTCCCGATGGCGGAGTTCTTCCAAGCGCGCATAAATCCGGACGCGGGCGGCATGAATCACCGCGGCGAGAACAATCGAAGAGACCAGCGCGAAATCGACGTTGGTCCGCAGCGCCGAGCCGAGCAGAATCCAGGCGACCAGCAGCCAACTGGTGAACGTCGCCGCCAGCACCCCCGCCAGCCAGGAACTGGAAAGAAAAACGCAACCGCAGCCCACGGCCAGAATGATGTGGTTGGTCGTGTCTTTCGGCGTGTTCGTGACATAAAGATGGATGGCGCTGTTCGCCAGCACAATCCCGGCAATCGCGGCCGTGACCGGATGCGCCCAATGAAGTGGAACCGTGCGCTTGCGCAGCAGCGACCAGACCACGAACAAGGCCACGGCCGACAAAAGCGCGAGCGTGGCCATGATGGTCCGCGCCGGTTCTTTCAACAAAGCCAGATGAGCTCCGGCGAAGAAAACGTAGAGAAACGCCAGCCCGATAGCTCCGGGCCGCACGCTTTCGAAGACCACGCGGTCAAACGCGGCCCGGAGTTCGCGGCGAGTCAGGGTCGAGGTTTGAGATGTATTTTGTGCGGCCAAAATCGAGTCCGCCAAAGCGGGCGCGCTGGAACTTTGAACCAATCATTGGTAGGGCGGCGCTGCTGCGCCGCCTCGACACAGAAAGTCGGCTGCGCGGCAACGCAGCCCTACCGGGCTCATGGGCACGGAGGAGGCCGTGTCCGAGGCAATGAGGCTCAAACACGTTCCAAGACCGAGGGGCGGAATTCCATCACCACTTCAATCGTTCAAGATAGCGAAGGCTTTGAGGGATCTGCTGCGCCGCGGTCGGCGCTTCGTCTTCGATGAAATAGTATTTCACTCCCACTTGCGCCGCGGCGCTTAAAATGGCGGGCCAGTTCATTTGGCCGGTGCCCAGCACCACGTCGTTGCTCACATCCGACTTGCCCGTGAGATCGCCCTTGAGGCCCTTCTTCATGTCTTTGACGTGCATCAGTTCCCACCGCGCGCCGTATTTCTGCAGGAGCTTCACTGGATCGTGCCCCGGATGCAGAACCCAAAACACGTCCATCTGATAGCGCACGAAGCTTGGTTTGGTCTCGGTCATCATGAGATCAAAGAGCGTGCCCGGGCCGTGCGGGCGAAACTCGTATCCGTGGGTGTGGTAAAAGAATTTCAAACCATGCCTGGCCAGCGCCTCGCCCGCGCGGTTGAAGACGCCGATGGCCTCGCGGCATTCCTTTTCATCGAAATCCCCTTCGTGCGGAATCCAGGCGCAACCGACGTACTCCAGGCCCAGCGCCTTCGCGTCCCGGGCAATGCTTTCGACGTCGTCGCGGTAACGATCGTACGGGAAGTGACCGCTCACCGGCTTCAGCCCGTTGGCCTCGAGCATTTGCTTGAATTTCTCCGGCGTGAAGCTGTACGTGCCCGCGAGTTCCACGATCTTGAAGCCGTAATCTTTGACTTTCCCGAGCGTGCCTGGGACATCGTTGGCAAACTCCCCCCGAAGGCTGTAGAGCTGCAAACCGATGGGCCCTTTGAAACCCGGACCAATGCCAACGTTTCCGGAACGCGGTTCGGCTGCCGAGGCAGCGTTGGCAGCGATGAAAAGTGAACCCAGGAAAGAGAAGAGCGATGCGGCGGAATATTTCATGGGCCGCATTCAACACTCGAAAAGCCCCGAAGAAAAGCCGGATTTGTGGAGAGCGCCTTGCTTTCGCGATCATTCGGGGCTTACGGGCTCAAGACCAGTTTGTCCGTCGCGGCCTGTTCGATGTTCGCCTTGCGGTAAAGCAGCGGAAAATACTGGCCCTTGGCCCACAACGGCAGCAAGTCACCATAATGAGGACTTCCCGGCTGTCCCGATTGGCCCGGCACGCTGGTGGCCACGGAGCGGTCCCAATCCGCGAAATCAAGAATCTCGCGGTAGGACGCGCCGTTGTTCTGCTTGAAGTTCGATCCGCCGGTCATGTTCACCGTGAAACTGTCCCCGTCCCGCTCGATCGGACCAAGATCCATGACCGAACGTCTGGCGTCATCGCTCGCGAGCGCGTGCGTGAAGGACACCGTGTGCAGCGCGCCCCAACGCCACTTCGCCGGGTCGCGGCCCAGCTTGGTCTGCGCTTCGGTGACGGCTTCTTCGAGCGCCTTGAACAGGACAGCGTCACGGCCCGCCTGCGCATCGGCTCCGAACCATCGCGGCGTTGGTTTCTCGAGGACCTCGAGAGTTTTGACGGAGGAAACGTAGCTGCCCAGAAGCGACCAGACATTTGTGGGCATGTGCGGTTTGAAAATAGCCGGCGCAAACTTCGGCCACCAGATTTCGTAAAGCGCGGCCGCGGCTGAATCTTTCGACACCACACAATCCCAGCCTGTGAGCAAGTCAATGTAAGGCTGCAAGGAAGCCCGGGCACCTTTCGCTTCTTTGAGCACACGCGTCAGTCTCCGCGCCGGGAGGGAGACTACGTCGTGCTGCAACCGCTCGAAATCCGCGATGGAAAACTTGCCTTCCCCCGCGCCGAGGACTTCCTCGATACGCTGGTAGCGGAACGGCGCCGCGAAATCGTAGCCGAGCTCGCGACGGTAGCCGGGCGGGATCAGTTTGTTGTTCGCGCTGGCCAGGAAATGGCGCGCCGGGTTGTAGGAATGCGGCAGTTGCGTCACTCGAAGAAAGCCGCGCCATTCGTAACGGCCCTCCGCGCCCGGCACCGGCAGCAAACCAAACCAGCCCTTGCGCACCGGCGCCAGTCCCCCGACATGCCAGCCGATGTTTCCCTCCACGTCGCCATAGACGAAATTCAGCGACGGCACTTTCCATCGCTGCAGCGCGCGCTCAAATTCGTTCCAGTTGCGCGCGCGGCCCACGGACAGCGACGCGAGATAACCGGCGGATCCCGGCTCGCTCCCGACCCAGCGCAACGCATACGCCCGATGGCGGTTTGTATCCTCGTAAATCACCGGACCGTGGGCGGTGAACTTGAGCGTCACCTCGACCGGCTGAGCCGCGCCTTTCACTTTGATTTGTTCGCGCGCAACGCGCATCGGCGCCCAGCGTCCGCGCCTTCGGTATTCGTTCGGGTTGTTCGGATTCGTCTCCTCCACGTAGAGGTCTTGCTGATCAAGGCCGTAAATCGTGATGCCCCACCCAATCCGTTCGTTGTGGCCGATGGCGACGCCGGGCAGCGCCGGTTCACCGCTGCCGATGACATTCCATCCCGCACCGGCCAAATGGACGAGGTAGCGCAGACTTGGCAGCATGACCGGGCGATGCGGGTCGTTCGCGAGGAGCGGCTTGCCCGTCGTCGTGAGCGCGCCATCCACGACCCAATTGTTGCTCCCGTCGAGAGGATCGAATCGGATGGCCGCGCCGGCGGCCGTGGCCGTGCCGAGAATCCGGGCGTCGATCCCTTCCAAATCGAGGCCAACGGGGATTTGGAGCGGACGGAACGGATCGGTCGGGACCAATTCATCCACGGCCGCGGCTCCCAGCTCGCGGATCAATCGCGCGCGCGCCACTTCCAGGCCGGCATTGCGCGTCATGATGTAGCCGGCCATGCGCGTCACGCAGACTTCGGGTGTCCAGGGCTCCGGCCTGATCCCGGTAAGTTGGAATTCGATGGGGAGTTTGTCGCGGCTGGATTGGATAAAGAAATTCACGCCGCGCACGAAGGCCTCGATGATTTCGCGTCCGTCCGGCGCATAGCTGGCGAATTCTTTGTTCATGTCGCCCCGGTAGCGCAGCAAGCGGGCGAACCGGTCGCGCTCCACGGCTCTGGGTCCAAGGATTTCCGCGAGCTTGCCTTCGCCGACGCGACGCCACAGATCGAGTTGCCAAAGGCGATCCTGGGCGGCGACGAAGCCCTGGGCGAAAAAAAGGTCGGCCTGAGTCTCGGCGTAAATATGCGCCACCCCCCAGGGATCGCGAAGAATCGTCACCGGCTGGCGAAGGCCAGGGACGCTGATTTGGCCGGACGATTGAACCAACGCGCTGCGGGCGCGAGTTTGAAGGTCGGCCGCGTCCGATGCCGCGAGCGCTGCATAAAGCAGAGCCACTTGAGACGTGAGGACAATGAGCGCGGCGGATGGGGTTTTCATAGGAAGAATTTGGGACGGATTCCACTCCGTCCCGGACTTTTTGGGGCTGTTGGCATGATATCAGGGACGCGGTGGCACGCGTCCCTGCTACCGGAATGCTTCACTGCGCCACTCGGTAAAATCGTTGCGGGCCGCTGGGAGCCACGGTGAACGGGCTGGCTGCATTCGGGACATCAACCCACTGTCCGGGAAGCACGGGAGAGGACTGAAGCCGTCCGGTGCCGGTCCACTCGAGGACGAGGTTTCCCCCCTGGATGCGAAAAGCCGTGAACTTCGGCGCAGGGCCGCCCGCGGCCGGATTCACGATGACAGCCACTGCCCGGGAACCCACCACGTCCCCCACATCATCGGTGAGCCGCGCAGTGATGTTGTTCGTCCCTGCCGGCGCGTTTTGCCAGGTGAAGTTGTACGGACTCGCCGCCGATTCACCGATCTTGGCCGTGGCGCGGAAGAATTCCACTTTCGTGATCACCCGTGTCGTCTGCGAGACGGCCACTGTGATCGGAATGTCGGCCCCGGCCTCGAACTGCGCATTGGCGACAGGAGAGGTGATCGTCAGCGTCGGCAACGCCGGTGAACCCGCTCGCGTCTCTGGCGGACCGAAAGGACCGTAGTCGTTAGGATTGAAAGCCGGGTCAGTCGTGATGGCAAACTTGTCGAAGTGCGCATTATTCTCGCGGCGTCCGAGTCCGACGATGTGCGGCCCGGTAGTATTGATCACGAACGTGTACTGGCCGCCGCCTTCCTGCGGCGCGCTGCGCCAGACGAAATCTTGCTGGCTGCCAAATCCGGACATGCTGGCCTGATTGGCCGTCGCCCGGTTGGCTGGGCGCGCCCCGTCAATCCAGAACCAGGACGAATCGGAGCTGCCATCATTGCCGCTGGCGCGATACCAGAGAATGTTGGTGCCGGTCTTGGTGAAATTGAGATCGTATTCGAGTTGAGTCGCGGTTTCGCTGCCGCCCGTGGGAACGACCACGGAAATCCCTCCGGAAGGATTGCCCCGCGAGTTGTTTTCGACCCAGAGGTTGTCCAGATTGCGATCGTAAGCTTCCGCTTCGAAAACAAGCAGCCCATCCGCTCCCTGAGGCTGCAGCGCGCCCAGGCTGTAAAACTTCGCCGTGCCATTCACGATCGCGTTCGGCGTGGCTGCCTGGTCAGTCACGCGGGACACGGTGACAGTGTACTTTGTGCCAACGGTCTGTGCGCCGGTTGCGAG
Source organism: Verrucomicrobiota bacterium (assembly GCA_016190065.1). Classification (GTDB taxonomy): domain Bacteria; phylum Verrucomicrobiota; class Verrucomicrobiia; order Limisphaerales; family SIBE01; genus VHCZ01. Next base: position 8,870 of record JACPRI010000267.1, read on the forward strand.
CATAACGCTGCGTTGCCCCGGCAGGACGGTCGCCGACGTGACGGCCAAAGCGCCGGAAGAACCGGTGATTTGATAATTGCCCGCTGTTCCGGCGGTTGCCGCGTTCAGCGGTTCGGAAAAGCGCAGCGTGACGCGGTTCTGCAAGGCCAGTCCCGTGGCCGCCAATAAATCCGGCGGAGTCGTTTCCGGTGTCACGGTAATGGTGGCTTCGTCGGAGTATTTTGTGACCCCACTGCTGCTGACCTTCAAACGAAGCACGGCGCCATTCCAATCCATCGTCAAACGGGAGATGGTGTTCGTCTGGAGCGTGGCGCCGGGGATGTCGGCGAAGGCGTTGCCCTGTTTGCGTTGCCACTGGGTGCTGGAAAGGACTCCTTGCGGCAAGGCCACTTGAGCCACGATGGAGATCGCTGAATGTTCGAGTCCGGTGACACTCGCAGGCTGCTGGGTGATCTCGAAAGTGAGGCCGGGCGGAAGCGGTTCGCCTTGGCGCAGCGTGAGGGGCGGACCAAACGCGCCAAACACAGTCGTGGGATTGAAACCCGGGTTCCTGGTAATAACAAACTTATCGACATAGGATCCATCTTCGCGCCGCGCGATGGCGATGCTGTGAACGCCCGGCGTGTCGATGACGAAGGTCATTTGGCCGCCACCCTCGAACGGGCTCGCGGTCCAGCCCCAATTGCCCGCGAGGCTTGTCCCCGTTCCGCCTATCGCCGCCAAATTGCCCGCTTCCCGTCCGACGGGACGCGCTCCGTCCAGATGAATCCAGGCGGAGTCGTCGTTGCCATCGTTGCCGCTGAAGCGCCACCAGATGATGTTCGTGCCGGTCTGCGGGAAGAAAATGTCGTATTCCAGCTTGGTGTTGTTCTCGCCACCGCCCGCCCCATTGTAATTGACCATGGAAACTCCGCCCGAAGCGACGCCGCGTTCGGTGTCGGCGAACCACAGGCCATCCGGGTTGCGGTCGTAATCTTCCGCTTCCCAAACGACGAAGCCGTCCTCGCCCTGGATCAGTGGCCCGCGCGCGAAGAATTTCGCGGTCGTATTCGCGGCCACGGCGTTCGGAGCTGCGGCGGCAAGGTCGGTGACGTTGTTCACCGTGACGGTGTATTCGGTTCCGGGAGTTTGTTGGGCCGTCTGCAGCGTGACCTGAGTCCGATCGGCGGACAATGCCGCCGCGGTCACGGCAAGAGCAGCGCCGTTTGCGGCGGCGATTTTGTAGTTCGCCGTTGCCGTAGCGGTCGTGGGATTGACTCTTTCCGAAAATGTCAGCGTGACTTCAGGCCGGTTGGGACCGCCTTTGGCCGCGGCGATTGTGGGCCGCGTTTTGTCGTCCGTGACCGTGGCCGTGACTTCGGCGCTGTTCATCGAGGCGCCGGGCACCGCAATGACAGCCCGGAATTTTACTCCGTGGTCAGCCTTGTCGAGGAACCGCGTGTAATTAGTCCCCGTCGCTCCCGGGATATTGACGCCGTTGCGTTGCCATTGGATGCACAACGGGGCGGCCGGTGCGTTCGTGGCGACGCAGACGAAAGTGACCTTCGAGTTTTCTTCGCCGGACACGTCTTTGGGTTGCAGAGTGATCGTGACCTTGGAGGCCTGAGCATCGCTCGCCATGGTCGAGAGAAACGCCGCGGGAATGGGTTTCAACAACAACGCTCGCGTCGTATCCCCGACCTTCCGCCAGGCGACCTGGGCGAAGTCGGTGCTGTTGCCGCCGCCGCTATTACCTTTGTAAAGGACCATGATGAAGTAGCGCTTGCCGGCCACCAGCGCCACGGGTGGCGAAGTCGCCGAGTCTCCGGCGTCCGGTTCCATGAAGGGGTCGCCACGGTCCGGCTCTTCCGCAATCTGGGCGGCGTTGGCCTCCTTGTCATCCGAGCTGATCCAGAGTTGGGACTGCGAATCGCTGCGCAGGAAAAAGTGATACTCGCCGGATTCAAGCGGCGTCAGAAAACCTTCGATGCGGCCGCCGAAATCTTGCAGCGTGTCATTGGGAATGGCATCGCGGGTGTTGAAGGCTCTGAGATAACGAACTTCGCCGGGCTTGGCCGGATAGGTGGGATCGCCGGTGAAATCGGTCACGGCGGCGCCGGGCAGGTTGGTGTAAATCGACACCTTGAGGAAACAAGGCGTGAGGACATCTGCCGCCGCCGCCTTGAACGCGAGAGAACTCAGACAAAGCACAGCGACCCAGAACAGGGAGGGGAGATGGATTCTTTTCATTGCGGTAGCGTTTCAGGTTTTCATTCAAGTTTTCTGGTTTCGACAGAAGCGACCTCAGTCTTGTTCGCCGCATCGAAACTGTAGATCCTGGCGATATTGGGGTGATTTCCGGCCAGCAAGTCAATCCCATGATGGATCACCTCTCACAGCCAAGCTGACAGGTTGAGTTGCTCAACAGGTTCTCTCGTCCCTCACGCTGAGGAGTTCACCCCACTAAAAGTTGGCCGAAGTCGTGCTATTAATTGAAGCGAGTAAGCGGTGGACGAGCGCCAAGTGCGAAGGCCAAAGATGTATCGGCCCATTCGTAATTCGATGTTTGAGGAAAGCGCAGCCGCCGCGGCGCTCGGGTCCGAAGGCGGGCGCGGGGGCACGCCGCAGTTGACCTCGAAGCGCAGGCAAGCGAACCGCCGGTCGTGCTCTCCAAAACATGCGAGGGTTTATCAGAACGACGTTCAGCATCTGGGAGTTTGCGCCCAGTCGGCTTCGCGAGGGGCTCGCTGGCTGATTTTCGTTTTGGTCTGCGCTTATCAAGTGAACAACGCCGCGCAGGAACCCGTCATCGCCGAGCCTTCGCCGACGGCGGTCGCGAAGGCCTCCGCGTCCTTCAAGCCTGCCGTGGGGCGCAACGCTCCGGACATTCTCGATCACCGCCTGGCGTACTATGCCACCAACTATTTCACCCTGCACAACCTCATCGGCCCTTTCCAGGAAGCCCTCGAACAGCGCACGGTTTCTTCCGAAATCCTGGGCGAACCCATGGCAAATGTGATGAAACGCGCCGGCCGCGAAGCCGCGCGCGAAATCGCCCTCCGCAGCATGCGCGCGGAGGACCTTCTGGAATCGCTGTTTCCCGAACGCCTGCGGGATGCGATTTACTATTCCCTCCTGGACCGGATTGATCTGGGAAAACTGCGCGATCCGTTCAATCCCAGCGAGGGCGTTCCCGGAACCGAGCGCAGCGAGCCGGGAAGGTTCCCCCGGCACGCCAGCTTGCAATTTCGCCCGTTCCGGACGGATCCGGCAGTCCTCGCCACGATTCGTTCCAGAGACGTAGATATCGGCCTGCGCGCCAGCGTCAAAGAAGCCGGGTTGGTCACGCAAATTCCTCTCGGCCATTCCTGGGTCGCGACGCAGGGTCTGAAGTGCGAAGACTACGACGGCAAGTTGATCCACGCGTCGTTCGGCGTCAGCAAGATCATGAAGAACGGCTATTTCACGGCGGCGATTCGCATGCCTGTCATTGCGAACGCTCCGCCGGAGAATCAAATGCAAATCCTGTTCGCTCTCCAGAAGCGTTTTTGAATTACAGACACCGTATGAACTCGGCTGCATCTCGGTCTTTGAAGACGTGCACGAAAAGTGAATTCGCCCCAGCGTCCTCGTCCTCGATTGTGGGCCGGCATTCGAGGACGACGACGAGGAGGAGGAGGACGGACGGTCCTCGGTGGATTTCCGCCCACGTTCTGAGATTTCACCGCTGGCAGGCGCTGACGCTGCTGGCCACGCTCCTGCTGGGCGGTTGTGCGCATTACGCCATGCCACGGCGAGCGCGCGCGCCGGCGCCGCTGCCCCCGAACTACCAGTCTTCAGCACGAATCTCCGCGGAGGAATTGTCGCGATCTCTTCGGGTTCAGAAGTCCGCCTACCGCGTCGAGCGAGTCACCATGGCCTATCGGGACGGCGAGTTATCGCACACCAACGTGGTGGATTGGTACCTCCCTCGCGCGCCGCAGAGCGGCCGCCCGGTGCCGGCGATCGCCATTTTGCCCATTCTGGGGGGAGGCAAGTACGCCCTGGAAGAGCATTTCGCGGCGCTGTTCTCACGCCACGGTTACGCGGCGGCTCTGGCCCATCGGGACAAGGAATTGGGGCGAGACATTCGCAGTCCGGAAGACGTCGATCGCTTGCTGCAAAACATGGTCCTGGAAACACGCAGCCTGATCGATTGGATGAAACGGCAGCCTGGCGTGGATCGCTCCCGGCTGGGCCTTTTTGGAGTGAGTTTCGGCGCGATCAAAGCCGCGCTGGTTTTGCCGTTCTCCGACGACATCCGCGCCGCGGTGCTCGGATTGGTCGGCGGCGATCTCGGATATATCTTCACGCACACCACCGAGCGCGGCCTGGCGAAGCGCTGCCAACGCTTGCTGGAGAAGCACCAGCTCACTCCCGAAGAAGGCGAGCGAACGCTCAACGCCTTGATCACTTACGACCCCTTGAAACTCGCCCCCTCGGTCGATCCCGGGAAAGTGACGATGGTGCTCGCGACGCGTGACACGGTCGTGCCGTATGAGAAAGGACTGGAATTGTGGAAGGCAATGGGAAAACCCCGGCTCATGAAAGTCTGGGCCGGACATTATTCCGCCCTGCTCTTCCTGCCCTGCATTGATTCGGTTGTTCTGGATTTTTTGGATGAAAAGTTTCGTGAACCATCAATCGAGCGCGCGCGGCTTGACGAGCGATCCGACCACAGGTCGGCGATCCGCGGCGGCCCCGGCGTTTCGCCCGCGCTGGAATAGGTCCGCGGCAGTTCGGCATTCGGACGCGCTGCGCCTCACAGAGCCGCGCTCCGCCGTTGTCGAATTCTGCGGCACGGCAGGCACTGATCTGCTTCCTCTCCCCGCGAGGAACGAGTGGGGAGAGGATCGAGGAGAGGGGAAACTCAATAAAGTCGGCCCTCCTCTCCCCGGCCCTCTGCCCCCTTGCCAGGGAAGAGAGGGAGAAATCCAAACGCCCTCTTCAGTTTCATTTCTTAATTCAACAGTGGTGGCTCCGCGCTCCGCCGCGCGGAATCTCTCCAGAGCCGCTCAAAAGCACGCGGTGCAAAAAATATTGGCCGAAAATTTGACGCGAAGAAGTCGCGACTTATATTGCCTTAGGACAGACAACAAATGCGTAGAGCGAGGACAACCAAGACCGGCGACGGTCAGCCGCAGACCCCCTCGAGGGTCTAGGCACAGGAGTGCATTCAGTTTGCTTTCCGTCGTCGGCAGGCGACGGAAATGAACGCTCAGCTTCAAAGAGGAATCGACACCGAAGATCGGGAAAGAGAACTGCTCTCGAATCCTCCTAGCGCCTCGCACATCCCCGATGCCCTGCTTCCTCTCCCCGCGCGGCATGAGTGGAGAGAGAATCAAGCAGAGGGGAAACCCAGTGAAAACGTCGCTCCTCTCCACGAACCGCTCAGCGTTCAACGTTCGACAATCGATGTTGGACGTTCGGATTGTGCCGTTGGAACATCGAACTCCCAACATCGAACGTCGAACGTCGAACCAACTGAAGTCCCAGCAAGCCCTTGTCTTAGTTCGACGTTCGATAGGAAGCGCTCCGAAGCCCGCGTCCTTCGAGTGGGTCTGGCGCTGTCCTCCGGCGGCGCAAAAGGGCTGGCGCACATCGGGGTGATCCAGGTGCTGGAGGAAAACGGAATCCCCGTGGATGTGGTGGTCGGTTGCAGCATGGGGGCCTATGTGGCGGCGGTTTGGGCCACGGGCCACAACGGGGTGCAAATGGAAAAGCTCGCCCGCGAGATCGAAGGCCGCTGGGGTTGGCTGCCTTTGATCGACCCGGTTTTCCCGCCGCGGGCCGGATTCATTCGCGGTGAAGCGGTCAAGAAGCGCCTGAAAAAATCCGTCGGCGACGCGGAATTCGGTGGCCTGGCTCGTCCGCTGCGAATCGTCGCCACCAACCTCACCACGCTGGAACGCGTGGTTTTCTCCAGCGGCGAAGTCGCCGCCGCCGTTCACGCGAGTTGCGCGATTCCCGGACTTTGCGTGCCGGTGAAGATTGGGACCGAAACCTACATCGACGGCGGCATCACGGATCCGCTGCCCGTGGACGTGCTGAGGGAAATGGGCGTCGATCGCATCCTGGCGGTGAACACGATCCCCACGCCGGCCTATCTGGGATGTTGCCGCGAGATGGAACGGGAACAATCCGAATTGCGGCCCAAACGCGGCTGGTTCCTCCGGGCGGTCAACCGGCACCTCAACTATTTTGCGCACGGCAATATTCTGGACAATTTGCTGCACGCTTTCTACGGCGCGCAAATGAGCGTGGCCGAAGCCGCCTGCCGCCAGGCGCACTTGGTCCTTCGCCCGCTGGCGTGCGACGCCAGTTGGCACGATTTCACCCACCCCGCCAAATATATCGCCCTTGGCCGGCGCGTCGCCGAAGAGCATCTGGATGAAATAAAATCCCTCTTGCGCGCCCCGGAATCCTCCGATGAACACACCTCGTCTCAACTCGCCATGGCTGCGGCCGCCTGAAAAAGTCATCCGGCGTCGGCAAGCCGAAACGCTGCGCCGCTACTTGCGGCAAGTGGTCCTGCCATTTTCTGCGCACTACCGGGCCGTCTTCCAACACCACGGCCTGAGCGCCGACTCGATTCGCTCGCTGGAGGATTTGCAGAGCATCCCTTTCACGTCCAAGGCCGACTTGCTCAACACGCCCGATCATCCTCAAAGAGCCAGAGAGTTCATTCTCATTCCGGATGAAAAGGTCCTGGCCCGCCGCCCCTCGACATTCTCCACGCGTTGCGCCAGGGCCGCGCCCAGGTCAAACGGGGATTCGAGCGGGAATTTCGGCCGATCTTCATGACGAGCACGACCGGACGCTCGGCCGACCCGATTCCGGTTCTTTACACGCGCCATGACCTGGCGAACTTGATGGCGAGCGGTCTGCGGCTTTTTGAAGTGTGCGGCGGCCAAAGCGATTTTCGCATGATCAACATGTTTCCGTATGCGCCGCACCTTGCCTTTTGGCAAACGCACTACGGCGGCGCGGCCTTTGGCGCTCTGGTCGTCAGCACCGGTGGCGGCAAAGTCATGGGCACGGAAGGCAATTTGCGATTCCTCCGCAAACTCAAACCCGACGTGCTCATCGGCATGCCGACCTTCATGTACCACGTCCTCCACCAGGCCGCCGAGCAAGGCCTGCACTGGGAGAACCTCCGCCGGATCGTTCTCGGCGGTGAGAAAGTGTCCGACGGCATGCGCCTAAAACTTCGCCACCTGGCCGCCGAACTTGGCTCGCCGAACGCGGACGTGCTCGGCGTCTATGGATTCACCGAAGCGAAAATGGCCTGGGCGGAATGTCCGTTCCCGCGCGACCAGGCGCCCGGCGGCTACCACCTCTATCCCGATCTCGGCGTCATCGAGATCATCGATCCGCAAAGCGGCGAGGTCGTGCCCAGCGGCCATCCTGGCGAGATTGTCTTCACGCCGCTCGATGCCCGCGGCACCGTCCTGTTGCGCTATCGCACCGGCGATTTCATTGACGGCGGACTCACATACGAGCCTTGCCCGCACTGCGGACGCTCCGTGCCTCGACTCGTTGGCAAAATCTCCCGGAGTGCCGAGGTGAAGGAAATGCGGCTCGACAAACTCAAAGGCACGCTGGTGGATTTCAACCAACTGGAACACGTGCTCGACGACGTGCCCGGCGTCGGCGCATGGCAAGTGGAACTCAGGAAGCGCCACGACGACCCGATGGAGGTGGATGAACTCGTGTTGCACGTCCAGAAGACAAACGGCGCCGACGAAGAACATCTCGTTCGCGATCTAAACATCCGGGTGGTGGAGCAAACGGAGGTTCATCCCAACCGCGTCGTTTTCCACTGCGCGGAGGAGATGCGCGAACTCCACGGCGTGGGCCGGCAGCTCAAAGAACAAAAAATCGTGGACCACCGCCCTTCCGACTCTTCCGCGACCGCCGGCGACAGCCGAAGTGAGCAGAATGAGGCGCTCAACGGCGCCGGCGCCACCGATAAACTGGAGGTGGCCGCATGAACCCCCAACGCCTGGTGATCGTCGATGGCGTTCGCACTCCGTTTTGCAAAGCCGGTACCGACTTCGCGCGCCTCGGCGCGGACGAACTCGGTCGCGTCGCCGTCAATGCTCTCCTCACTCGCACGGGCCTTGATCCCGGGTTGATCGACGAAGTCATCTTCGGGTGCGTCGCTCAGCCCGCGGATGCCGCCAATGTCGCGCGCGTCATTGCGCTGCGAGCGGGTGTCCCGGAGCGCGTCCCGGCGATCACCGTCCACCGCAACTGCGCTTCGGGCTGCGAAGCGTTCACGCAAGCTTTCGAAAAAATGCAGGCTGGCCGAGGATCGATCTTTCTTGTTGGCGGAGCCGAAAGCATGTCGAACGTGCCCTTGCTTTATCGGCCAAGCGCGGCGGATAAATTTGCGAAACTGGCCCGATCCAAAACTTTCCTCCAAACGCTCCGCGCGCTGGCCGCGTTTCGGCCGGCCGACTTCAAACCGCGCATCGGTTTGCAGCTCGGCCTGACCGATCCGGTTTGCGGCCTGAACATGGGCGAAACCGCGGAATTGCTCGCGCGCGAGTTCGACGTCCGCCGCGAAACCCAGGACGCTTTCGCGCTCGAATCTCACGTTCGCGCGGTGGCTGCCCGCGACAAACACGCAGAGGAGATTTGTCCTGTCTATCTGCCGAACGGCGCTCCGGTCGTCCACGACAACGGCCCGCGGGCGAATCAAACCATGGCCGCGTTGGAAAAACTCAAACCGGTTTTCGACCGCAAATTCGGAACCGTCACCGCCGGCAATTCTTCGCAAATCACCGATGGCGCCGTGGCGCTGCTGGTCATGACTGAGGAACGAGCGTCGCGACTCGGCCTCACGCCTCTCGGCTTGCTGTTGGGTTACGCGTACGCCGGATGCGATCCTTCAAGGATGGGTTTAGGCCCTGTCTTTGCCATGGCCAAAGCCGAAGCTCAATGCGGAGGGAAAGTGGAAGACGCCGATCTGATCGAAATCAATGAAGCATTCGCGGCGCAGACGCTGGCGGTTTTGAAGGCCGCGGCATCGGAAAAGTTCGCGCGAAAAATGTTGGGCCGAGCGGCGCCGCTCGGAGCGATTGCAAAAGGTAAACTCAACGTCAATGGCGGCGCTATTGCCATGGGCCATCCGGTCGGCGCGACTGGCGCAAGATTGATTTTGAGCAGCCTGAAGGAACTCCAGCGGCGGAAGGCTCGGCGCGCATTGGTATCGCTGTGCG